>CAZGJC010000029.1:0-21638 GCA_964526505.1 uncultured Clostridium sp.
CTATGACCCTCTGCTTGTAAGGCAGATGCTCTCCCAACTGAGCTATGCTTCCATTCATTTGTCGCTTTTGCCCTGCGACTTGTCTATTATAGCACAGACCGGAAAGTTTGTCAATACCTTTTTTCAATTTTTTTCATTTTTTTTAGAAGTTATTTCTTTTTTAAAAAAAATCGTATTTTTAATGGAAATAGCATTATCCACCATGTCATCGACAAATAAAACAGTGGCGGTAGAATACTTTCACTGCAAAAGCATATATGCCTTTGCAAGCGTTCAACTCAACCGCCAACATTTATACGTTATTTGAACCTTATCATCTTTTAAATTTTACAAGCATACCTATTCCGTCTTTTAATGCCCTACCGAAAGTTATAATGTCTTCCTCGGTATTGTTTTCACCAAGACTGACTCTGATTGTTGAATCCGCTTCATTGGCTGTGAGGCCAAATCCGATAAGCGTTCCCGAAATATGCCCGGAATGAGACGAGCAAGCAGATCCTGACGACACGCAAATTCCCTTTGCCGACAAGAAATTTAGCATGGTCTCACTTTTAATGTTCGGAAGCCTTACGCTCACAATATGAGGAGCAATTTCACCGTGCGGAGTATTTATTTTCGCTCCTGCCGAAATTGCCTGTTCTTGTGCCAGTGTTCGCAGACCTAAAAGTTTTTGTATATTCTGTGCCTGATTTGAATAGCCCTCTTTTGATGCCACTCCGAAACCGACAATACCAATCAAATTTTCGGTTCCGGAGCGAAATCCACTCTCTTGACCTCCGCCGGTCATAAAAGGTACAAGTTTTTTTGTCTTCATTATGTCAGGAGACACGTACAACGCTCCGACACCTTTCGGACCGTGTATTTTGTGCGAACTGATACTGACCAAATCCGCACCGACATCCTGCGGATTAAATGCAATTTTAAGATAGCCTTGTACGCAATCCGTATGAGTAATTACATCGGGATTTTTCTTTTTGGCAATCGAGAATATTTTTTTAATGTCATATACGGCACCGGTCTCATTATTGACCGTCATAATCGACACAAGAACAACGTTTCCGTCCATTTGACGTTCGAATTCATCTATATCCAATACTCCGCCGACGGTTGAAAGTCTCACAACTTCAAATCCGTCTTTTTGCAGTCGTTGCATTGCATTTTCAATTGACGGATGCTCTGAATTTGTCGTAATTATTTTTTTACCCTTATACTTTTCTTTGGAATATATGCTACCGAAAACAGCAAGATTATTTGCCTCTGTTCCGCATGACGTAAATATAATCCTTTGTGAATCGGATTTTTTCAGACCCAGCGATACGGCAATATTTTCTCTTGCCTCTTCAATTAACTTGCGTGATTCAATACCGAGAGCGTGACGTGAAGACGGGTTACCGTAAGCATCAAGAACCGATATCATTTTTTCTTTAACCGACTGCGACAACGCCGTCGTTGCACTGTTGTCAAGATAAATCATTTCAATACCTTTACTTCAACGAAAAACATTCAATCATTTTGTCGACATCTGAAATATGAGTGTCATAATTTTCAGACAATGCGGTATACGTTATAACGTAATATACCTCGCCTTTTAAAACTATCGCTTGCTTAAATTTGTATTTAACGCCACCGCTACTTCCGGAAAATTCGCAAATAAGACTACCGTCAACTCCGCCTATCGTCATTTCGGTCGCCTCTCCCGAGACAAAATCGTTCAGCATCGACTTGTATCTACCCAAGCACGCATCTAAATACTTGTCCACAGAATGTTCCGTCTCACTTGGCATTATGTACTGTACCGTAAGATTGGACTTGTCTGACGCATAAACTGTTGTGATATCGGAACTTTCATCAACAGTCCAGCCCATCGGAGCAAATAACGTATACGGACGTTCCTTTGACGAAGCCAGCACCATACCGTCCGGTATATCTGTTTTTGTGCTGTATTTTTTATCATCGTCGGAAACGTAGGCATCTGCAAATTTAAAATATCCGATAATACCGAGGTCATCGTCCTCGTAACTTCCGTTCATTTCCTCGGCTCTTGCCTCAAATTGAGATTCGGGAGCGGACATCATAAGGACGTATATTTTGCCGTTATGCATCGCCATAACCTGCATAAATTTATATGTAACCGCAACACCGGCGTCTGAATTTTCAACTCCCGTGTGCATTTTTGCGGTATAAATATATTTTTTCGCCGACTCGCCACCAAGAGACGTGTTTTCATCATTTTCCGAAAGATAGTTGAATTCATCAAGTTCATTCGAAAGTTTATTTTTGCAAATTTCCCAATATTCCGCAACCGACTCGCATCCCGTTGCATCGTCCGGTATATACACACTAACAGAAGTGGCGGGATTGCCGGTTTCCGCAGTTGAAACGGAATAGTATGCACTCGTCACGCCACTACCTGTGTTTGGCATCCAACCCTGCGTGGGAACGTATAATCTAAACGTATCCCTCGCTCTTACAACAAGTTGATAATCTTCGGGTATATCCTTGTCCGAGCAAGACGAAAAGCAAAGAAGAGTTAGGACGGATATGAGCAAAATAAATAAAATTCTTCCTTTATTCTTCACAATAAAACTCCGTTTATATGTTTTTTTCATATTCCATAACAGACTGAGCCGCAGACATAATTCCGATTTTTCCGCTTTCATATGTCAATCCGCCTTGGAAGTATACAGTGTAAGGAGGACGTATCGGACCGTCCGCAGACAATTCAATGGAAGAACCCTGTACAAACGCACCCGCCGCCATAATAACCTTACTGGTATACCCGGGCATTTCCCACGGCTCGGGCGTCACAAACGAGTCGACAGGCGACCCTTTTTGTATTCCTCTGCAAAAAGCACAAAGCAAGTCTGCGGAACCGGTTATAACGGTTTGAATTATATCCGAACGCTTTTCGTTCCACACAGGACTTACGTTGTACCCCATACTTCCGAAAACGTATGCGGCAAGATGTGCCGTTTTAAGTGCTTGTGCGGTAGTATGCGGTGCATAAAACAGACCCTTATAAAGGCTCTTATTTTGACCCATGGTTGCCCCCACTTCAAGACCGCAACCGACAGATGTTAATCTGTAAGAAGCGAGCTCGACCGCACGAGCGGTTCCCGCAATGTATCCTCCCGTTTCAGCCATACCACCACCGGGATTTTTTATAAGTGAGCCTATTATCATATCCGCACCAACGTGCGTGGGTTCGTATTCCTCGGTAAATTCCCCGTAGCAGTTATCAACCACAACGTATGTCTCGGGTGAAATAGACTTTACAAGTTTTACAAGTTCGCCGATTTCAGCAACCGTAAGTGTTCTTCTGTTAAGGTACCCCTTCGAACGTTGCACAAAAATCACTTTTACGGGCTTTCCGCAAGCGATATTTTCACGCAACACATTCCCTATCGCTTCAAAATCGAAAACTTTATTGTCTATAAGTTCAATCTGCGAATATTTCACTCCGAAATCCGCAAGAGAGCCATTTCCCGTCTCTCCTGTGATTCCGATAACTTCTTCAAGTGTATCATATGGCTTTCCCGCAACCGAAACCATGAGGTCTCCCGGTCGCAAAATTCCAAACAAGCCTATTGTCAACGCCTGTGTTCCGTTTACAATATTGTGGCGAACAAAAGCCGATTCGGCATCCATTACCTCCGCCCATATTTTGTCAAGCGTATCCCTTCCCCTGTCGTCGTATCCGTATCCGCTCGTCGAATCGAACATGGCAGTAGCAACTCTATTCTCACGGAAACTGTCCATTATCTTGCTTGTATTATGGAAAGAAACCCTGTCTATTTCCGCAAAAATATCCGTTAACGCCTTTTCCGCTTCCGTGACCTTTGTTATTATTTCATTTGAAAAATGCATCGCTACGTCTCCGAATTAAATATGTTCTGCAAATGCAAGTGCAAGTTTAACACACTCGGACACATCGTTCATATCAATCATTTCAACACCGGTATGAATGTATCTTGTTGGTATGGAAAGTGCAACTGCCTTTGAGCCGCCACGTGCCATCTGTATCGATGCCGTATCTGTTCCGCCATAGGGAAGAATTTCAAATTGATGCTTTATGTCATTCTCTTTGGCAAGTTCGGAGAGAATTTTAACCGTTTCTCTATCGCAAATTACCGAATTATCTTTAATTTTAATTGCGGCACCATCGCCCAAAGCACAAGCCATCGGTTTTGCACCGGGAACGTCTCCTGTACCCGTCACGTCAAATACAATTGCATAATCAGGCTCAATTGAATATGCCGCTGTTTTCGCTCCTCTTATTCCTACCTCTTCCTGAACCGAGAAACAGAAATAAATATCGTTTTTGCATTGTGCCTCGCAAAGTTTGCGTGCAATTTCAATAAGAATAACACAACCTATGCGGTCATCAATCGGGCGTCCGCATATTTTTCTTCCTATTCTTGTAACCGATGATTCAAGATTAAACGTATCTCCTATTTTAACCTTTTTCTCTGCATCCTTCTTGTCTTTTGCACCGATATCAATATAAACTTTATCGGCTGTAATATCGCCTACCGCAGTTCCGCTGTCGGGAACAAGCACACCCTTAACACCGTTTTCCGATACAACGTATCCGAAAGAAGCGGCAATGAAATTTATACCTCCGACCGGGCTTATTCGAATGAGTCCCTTGTCGTCAATATGAGTTACGATAAATCCTATTTCATCCATATGTGCACAAAGCATTATTTTCTTTTTATTTTCACCGTTTCCATGCTTTACGGCAATAAGATTTCCCATCGGGTCTTCCCAAACCTTATCCGTAAGAGGTGCAATATAGGTAAGTATTTTATTTGATACAGACGTCTCTCTGCCGGAAACGGAAGAACAGGCGTTAAGTGTTTTCAATGTATTAAGCATGGTAAATCTCCTTTTTATCTTCTTTGATTTTGCATTTGATTAGAGTTTTCCGTCAGCTACAAGTGCATATACAAGCGACCTCATTGCATTGGCATCGTCCTCGCAAATTACGTTAGATGCACTGTGGATATATCTCGAAGGTGCGGAAAGCGAAAGAACTTTAACACCTCTACCACTCCGCTGAATATTTGCGGAATCGTTTCCGCCGGATACATATTTCTTTATTTGAACCTTAATATCCTTCGCTTGTGCAACCGACAAAGCCACTTCAACGAGACTTCTGTCATATATCGTGCTTCTGTCCATCAGCGAAATTGCTCCGCCCTCACCGAGCCTTGACACAACAGACTGTTCGGAAACACCGAGAATGTCAGCCACAGCGGTGGATTCCAGTACTATCGCAACGTCAGGACATATTGTATTTGCCGCAACTCTCGCACCGGATATACCGATTTCTTCACAACAGGTAAATGCAAAATAGACGTCGTATTCAAGCCCCTTGTCGCTTGTATGCAATTTACGCATAATATCTATCATCAATGCACAACCGAGTCTGTCATCAAGTGCCTTGCCTTTTATAAATCTTTCGTTCTCTCCGAATTTCACAAAATCCGAATCAAATACTCCGACGTCTCCGACCTCGATATACTTTTTGGCATCTTCTTCGTTTTCCGCACCGATATCAATATACATCTGACTTACGGGAACGATTTTTTTTCTTTCATCCGCACTCTGCATATGAATTGCTTTCGATGATATAACGCCGTGTATTCTTCTGTCCGCTTCTCCGAGAACAATCTTTTTGTCAGGGAGTACCGTCGGAGATATACCTCCAACGGACATAAATTTAAGATATCCGTCCTCTGTTATGTCGGATATCATAAATCCAACTTCGTCCATATGCGACGCAATCATAACTTTTTTCGGTTCCGAAGGGTTGTACTCTATTCCTCTGCCAGATACTTTTGCAATAATATTGCCCACTCTGTCACGTGTGATGGAATCACAATCACCGTCTATCTGTTCAAGTATGAAATCCGCAACTTCATCCTCATATCCCGACGGACCGAATATCATACTCAATTGCTCTATAAGTTCTGTTCCGCTGTATTTCATCTTCCAAACGCCTCCGCAATTTCTTTCGAGGTAATAAATTCGCAAACAAGACTTGAAAGTGCCTGTGCGTCGTCAAGCGACAATATCTCATTTGACGTATGCATATTACGCAACGGCAAACTTGCAAGGACGGTGGGTACACCGTCACCTATTGTTCCGATATTGTTCGCATTTGTTCCCGTATTGTTCGGTTCCGCACGCATAGTATACTTTATGTTGTTTTTATCGCACAACTCTCGTGTCATTTTCGTAAGTTTTCTGTTTGTGACAGCGGAGGCGGAAATTGCCACACCGCTTCCGATAACCGTCCATTTTTGACCATCCATGCCGGGAACGTAAGAATTTGTCACGTCCATAACCAAAGCATAATCGGGGCAAACTCCGTATGCCGACGTTGATGCACCGACACCTCCGACTTCTTCACGTGTTGTGAAAGTAAAATAAATATCTCCCGCAAGTTTGTCGGTCGAAACTTGTGATACAGCCCAAACGGCACACGCCCCACACGCCTTGTCGTCAAACGCCTTACCGGCAAGACGACCACCCAAAAGTTCCGTATACTTGGGCTTGTATCCTACCGGTGTGCCTATCGGGCAAATTTTTTCAAGTTCTTCTTTTGAAAGTCCGGTATCAACAATGAGGTTTTCAATTTCTTTTACCTTGCCGGCATCAGCGGGCTTCATAAGATGAGGAGGGGTCGAGCCTATAACTCCGTATACCTGACGTTCGCCGTATATTATAACTTCCGATGACTGCAAAATCTTCGCATCTATACCGCCGACGTTGGCAATGTGTAAAAATCCTCCTTCGCCTATGCCGGATACGATAAATCCCACCTCATCAAAATGGCAATCCACCATTATTTTGGGGGCGTTTTCTCTACCGCATTTTTTAACGAAAATATGATTTCCGATTTTATCGGTATAATATTCGTCAAATATACCGCCTATAAGACCATTTAATTTTTCCGTGCTGTAACTCTCGCATCCCGTAACGGACATAAGCGACGACAGCGACACGATTAGTTCTTTAAGTTCCATATTCTTATCGTCTCCTTGATTTTTTAGATTCAAATAAATCTATTTAAAGTCATTGACTATTTTTTTGAAATAATTTCCACGTTCCTCAAAACTCTTAAACGCATCAAAACTTGTGCATGCGGGTGACAAAAGCACGATGTCTCCGCACTCAGCCATTTTTCGTGCCATATTTACCGCATCGGCAAAATCAGGCACAATTTCGACACATGTTTTTTCGGAATCGTAATTTGGACATTTTTCTATTTCACTCTTTATTGTCTGTGCGGTAGCCCCGGTAAGCACTACCGATTTTACCCTTTCGCACAAATCTCTTGCAAGTCCGTCAAACGGAATGCCTTTGTCCTTGCCTCCGCATATGATTATCGGTTTTTGTGGCAAAGCGGACAATGCCGCATGCGTTCGGGACGGGCTTGAATCTATCGAACTGTTATAATATTTTACGCCGTCAAGTTCTCGCACAAATTCCAGCCTATGCTCAACCCCACCAAACTCCCGAGCAAGCGGTGCGATAAGTTCTCTTGACACGTATCCGTCCGTTATCGCTATTGCCGCCATATAATTTTCAACGTTGTGACGCCCGGGAAGTCTTATATCGGACGTGCAAAGAATCTCTTCCTTGCCACCGTAAAGACTCTCAATAAAAATTTTTCCGCTTTTCTCATATATTGCACGACAATTATTCTTATAAGGCGGAACTATTGCACCGTATGAATTTTTTGTTGAAGAAAAATATGTGACCGGTATATTTAGATTATTGGCGATGTCAACCGTATAAGCGTTGTCCGCATTTGTAACAAATGCGGATACCGATTTGGGGTCGCATATATTTTTCTTTGCGGAAATATATTCCTCATATCCACGGTGCCAATCAAGATGATTGGGTGACAAATTCGTAATTATCGCTCTATCGGGCGATTTTTTCATTGTCATAAGTTGGAAAGACGAAAGTTCCACCACGGCAAAGTCATCTTCCGTCATTTCGGATACAAGCGGAAGAAGCGGAGAACCTATATTTCCTCCGACATATGCGTGACCGTATCCACGTCTGAGACATTCGGCAGAAAGAAGTTTGTATGTCAACGTTGTCGTTGTTGTCTTTCCGTCCGAACCCGTAATTCCGAATATTTTTGCGTCCGTAAGTTCAAAAAACAACTCCATTTCGCTCGTCAGTATCGCTCCACGACTTACCGCATTTGCAATTTCGGGGATATCGGGTCTGAACCCCGGAGAACGGAAAATAATATCGCCGTCAATTTCGGAAAGATAATTCTCTCCCAAAACAAAAGTTACACCTTTTTCCTTTAAACGCTTAACGTCATCGTCGTTTTCCAAGGCGTAATTTTTGTCGTGAACGCAGACGCCGGCATTGTATTGCAACAAAAAATCCACAAGGGGTCGGTTAGATCTGCCGAAACCCAAAACGTCGCACTTTGAATTATTTATTTTTTTTAAAAGATAAGAATTTGTATTCAAAACAATTCCCTCCACCATCTTCCACACGGATTTATGCCGTAAAAAGACAACATTTAATATATTATATAATATTTAATCGCTTCTTTCAAGTGAAAACACAAAAAAATTTAAAAAAATAAAAAAATCCCTTTTCAAAACCCAAAAAATCTGCTATAATGATACTTGGATAATTATACAGTTTAATGTTTTTAAAGGAGACGCCCCAATGGCTGAAAATAAAGGCTCACGTAAAACCTCGACCTACGGAGATCAAAGTATAAGTTCTCTTAAAGGTGCGGACAGAGTAAGGAAAAGACCCGCCGTAATATTCGGGTCGGATGGTCTTGAAGGCTGTGAACACTCATATTTCGAAATACTCTCAAACGCCGTTGACGAGGCACGTGAAGGACACGGCAACGTAATCACCACAACGCTTTACAAAGACAAAAGCATAAAAGTTGACGACCACGGTCGAGGAGTTCCTCTCGGATACAACCAAAAGGAGGAACAATGGAACTGGTATCTCATCTATTGCGAACTGTACGCAGGAGGCAAATACGACAACAACGGTGGAAGTTCGGCATACGAGTTTTCACTTGGTCTGAATGGTCTCGGTGCCTGTGCCACACAGTACTCGTCTGAATTTATGGACGTTTACTCATATGACGGAGCGACCGAACGACATATATCGTTTAAAAAAGGTAATCCCACAACGGGAGAACTCGAAGAAAGACCGCTCGAACGTCGTGAAAAAAGAACGGGAACGGTTATTCATTGGCGACCCGACAAGGACGTTTTCACGGATATAAATATTCCGGCGGAACATATAAGCGACGTTCTCAGACGTCAGGCTGTCGTAAATGCCGGTATATCTTTTGTACTTCTCACGGAAGAAGACGACAAAACGTTTACGGAAACAAAATATTATTATGAAAACGGAATTTCCGACTATATCAAGGAACTTGTCGGCGATTCTGCGAAAACAGAGCCTGTACTCTGGCATCTTGAAACACAAGGACGTGATTCTGCCGACCGCCCCGAATACAGACTGATTTCCGATTTTTCATTTTGTATATCCAACACCACGAGTCGCCTTGAATATTATCACAATTCAAGTTTTCTCGAACACGGCGGTTCTCCCGACAGAGCGGTGCGAAGTGCGTTTACGTTTGCCATTGACAAATATCTCAAAACAAGTGGTAAATATAACAAAAACGAGGCAAAAATAACATTTGCCGACGTTGCGGACTGTCTCGTTTATATAAGTAGCAGTTTTTCGACGGTTACGTCCTATGAAAACCAAACCAAAAAAGCAATAACCAACAGTTTCATATACGAGGCGATGAATGAATTTTTGCGTCGCAATCTCGAAATTTTCTTTACGGAGCATCCTCTTGAAGCGGACATTATGGCAAACCAAGTACTTGTTAACAAGCGAAGCCGTGAAACTGCCGAAAGTGCAAGGATAAACCTCAAAAAGAAACTTTCGGGAAGCGTTGATAATATTGCCAACAGGGTTGAAAAATTTGTCAATTGCCGTTCAAAAGACCCCAATGTCAGAGAACTTTATATAGTGGAGGGCGACTCCGCTCTTACATCATGTAAACTCGGACGCTCTGCCGAAATGCAGGCTATAATCCCCGTAAGAGGAAAAACGCTTAACTGCCTTAAAGCGGACTATGCGAGAATTTTCAAAAGCGAAATTATTACCGACTTACTGAAAGTCATAGGCTGTGGTGTGGAAATCGAAGGAAAAGTTAAAGGCGATATCGTTCCTTTCGATCTTGATTCGTTGCGTTGGTCAAAAATTATAATTTGTACCGATGCGGATGAGGACGGATTTCAAATAAGAACTTTGCTTTTGACGATGTTTTACCGCCTGCTTCCCACGCTTATCAAAGAACAGCGTGTATTTATCGCAGAAACGCCTCTTTTCGAAATAACCGTAAAAGATAAAAAATATTTTGCATACGATGAATTTGAAAAAACCGATATTCTCAAAGAGATCGGCAACAAAAAATATACCATTCAGCGTTCCAAAGGTCTTGGTGAAAACGACCCCGATATGATGTGGGAAACCACTATGAACCCCGAAACAAGAAGACTTATCGCAGTATGTCCGGCGGATCCGCAAAAAACAGACGAAATATTCGATACTCTTCTTGGCGACAACATAGTTGCAAGAAAAAAATTCATTGCCACACACGGCAAGGAATATATGAAAGATATAGACGCTTAAATCAAAAAGCAGGCTTGTGCCTGCTTTTTGATTATTTTAAATTCAATTGGTCAAAGACCTTATATATATCTCCCGCACCCATAACAATCACAGTATCGCCCGAAGTGGCGATTTTATTTATTTCGTCGGCAACGGCACACGCAGATCCCGCATATATTCCCTTGCCTCCGAGACGGCGTGCAACAATTTCGGACGATATTCCGAGATTATCGCTTTCTCTTGCTGCATATATATCGGCAAATATTACAGCGTCGGCAAGTTCAAACGCATCGGCAAAATCATTAATAAGTGTGGCTGTTCTGCTGTATGTGTGAGGTTGAAACGCACATATCAAACGTCCGTGACAAAAATCTTTCGCTCCGGACAGCGTTGCTCGAATTTCGGTCGGATGATGACCATAGTCATCATAAACGTATGCACCGTTTACAATTCCTTTATACTCCATACGACGCTTTGCTCCTTTAAAATGTGCCAGCCCGTCGGCTATGATATCAACAGGCACACCGCAAACATGTGAGGCAACAAATGATGCCAAAGCATTTCTCACGTTATGTATTCCAAATGACGGAAGCGAGATATGTACCGCAAAATTTCCGTGTTCATATATGTCAAACTCCTGCGTTCTCAGCGTATGACATATATTTTTCGCAACGTAATCAGCATTTTCGCAGATTCCGAATGTAATCAATTTTCCGCTGTACGACTCAACTGCACGCATAATATTTTCATCATCGGCACATGCAACGGCAACTCCGTCGTCTCCTGTGAGCGAAGCGTATTTTGCGAACGAACCGATTATCTGCTCTATATTTTTAAAATAATCAACGTGTTCAAGGTCTGCATTCAGCAATACGGCAACAGTCGGAAAAAAGTCAAGAAAAGAGTCCATATATTCACAAGCCTCAAATATAAAGTTCTCTTTCTCTCCGATGTAATATGCTCCGTTTATCGTTGCGTATTCAGCACCCGAAATAATCGTCGGCATATTTTTTGTCGCTTGACCGTAACGCATAAAAATTTCGGCACACATTGACGTGCAACTGCTCTTTCCGTGCATACCGGCAATACCGATCCTGTTTTTATAACCCGTCATAACATATCCGAGGTAATTTGCACGTGATATACAAGGAATTCCGAGGCTCCTTGCTTTTACGTATTCGGGGTTATCATCCGATATCGCAACCGTATATACAACAACGGCACAATCGTTTGAGATATTTTCTTCGCCGTGCGAAAATTTTACGTCGATACCCTCTTCCATAAGTCTTTCGGTAAGAGACGAACGACTTCTGTCCGAACCGGAAACACGATATCCGAGCCTTTCGGTAAGCAGTGCCAGCGACGACATCATAATTCCGCCGACTCCGATAAAATGTATATTTTTCCCCAAGGCGTTTTGCATTGCCTTTCGGATCGTTTGATTGTCAATGTGGGTATTAGGCACAGACATTTTATGCTCCTTCTTTGTGTATTTGCAACGTTCGTCACAAAAGAACAAAATCCAATTTTATTTTTAAATTCAGCAGGAAAATTCCCCCATATCTTCACAAAAAAATCCTGATTCTTTTGATTAGACTTCACACAGAGAAATTATAATATTTACATACCGTAAAGGAAAATCTAATTTCACATACAAAATGCAACGGAGGTAATTCAAATGCAAATAACAGATGTAAAAATCAGAAAACTTTTTAGTGACGGTCCTATGAAGGCAATCGCTTCGGTAACGTTCGACGCTCAACTTGCCGTACACGACATAAAGGTCATCAACGCAAGAGATAAATTCTTTATCGTAATGCCGAGCCGTAAAAATCCCGATGATACTTATCGTGACATCGCACACCCCATCAACGCTCAATTCAGAGCAACGCTTGAAGAAGCTGTAATCAACGCTTACGAAGAGGCTCTTGCAAATGCAGATTTGCAAACCGAAGAATATGCCGAATAATTTGAATTTTAATCGCCGTCGGAAATCCGACGGCTTTTTTATATTTGCCCGTGGGAAAGCAATATTTCGCCTCGGTGTGTTATATTCAATACACCGAATGATGCGTCATATCCCAACAAAGATCCGGAGTTAAAAAAGTATACTGGCTTTGAAAGCACCCGATAATCGTCGGTGGTAAATCTGCACTCGAACGCCTTGTGCGTATGACCGAAAATAACGATATCGGCGTTTTTTTCTTCGGCGGCGTAAATCAGATTATCAAGCGAATACTTCACACCGTATCTGTGACCGTGACACATAAAAATATTTTTTTGCCCGACCGTTACAAGCCTTTCTTCCGGATAATCCGTCTCACCGGATAAAATATCGCAATTTCCTCTGACAGCATAGACGGAAACTCCTCGTGCATCGGCATAATCAATATCTCTTACTCCGTCACCGAGAAAAAATATACCGTCAATTCTGCCGACACGCTCGATAGCGGTATTTATACGGTCTGCGTGTCCGTGCGAATCCGAAATGATAAGAAATTGCATACGTCACCTCCGGCATTGAGATAAAAAACCCGATAATACAAAGCAGGTCTCGTCAATAAAGACTGTTTTCTTATGGTCATTATAACATTTTTATTTCGCTTTGTCCATACCGATAGACACACTTTTTTTATTTTCATCATAAAATAATCAATGAAAACGTTCCCGAAAGGAGATTCCATTTATGACATTGGATAAAAAAAGCGTCGATATGATTTTGCGTCTCAAAGACGAGCAACTTGTATCCGTAATTCGAAAACTTGCGACAGGTGTGGGTATCGACGCAAATAATATAAATCCGTCGCCCGAACAAATATCAAGTATACGCCAAGCACTTTCAACGGCAACAGATAGTGATTTGAAACGTGCCGGTGAAATAATACGGGAATTTAACAATTCAAAAAAATCTTGATTTGCGGAGGTTGTGCCATGCAAGAACAAACCGATACTCCAAAGAACGAATCTCCGCCTGCGGATGCTCTTTCGTCACTGCTGGAAAAAATCATAAATTCAACAACCGCCGATAATAACACTTCATCACAAAAGCAAAATGACACTTCTAATAATCCAAACGGAGATATTCTCTCGTCAATTATTTCCAACCCCGAATTACTGACAAAACTCCCGCAAATGTTGTCCGTAATAAAACCGATTTTGGAAAGCATTTCGGCAAACGCTTCAAGCACACGTCAAGCGGACGTTCAATCTGCTGACAATACGCCTGCCGTAGCATATACCAAACCAAATACACGTCCGCCCATGCAAGATAACCGCACCGCCCTGCTCAACGCAATGAAACCGTATCTCGGAGCGGAACGGCGTGAAGCGATTGATTATATTGTAAAACTCGGCAAACTCGGCGAGATTTTAAAAAGTCTTTGAGGAGGCGTATATGTATTCCAGAAGTCCATCAGACAGAGACAGCATACGAATACCGGAGAACTACTCGGGTAACGCATTCAGAACAGACGTTTACAATGAACCGGTAAATCAGGAAGAAACACAAGAAAAAACAGAGGATATAACACAGCCGACACCTCCGCAGTTTCCCGTGATGGTTCCGAACAACGAAAAACAAGACCCGGATTTCAACGAAAAAGCAAATCCGCCTCAAAAATCCATATTTTCGTCCCTTCTCCCGAGTCAGGCAACATCATCTCATTTCCCTTTCGGACACGGTATAGGTTCGGAAGAACTCTTCATTCTCGGAATAATGTTGCTTGTTTACACCTCAAACGATAACAAACCCGTAGACAACGAACTTTTAATGCTACTGTGCATACTTCTGTTTTCCGGTTGATTTTCAAACGCTTTCATTCCCACCAAAGATAGGACTGAAAGCGTTTGTTTTTTATCATATTATTAAAAAATCGACACCGTCCAGCGAAGCACTTGAATTGAGTGGGTGGGTCTTTGAAAGATTGTTGTTGCATATAAGACCGTCTATTGAAGCACTATATCTCTTTGCCACGCTCCACAACGTGTCGTCACATTTTGGATAACACACTGTAATGTCGGCATTTTTTCGTTTTTCGGAATCACCTTGACGGTATTCTCCGAGAAACGTATGTTCGCAATTTTCCCATATTCTTCCGTATAATGCAATTTCGGAATCAAATGCAATCCTTTCTCCGTCTATCCTTACTCGGCATGAAATCATACTTGACTCCGCTCCGCAATTCAGATTGCCCGAACCGCACGACACCGGAATGTCGTATTCATATTTAAAAGGCAATTCCACCTCTCGTGACGAATAATCCGTTCCGTCAGATAATTGTACATTGAATCTGCATTTGCCGAAAATTTTGCATTTTCCGTTTTCAAAATCATAACCGTCTATCACAGACGTTCCGCTTGAATCGGCAACGGACAATCCGTCTGAAATTTCAGCCTCCTGCAACGTAACGCTCTCGCTAAACGTGAAATTTTTATTAAAGCAACAAATTCCTTTTGAAACCGAAATTGTTTCGTACGTACATTCTCCCGTGCCACATATCGAGTAAACGTCTGCAAGATATCTCTTTTTTTCGTTTTTTTGGCAGATGCATTCAAGTATAATCCCACACTCGGTTACAATTCTTCCCTCTTCCACGGTAACCGCAAGTTCAGAAAGCGTCCCTTTTGCGTATGCGTATGCCTCGGGATTGGCACCGTCGCACGCAATTATGCCCGAAAACGGTATTCGCCTGATATTTGATACGGGTAGGTCCCCGTTTTCTTTGCCAATCAATAATTTAATTTGCACTTCACCCCTGCAAATGACCTCATCTTTGCCGGAGCTGACCTCGCTTATAAGTACGTGACCATCTGCACATATAACCCTCACGTCACCGTCCCTGTTATCCGAAATCATCTCGTCATTAAGTTCCGAAACTTCGCCCGTGCCAAAGCAAAGACGTGCATTTTCCACGTCCCCGTAAAGTTTTTCCGTGTTTTCATTGTCTCCCGATATGTCGGTTAATATTTTTCCGTCCCCGTAAACGCATACGTGCGTGCGGAGTCTGCACTTTACCGTAACGTGTCTCGGAGACGTCACTCTTCCGCTCACATTTTCGGGAACAATCCGAACCACTGCGTCAAGTTTATCCGTTATATCCACGTAATCGTTCTTTTCAATCGGAACCGTAATGCTGTATTCTCCCGTAAGAGGCGAACAATATATTTCATTGTCACTTCCCATATACAGCACGTAATAATCAATATTGCCCGTAAATTCCGCCTCGCCTGCACCGAAGAATTTTGACGGAGGCAACGGCGACGCCATAACTCTTAAAAGCCTTTTTATCTCGGGTTGATAATCGGGTAATGAAAAATCGTTTGAAATCTCGCTTATAATATTCTTATCGACAACCGATAATTCAAGTTCTCCGTACTGCTCTCGCATTGTAACTTGTTTATCCATAAAATCCTCCTCGCCAACTCTCTGCGGACTGTTTTTGTAAATGATATGCCACAGCAGACATTTTTATTACACACAAGTAGTGGAGGCAACATAAAATATATTGAAACAACCTTTATGAAATACATTCCGAAATCACATTCAAGAGGAGATAAATATGCTCGTTTACAAAGAATATAACCGTGCCAGAGCGGTTGAATACGCAAGAACTTGGGCTTTGTTGCGTAATCCCCTGTTTACTGATTTTACGGGGCGAGGCGGAGACTGTACCAATTTTGTTTCACAATGCATATATGCGGGTTCCTGCCAGATGAACTTCACACCGAACTTCGGATGGTACTTCATAACATCCGATAATCGAGCTCCGGCATGGACAAGTGTGGAATACTTTTACGATTTTATGACAAACGCACCGCAATTTGTAACTCAAAACGACGGGATAGGTCCGTACGGTTTTGAAACAACGGCAGACAGAGTTTTCGAGGGAGACGTGGTGCAACTTCAAAATTCAAACGGTATTTTCTACCATACACTTATAATTACAGGGTTCAGAGACGGACAAACTCTTGTATCCGCACATTCCAACGACGCACAGGATAAACCTCTCGGAGAATATATGTACGCCAATCTGCGATATATACATATAGAAGGCGTAAGAATTGAAGTCGAAGATGATTTGTGTTTTGAGGGACTTATAAACGGCACCGATATCGGATTTCCACAGTAAGTTTATGAAATTTATTCAACCGATGGACGACATATAACAGACCCGTATATTACTGACGTGAATATACAAAATCAACAAAAAACGGCACGTAGTTTCTACGCCGTTTTTTGTTTATCGGGCAAAAAGCAAAAGAAATACTTCTTGACTTTTCTTCTTTTTCGTGATATTATATATAGTATGAATATTTTGGAGAGTATGCGTTTTCGCCTTTCCAAAAAAGTATAAAAGTATCGAAAGGAAAACACGTTATGAAAAAATGGCTCAAAATTATGTGCCTCGTGCTTGTTATCGCCTTCGTTCTCCCCGCTCTCGTTGCGTGCAGTAACGACAAAAACGATGACAACGGTGGCAATGATGAAGACGGCGTAAAACTTACTCTTCCGGATTCGGTTGAAGATGACACGGACTACAACGGCAGTACGTTCACTATCTACTCCGTAGAAGATATGTTCCAGAAGAAATACTTCTTTGCGGACAAAGTAACCGGCGACGGAATGAACGACTCCCTCTATCAGAGACAGCAAAACGTTCAAAAGGCACTCAACGTAAATCTCGTATGGAAAGCGGCAGAAGGAAACGGCGAAACAGCCGCATTTGCCAACTATGCGGAAGAAGTTAAAAATGCAGTTAAAGCCGGAAGTGAAAAGTACCACCTCGTTCTTACTCACTCTTATTACGCACTTTACGACCTTATCAGTTCCGACACTTTGCTTGACCTTGACCAACTTTCCAGTCTCAGCATTGACAAGGACTACTGGAACAAGAGCATTATGGATGAACTCGCCTTCAACGGCAAGCATTACCTCGGTTACAGCAACTTCAACCTTGCAAATACATATGTAGTAGCGTTCAACAAGGGACTTTATAACAATTTCAGTTCCGAACTCAAAGGAACAACAATGTACGACTACGTCCATAACAATGAGTGGACGCTTGATAAAATGGCTGAAATCGCTCAACTTGCATATCAAGACAAGGGTGGCGACGACAGTGATATCTATGGTATCACCGGAGAACTCTGGGTTCCCTTCTGCGGATTCATTCAATCCAGCAATCTTTCAATTATCAGCAAAAACACCAATACGGGCAAATATGAACTTACGGCAAGCAATACAACCGTAAACAAAAAGTTCACTAAACTTGTCACCAAGATAAGTTCCCTTAACGACTCATACACTACGTATTTCTGGGAAAACAAGGAAGTAGCAGGTGGAGTAGAACCCACAAAGGTTACGCTTTCTCAAAACAGAGCGTTTATGCAACTTATGAAGACAACCGAACTTATTGCTCTTAAAGACCAATCCGTAAAATTCGGCGTTCTTCCTTATCCTATGTACGAAGAGGCACAAAAAGACACATCCGGTTATCGTTCTCTTAACTGGGGCGGATATATGTGTGTTCCCGGAAATATCATTAACAAAGATATGGTAAGCGACGTTATCGAATGCTTGTCTTATTATTCAGATGACGTTACGGAATATTACTACGAAAAACTTCTCGGACGTAAAGTTTCGGAATCGCCCGAAGATGCCGCAATGCTCGATATCGTATGGGCAAGTCTCTGTTCCGACTTCGGCGTAACGTACTCTTCAATCGACAACACAATCGACGGCTATGTATATTCCGTTCCTCAGTGTATCCGTAGCGGTAAAACGTTCTCGTCATACATATCTCAGTTTAAGAATGCCGCAAACAAAGCAATCGAAAACAAGCTCAATAACGCAAATAAATCCAACTGATTTTTTGAGTAGCACGAAATTGTCGTGCTACTCTTTTTTATTGCTTTCCGACTCTTTTATCATCTTTCGGAGTTCGCATAACGCTCTGTCAAGACCTCCTATTTCATCGATAAGACCGCATTTTACCGCCTCGTCTCCTTCAAGTATTGTCCCCACGTCAGTTGCAATCATATCGGGACACATCATCATCCGATTGACATCCGACTCATTCGCTTTTGAATGACAGCATATAAATCTAACTATCCTTTTTTGCATATCCGAAAAATAGGTATACGTTTGAGGTGCTCCGACAACCGTTCCGCTTATTCTTACGGGATGTAGCGTCATTGTCGCACTTTGAACTATGAAAGTCTTTTTGCCGGCAACCGCCAACGGAACTCCTATTGAGTGTCCTCCGCCGAGACACAGGGTAACGGTAGGTTTTGACATAGAGGCTATCATTTCCGCAAGTGCAAGACCCGCCTCAACGTCGCCGCCCATCGTATTGAGAATTATCAAAATCCCCTTGACGTTTGAATTTTCTTCGGCTGAAACCAACATGGGTATAAGATGTTCGTATTTTGTTGCTTTCTGCCCGTCCGGCAAGGTGTAATGACCTTCAATTTGACCTATAATCGTGATGGTTTCAATTCCGCTGTCAATATCGTTTTTTCCGAGTTTGAGTATGTTGTCTATTTCTCTCTCTATTTCCGCACCTCTTGCACAATCCATAAAAAGCCTCCGAAATTTGCATATATTTCCTTCTTTTATTAGTATTGCCAATAAAGTTTTTCATTATATAAACGCATTTATTTAAAATTTGTCTTTACAATTTCGTTTTTTTGTGATAAAATGTAGGAGAATGGGTTTTTGTGTCCCATAGTAATTAAGATATAATACGGAAAAGAGGTTAAAAATATGGAAAATAAGATTCTTGTGGAAACTTCGGCAAGACATATTCATCTCACCGACGATGCGGTTGAGGTACTCTACGGTGCAGGTGCTACCCTCACACCCAAAAAGATGCTCTCCCAGCCCGATCAATTTGCTGCGGCAAATGATAAAATCAAACTTGTAGGTCCCAAGGGAGAACTTATGGTGTCCGTTCTCGGTCCGACAAGACGTGCAAATCAGGTAGAACTTTCGTTCTCAGACGCAAGAACGCTCGGTCTCAAAGGTGTTCCCGTTCGTGAATCCGGCGATGTTGCCGGCACACCCGGAATCAAACTCGTAGGTCCCGCAGGCGAACTCGATATTTCCGAAGGCGTTATCATTGCGAAGAGACATATTCACTTTGACCCCGAAAGTGCAAAGTCGTTCGGCGTTGAAGACAAGCAAATTGTCAAAGTTAAAATCAACAGCGACAGAACAACGATTTTCGACGACGTAGTATGCCGTGTCTCCCCCGCTTACGCTCTTGCTATGCATATCGACACGGATGAATGTAACGCTTGTTGTGCATTCGGTGAAATCTACGGCGAGATAGTAAAATAAGTTTTAAATTTTTATTACATAAGGAGACTGAAAAATGAGCACAGAATTCAATTGCGAATACGCTTCAAGCCTTGAAGTACAGCATATGTGCAAGGTTGCAAAAGGACCCAAGCACGGTCCCGCTCCCATTCCCGAAGAGGGCAAATGGGTTGAAGCAAAACAAATAAGCGACATCTCCGCTTACACACACGGTGTGGGCTGGTGTGCACCTCAACAGGGAGCGTGCAAACTCTCTCTCAACGTAAAGAACGGTATAATCGAAGAAGCACTTGTTGAAACCATCGGTTGCTCCGGTATGACTCACTCTGCGGCTATGGCTGCTGAAATTCTTCCTGGAAAAACCCTTCTTGAAGCACTCAACACAGACCTCGTTTGTGATGCAATCAACACCGCTATGCGTGAACTCTTCCTTCAAATCGTTTACGGAAGAAGCCAGTCCGCATTCTCCGAAAACGGTCTTGTTATCGGTGCAGGCATGGAAGACCTCGGCAAGGGTGAGCGTTCAATGGTAGGTACAATGTACGGTACAAAGGCAAAGGGCGTAAGATACCTCGAAATGACAGAAGGTTACTGCACAAGAATGGCTCTTGACGAAAATAATGAAGTTATCGGATACGAATTTGTATCTCTCGGCAAAATGACCGACTTCATTAAAAAGGGTATGGAACCCAACGAGGCATATGAAAAAGCCAAAGGAACTTACGGAAGATTCAATGATGCTGTTAAGTACATTGACCCCCGTAAAGAATAATAGGAGGTGTGCGTAATGGCTAATTTTGAAGGTTACGAGAGACGTGAGGCGAAAATCCTCGCAACTCTTAAAGAATATGGAATAAACTCTATCGACGAGTGTAAGGAAATTTGCGACGCATACGGCATCGACCCCTATAAAATCGTTGAAGAAACACAACCCATTTGCTTTGAAAACGCAAAATGGGCATATACAGTTGGTGCGGCAATAGCTATAAAGAAGGGCTGTAAAAAGGCTTCCGAAGCGGCAGCCGCTATCGGTATCGGACTCCAATCTTTCTGTATACCCGGTTCCGTTGCTGAAAACCGTAAGGTTGGTCTCGGTCACGGAAATCTCGGTGCGATGCTCCTTTCCGAAGAAACAGAATGTTTCTGCTTCCTCGCAGGTCACGAGTCATTTGCGGCGGCAGAAGGAGCAATTAAAATCGCTCTCAATGCAAATAAAGTAAGAACAAAACCTCTTCGTGTAATTCTTAACGGTCTCGGTAAGGATGCCGCATACATTATTTCACGTATAAACGGCTTTACTTATGTTGAAACCGAGTTTGACCCCTATTCCGAGGAAGTTAAGGTTGTTTACGAGAAGCCTTTCTCCAAGGGCGCACGTGCGGATGTTAAGTGCTACGGTTCGGACAATGTTCCCGAAGGCGTTGCAATAATGAAGCTTGAAAAGGTAGGCGTTTCCATTACAGGTAACTCCACCAACCCCACCCGCTTCCAGCATCCCGTTGCCGGCACCTACAAAAAGTGGTGCGTTGAAAATGGCAAGAAGTATTTCTCCGTAGCATCCGGCGGCGGCACTGGTCGTACACTCCATCCCGACAATATGGCAGCCGGCCCCTCT
>CAZGJC010000030.1:0-21603 GCA_964526505.1 uncultured Clostridium sp.
GGCATCGCCAAGCGGTAAGGCAACGGACTCTGACTCCGTCATTTCCTAGGTTCGAATCCTAGTGCCCCAGCCAAAACAAAGAATGAGATCGGTTTGCCGTTCTCATTTTTTGTTTTGTACGGGAATGTTATGCGAGAACCTACTCAAATCCGCCAAGGCGGATTTGAAAGCCTTGCGATTTAAATCCTTTGGAAAAGATAAAACGCTGTCGCAAGGCAAGGTTCAGAATCCGACTTCGAATGCTCCGCAGGCGTGAATAAGAGTGCGTGGGTGAGGGACATGTGCCCTTGACACAACCGTGATTTTATGGTAGAATACCGATAGGTAATCGACAAACGGGAGGTGGACGTATGAGGCTTTTATTCAGACAACGCTTTTTTTCGTGGTTTGACAGTTACGACATTTATGACGAGTCCGGTAACACGGTTTACGTTGTAAAGGGAGAGCCTGCATGGGGACACCAACTGAGGATATACGACTCCGACGGATTTGAAGTCGGCGTGGTAAAAGAGAGAATATTTACGTTTTTTCCGCAATTTGAAGTTTATCTTTACGACAAATACGTTGGTTGCATAAGGCGTGAGTTTTCATTTTTCAGACCGAGGTACAACGTGGATTTCAACGGTTGGCAGGTCGAGGGAGACTGGTTTGAATGGGATTACCGCATAATGAATACAACCGGGGACGTGGTTGCCACCGTATCCAAGGAAATGTGGAATTGGACGGACACGTATTCGATAGACGTCAACAATGCAAACGACGGTTTATATGCACTTATGCTCATTTTGGCAATAGATGCCGAGAAGTGTTCGAGGCAAGATTAACGGAATTTTCGGCTTTGTTATTATAAAAAATTTTAAGGGAGGAGACTTACAATGCAAGATTATTTATCAAAGGCATATTCCATGCCCGAGTTTGTGGGAATTACCGTGCTTGACACTGTGGGTCTTGTAATCCCGGGTGTGGACGACGCACTTATAAAAGAAATGAATAAAAACGGAGTCGAATGCAATTGCAAAGCCTTGGGACTTATAAGTTCGAGAACAGGGGCGGCAGGTCAGATTGTCGCCGTGGATGAGGCGGTCAAAAATTCCAACACGTCTCTTATATCTCTCGAACTTCCGAGAGATACGAAAGGCTGGGGCGGTCACGGAAATTACATCGTGATAGGCGGTCGTGACGTAAGCGACGTGCGTGATGCCGTGAGAGTTGCACTTGAACTGACAAAGAAAAATGCGGGTGAAGTCTATATCAATGATGCGGGACATCTTGAAATGGCATATTCCGCAAGTGCGGGCGAGGTTTTACACCGAGCGTTTGATATTCCCGTGGGTTCCGCTTTCGGATTTTGTGCCGGATCTCCTGCCGCTATCGGTATGGTTATGGCGGATATTGCATTGAAAAGTGCGGATATAAAAGTGACAAGATATATGACGCCCGATTGCGGAACAAGTCATTCAAACGAAGTGATTATTGCTTTTACGGGAAATACGGAAGCGGTCAAAGAGGCTGTTTTACGTGCAAGAGAAGTGGGACTTACTCTTATACGTGCAATGGGTGGAGAAGCAAAAGGTCCGTCGGAACCTTACTTGAATTGAATAATAACTCCCGTGATTTTCGGTGTTTCGAATATCACGGGATATTTTTGTTTGGCAAAATAAAACGTTTGACTTTTGCACCGCTTGCGGATATAATGAATACGGAGGAGGCGATTTTATGATTATTGTTATGCTGACCGCAATAGGCGTCGGCGGTGCTACCGTATTCGGTGCGTTAATAGGATTTATTTTCAAAAAAATATCGCACAAATTCAGTGATATTATGCTTGCGTTTGCCGCAGGCGTTATGCTGGCATCGGCAATCTTCGGACTTATTATTCCGTCAATAGAGGAGGCAGGCGTTATTGTCGCCGATTTAGGCGTGGACGGCAAAGCATGCGGTCTTTTATCAATCGGAATTGTAATTTTGGGAATTTTCTCGGGTGCGTTATGTATAAATTTGCTTGACAGGCTCGTTCCTCACCTGCACAGACTTGTGGGCGTGGATATGGAGGGTCACAACTCGGATGCAAATCCGCATCTTAACAAAGTTTTACTTTTTGTGCTTGCGATAGCGATACACAATCTGCCTGAGGGAATTGCCGCAGGAGTGGGATTTGGGTCGGACAGCATATCGGATGCGTTTTTGATAGCCGGTGGAATTGCACTTCAAAACATACCGGAGGGAATGGTTATAATCTCTCCTATGCTGTCTGCCGGCATAAAGCCGAAAAGAACGTTTTTATGTGCTTTGGCTACGGGGCTTATAGAAGTTGTGGGAACGTTTATAGGATATTTTGCCATCAGCATTTCATCGGCTATACTTCCGTTCGCTCTTTCTTTTGCCGGCGGAACTATGATTTACGTGGTCAGCGACGAGATGATTCCCGAAACACATTCTCACGGAATTGAGAGAGGAGCGACTTATGCGTTGCTTGTCGGCTTTTGCCTTATGCTGATTATGGACGTGTTGATATGATTTTATGCACTTTAAAATGCATAAAAATGCAGAAGAAATAAAAAATCGAAAAAAACTTGAATATTCTTTCAAAAACCTATTGACAAATATGCAAAGTGAGTGTATAATGATGCAGTAATCACAAATAATGTTTTGAAAAGAAGGATATTAAAATGAAAAAAATTATTTCACTTGCACTGGTATGTATTATGCTTATAGGTTGCGTTGCCGTATTTGCGTCTTGCGGTAATGACGACGGAGATTCATCCGACGTTGCCAAACTTATCGACGTAAAACTCACTGATGAAAAGTATGCTTACGTTTGCAAAAAGGGAAACACACAACTTGTTGACAGTTTCAACTCTTTCCTTACGGAAATAAAGGAAAACGGCAAGTTCGATGAATACGTTGCGAAGTATTTCGAAGGCAAGGGTACAAAAACGGGTTACGACGTAACCACAACGGATATTCAAAACACCGATGAAAATCTTATAGTTGCGACAAACTGTCCCTTTGAACCTTTCGAATATATCGGTGATGACGGCAAGATTTACGGTCTTGATATTGAGATCGCAGCCGCTTATGCCGAAAAGCATAATCTTACTCTTGTAGTAAAAAATATAGGTTTTGATGATATATTTACACAGGTTGAGGCAGGATATGCGGACATCGGTATGGCGGGTATTACGGTAAGCGAAGACCGTGCCGAAATTTACGACTTCACCAACACCTATTACAATGCGTCGCAGAAGATTATCGTAGCATCCGGTAACACCGATTTTGACGACTGCAAGACCGTTGATGAAGTAAACGCAAAACTTGCATCCCTTTCGGGCAAAAAGATTGGTTACCAGACAGGAACAACGGGCGGTATGTATATAAACGGTGACGAAGACTTCGGATACGAAGGATTTGCCAATATAGATGGCAAGGGTTACGCCACCGCACAGGAAGCACTCACCGACCTCATCAATGGCAACATTTATGCGGTAATAGTTGATGAAGCACCCGCAAATGCACTTGTTTCCGCAGTAAACGGCTGATTTTAACAGTATTTATGAAAATTTCCCGCAATTTTTGTTGTGGGAAATTTTCGTGGTTTTCGGGATTTAATAATTTTTTTCATAATTGACGTAAAAAAGGAAGATAAATATGAATTGGGAAGTCAAATGGGAGAAGTTTTTCTCCACGATGAAGAGCGAATACTTTCAAAAATTGCTCATAGACGGTCTTATAAATACCATAAAGGTTGCGATATGCGGTCTTATTATAGGTATACTTATAGGTACCGTGATAGCGGTTATAAAAGTTGCTCCGAAATACAAACTCATAAACAGAATACTTGATAAGATATGCACCGTTTACGTTGCGATATTCCGAGGCACGCCTATGGTAGTTCAGTTGCTTTTGGCGTATTACGTTTTACTGCCTTCGCTCGGAGTTAAAAACGTAAATTCGCTTGTTGTCGGAATCGTGGTGTTCGGAATGAACAGCGGTGCTTACGTCTCGGAGATAATGAGAGGCGGACTTAATTCCATTGACAAGGGTCAGATGGAAGCGGGGCGTGCGTTGGGACTCGGATACAGTACCGCCACGATAAAGATAGTTATTCCGCAAGCAATAAAAAACATTTTGCCCACGCTCGGAAATGAGTTTATCACACTTATAAAAGAAACGTCGGTATTGAGTTTTATAGCGGTTTACGATTTGTACACGGCACTCAGTGCGATAGGCAGTAAGAACTACGAGAAGATGGTTCCTTATATAGTAATGGCACTTATCTACATTGTGCTTGTGCTTATAATAACGCTTATAGTAAAACTTTTGGAAAGGGGATTTGCAAAAAGTGATAGAAATTACAAATCTGTGTAAATCATTTAACGGCAAGCAGGTGCTTTGCGGTATTACGACAACTATCGCCGACGGCGAAAAGGTGGCGGTTATAGGACCGTCGGGAAGCGGAAAATCCACTTTCATACGTTGTCTCAATTGCCTTGAAGACCCCGACGGCGGTCAGATAATGTTTGAGGGCGAGGACCTTGCGGATTTCAAGGTTGATATAAACAAGCACAGAGAAAGTATGGGAATGGTATTCCAGCATTTTAATCTCTTCAACAATAAGACCGTTATCCAAAATATAATGCTTGCCCCCGTACATTTGCGAAAAAAGAAATTGCGTGCGACGAAAGCACACAACTTTTGGCTTCCGTTGACTAATGCATTCAGAAAACAAAAACTTGAAAAGATTGAAATTGTCGATACAAATTCGAAAATAGTCGCACAGGAGAGAGAGCGTGCAATAGAATTGCTTGAAAAAATCGGATTGCTTGACAAAGCGAACGCATATCCGTCAATCCTCTCGGGCGGACAGAAACAGAGAGTTGCAATAGTAAGAGCGATGGCGATGAATCCGAAAGTGCTTTTGTTTGATGAACCTACATCCGCTCTTGACCCCGAAATGGTAGGAGAGGTGCTTGAACTTATTCGTGAACTTGCAAACGACGGTATGACCATGGTCATAGTTACTCACGAAATGGGATTTGCCCGTGAGGTTGCCGACAGGGTTATATTTATGAGCGACGGTGTAATTACCGAAGAGGGAACGCCGGAAGAGATTTTCGATAATCCGCAAAACCCCAGAACTCAACAATTTTTGAGGTCGGTTTTATAAAAGTTTACAATATATGAAAGAATTGCTTTGACAAATGTAAAATTTTATGGTACAATACAAAGCGAAAATAAAATACACAAGAGGAGGATACAGAAATGGTAAAGACAATCTGCGGAAAGATTTACGATACGGAGGCTTCTTCCGTTATAAAGAAAATCACAAGCGGTTGCTTTGGTGACGCCGAGGGTTACGAAGAAACACTTTACGTTACCGAATCCGGAAATTACTTTATGTACACAAACGGTGGCGAAAACTCTATTTATCCCACGGAAAATATAAAGAGAATGTCCAAAAAGGCAGCCGACGAATGGCTTGAAAAGCATAACTGATAAATTACTTTGACGGTTTATCGAAAAAATCACCCGAAGAATAAAATCGGGTGATTTTTTTGTTGCTGTTATATAGTTGTTTGACGAAATTGTTGCATAATTTGGTCAATATTTATACTTGATACATAAAGCGTACATATTTGCGAGGTATAATGTAAAATGGACGAAAAGTTTTGCGTTTTGGAACATACGCAAAATATAACCGATAAATGATACTTGAAATACTGTAAAGGACGGTGACCGAAATGAGAAAGACTAAAATCGTATGTACACTCGGCCCTGCGTGTGCGAAAGAGGAAATTCTCGAAGAAATGCTTCTTGCCGGAATGAACGTTGCACGTTTCAACTTCTCCCACGGAACGCACGAATATCACAAAGAGATGATGACTACGTTCCGCAAAGTTCGTGACAAACTCGGACTTCCTGCGGCTATAATGCTTGATACAAAAGGACCGGAGATAAGAGTCGGAGACTTTGAAGACGGTAAAGTTTCGCTTAAACGGGGAGACACCTTTGTTCTCACGTCAAGAGAAATTACGGGTAATAAAGACGGCGTATATATGAACTATGCGGATCTGCCCAGACAACTTCACGCAGGCGTGCGTATACTTATGGACGACGGCAAGGTTTCCATGACCGTAATCGAAACAAGCGAGACCGATATTGTATGCCGTGTTGAAAACGGCGGAGTGCTTTCAAATCATAAGAGCATAAATATCCCCAACTTCCACATTGATATGCCGTATATAAGCAGTCGTGACGAGGAAGATTTGATATTCGGAATAGAAAACGACGTTGATTTTGTGGCGGCGTCATTCGTTCGTTGCAAAGAGGACGTAATCGCCCTGCGTAAGTTCCTTGACTATCACGGCGGACACTCCATTAAAATCATATCTAAAATCGAGAACATCGAGGGTGTAAATAACTTCGACGGCATTTTGAAATATTCCGACGGCATTATGGTTGCCAGAGGCGATATGGGAGTGGAGGTCGATTTTGAAAAACTCCCGGGTATACAGAAGAGATTTATTCGCCGTTGCTACCAATCGGGCAAGATGGTTATAACCGCAACGCAGATGCTTGAATCAATGATACATTCGGCAACACCCACAAGAGCGGAGATAACCGACGTTGCAAACGCCGTATTTGACGGCACAAGTGCCGTTATGCTTTCGGGCGAAACGGCGGCGGGCGACCATCCCGCACTTGTTGTGCGTGTAATGGCAAGAATTGCGGAGCAGGCGGAGCAAGACGCATTTGAAATGGACGCATACAGAGGAATTATGTATGAGTCGGAGATAGCAGACGTTACCAACGCCATATGCGACGCCGCTGCAACCACAGCAAAAGACGTCGGTGCCAAACTTATAATTGCGGTTACAAAATCCGGACTTACGGCACGCCGAGTTTCAAAGTTCCGTCCGTCGCAAACCATTGTTGCGGCAACACCGGAGAAAAAGACTTTCCATCAGTTGAGTCTTTCGTGGGGCGTTGTTCCCGTATTGTCGCTTCAACAGAATGACACGGACAGTTTGTTTATACACGCCATGGACTGTGCAAAAAATATAGATATTGCAAAGAAAGGCGATATGGTTGTCATAACCGCAGGCGTTCCTCTTAACATTGAGGGACAAACGAACTTGCTCAAAGTTCAAGTTGTGGGATAAAAACGAAAATCACGATATCGGGGCAGGGTGACCTGCCCCATTTTGCCGGACGTACGTGGGCAAGATAATGCCGTTTGGCGTTTGGCAAAACGCTTTAATAAAATTAAAGATAAGTTCAAAAGAAAGTGATTTTTTGATGTTGACAAGCAAATATTACTGTGATAAAATTTAACTTATACAGAATATAATCGAAAGCATTTCCAGAGGTGCTTATGAACAGATATGCGGTAAAAACAAAATATAATTATGAGCGTGTAAGGCAAACCGATTTTTCATATTCCGAGAAATTTTGCCCGTCGCAAAATATCATAGAGGGAAGATATATATATAAGACTGCCGACGAGTTGGTGTCGGGAGAGGTCTGCGGTGTCGAAAAATACGAAATCGACGACGCCACGTCGCAAAAATTCTCATGCGTCAGCGGAATATATCTGCACGCTGAGGGAGATGAGTCCGACCTTGTAAAGGTTACTTTATTCGGAGACGACGGACAGAGTTTTTCGTCTGTTTGCGGTATGAATCAAGCAAATCACGGAGTGTATTTTTCAACTTATGAGATGAACTTTACTCCCAAATATTTGCAAATTGAGAGCAAATCGAAAAATAAATTCCGTGCTTGCGTGAAATTTTGCCACGTACTTAATACCCTCGGAGAGTGGGGCGGTCAGGCAAAGTTTTATAACACGTGTGGTGGCACTCTCAAAGACGACGGGGAGAAATTGGTCCTTTCCGTGTGCGGAAAGACTGTATTGACTTTTCCCGAATATCCCGACTCTTCGGACACGGTTTACAATATGCTTATGCCAAGAAGAAACACGGTGCTTGCCATTATCGGAAACAGTTGCGGAGCGAAGAGTGCAAAACTTTATTTTAATACGCATACCGACCCCGATTTCAGTGAAGACAAGTGCGTTTGCGTAAATTTGCAAAATTGTGCCGACCCTGCCTCGTATTATTTCAACTTTTCCGCTTGCGAAAAATGCGACGGACGACTCAAATCGTTAAGACTTGAAGTCGAGGGCGACGGAGAACTTATCATTTACAGATATTCTTTCGAGCAGGAAAAGCGAGTATTTACCCCGATTGCAAATATTGAAAGTTGCACGGCTGACACTCAAAACAACACAATTTCCGTGTGTGGAAATATAAGCGGTGTGTCAAAGACGGTTTTGAGAAATTCCGAGGTGCTTCTGTATGAAACGAATATGGCTGACGAGTGTGACGGCATTGACGGAAAAACTCAGATAGGTCGAGGGAAAGTTGAAGAGAGTGACGGCGTATGGAGATTTTGCGTTGACAATATACCGCTGAAAAACGGCAAAATAAGCAGACTTGCGTCGCAGTTTGTTGCATTTATAAAGACCTCAGAGGGCGAGATTATACCCGCAAGCGAGCGTTTCTACGTTGATAACTATGAGGCTTACGACAATAATCCGTATAAGTTCAACGTACCCGACAGATGTGTGTCTGTTTGTGATTTCGGAGCGTGCGGTGACGCATATCATAATGATACCGATGCTATACAAAAAGCACTTGATTATATAAGCGGTATAGGCGGAGGACGTGTAATTGTTCCCGGTGACGAAAGTTTTTACGAGAAGCGATATATAGTTACAAACCTTCTTATCCATTCAAACACCGAATTTGTGATACAAAAGGGTGCGGTGCTTTGGCAGTCTCAGATAAGACGAGATTACACTTATCGTGTAACTTACGGACACGACGGCGTGGTTCCGGGAGTGAATTGGACGCACAATATGCACGTTTCCAATCTCCCGTTACTTCAAGCGGAAAATGCGGAGAACGTCAAGATTACGGGTGGCGGTAAACTTCGAGGAATGGATACGGGGTCGGAAGAAGGCGTGGATATGCATCAACGCTTTTCCTGCGGTTGCCCCGACCGTATACATTTGATAATGATTGGATTTTTCGGCGTTAAAAATATAGAATGCCGAGATATTGATATAGTAAGATGCAATAATTATCACACGGGATTTTATCATTGCGAAAATCTTTATGCGACGAATATGAAATTCCACGAGGTGAAATGTCTGTCGGGTGACGGTTTCGGTCTTATGATAGGCACACACGACGTGGTTATAAACAGATGTTTCTTCCAGTCTAACGACGATTACCTTGTGCTTGTGTCGGTAAAGCGTGACCCGAGAGGTATTCTTTGGTGGACGAATATCGAAGACGAGCATTACGGTCCTTACAATATAACGATGAGACACTGCTATATTGACGCAAACACGGGTGGCGGAGTTGCGTTTATTACGTGGGGAACCGATGCACAAAGACAGGAAGACGCAGAAATACACAATATAAGAGTTTACGATAACTATTTCGGCGGATTTAAGGCTATCGGTGGTTGGTTTGATAATCCTTACAGAGGCAGAGTTCCGTTTGATAATCTGGAAACCGATGATTATTCACCTGTGAGAGATGTCAGAATTTATAATAACGTATACACGGATTTCGTGACTATGGGTTGCGTACACGCAACGGATTATATATCCGACTGCGGACTTCATTCACACTCAGATTTTGTAAACGGAGATTTTTCACTCGGCGGTCTTGCCAATTGGACGGCAAACAAAAACTCAAATGCGGACAGTGTAAAAACAATTATATTTTGCGACAAGGAAAAGGGATGTATAGACCGCTTTGATTGCGGTGACGTGTCCCTTTGCCAAGGGCTGTATTTGTCGGGCGGAAAACATAAATTCGAATGTGAACTCTCAACGGGTGAGAGCGGAGCGGAACTGTTTGTTTGCAAAACGGCGAACGGCGAGACGGTTAAAACTCAAAAGTATATTTGCAAATACGCACATACGGCAGATATGGAATTTGTACTTGACTCCGACTGTGACGTTTACGTCGGAGTGAGAAACTGTGACCGCTCACGTGACGGATTTGCTGTTATTGATAAATGTAAAATAAAGGAGAATGGGTGATTTTATGAAGAGATTGCCGAAAAAATTAACGGATATTTTGTGGACGTCGCTTTGCTTGCTTGTCGGAAATGCGGTGCTTGCATTTTTGGTTGCGGCGTTTATTATCCCTCACAATATACTTATGGGCGGATCAACGGGTATCGGTATTTTGCTTAACAAATTTTTGCCTCTTGAAACCTCTACCATGGTTTTGATACTCAACATTATTTTGCTGATAATCGGCTTTATAATTCTCGGCAAGAAGTTTTTCGTTACAACTGTCGTAAGTTCGATTTTGTATCCTATTCTTCTCGGAATTATGCAAAAGATACCCGGAATCGAAACCCTTACCGATAACACCTTGCTGGCTGTCCTTTTGGGTGGTGCAATGCTCGGCATATCAATAGGTGTGGTTATGAGAGTGGGAGCGTCTACCGGTGGTACGGACGTAGTGGTGCTTATACTTCACAAGTTTTTACACGTGTCCGTGGGTATACTTGTGTACGTGACGGATATAATCATAATCATAGCACAGGTGATTTTCGGCGGTAATACTTTCGAAGATTTGTGTTTCGGAGTTATTTTGCTTATTCTCGAAAGCGTTGTGCTTAACAAGGTTATGATTTTGGGTAAGTCGCAGACGCAAATTTTCGTTGTTTCATCAAAATACGATGAGATAAGAAAAGTTCTTCTTGATAAACTTGAAGCGGGTGTTACGATGCCGATGATAAAAACGGGACAGTTCGGTCACGTTCAGCAGGCGGTTATGTGTGTTGTGCCTCCGAGAAAAGTTTATGCGGCAACGCAGATGATACACGAAATAGACCCGGGTGCGTTTATCACGATTACCGAAATAAAAGAAGTTCAGGGTCAGGGATTTACCGAAGCACGTCGCAGTCGACGTGCGGAAGACGGTGACGCTCTTCCCGAAAGCCAAACGGAAAACACGGAAAATAATGCAAAATAAAAAAGCATACAAAAAAGGCGGTCACACACGACCGTCTTTTTTGTGTATTCAAAGATACGGAGCGAAAAACTCTCTGACCTCGTTTGTATATTTTTCGGGGTCGGTCATATAACTCAAGGTGTGACCTGCACCTTTGAACATTACGAGTTTCTTCTCCGACGCACATAAATCAAAGGTATACTCGCTCATTGACGGAGGAACGAATTTATCGTCTTCTCCGTGTATGAAAAGAATCGGAACACGGGCATATCCGACAGCCAATGCCGGGGATATCTCATCGGGGTCAAAGTGACCGAACGATATTGCCCCACGACGAGCCAACGGATAGAGAAATGAAGTTCCGTGGTGCGAATTTTTCATAACTCTTTTTATTATTTCTTTTGGGGAAGAGTATCCGCAGTCGGCAATAATTCCCACGACGTTTTCGGGGAGGTTTTCGGCTGATACGCAAAGCACGGTGGACGCACCCATGGAAACGCCGTAGAGAATAATACGTGCGTTGGGGTTTATGTTTTTTATCACAAAGTTTATCCAAAGCAGGCAGTCTTGCCTTTCGTTGATGCCGAAAGATATAACGTCGCCCTCGCTTTCACCGCAGGCACGGCAGTCGATTGCAAGTGCGTTGTGACCCATATTCTTGCATCTCTCAATCTGACCGCCGAGGTCACGCAGAATACTGCCCTTGTATCCGTGGAAAAGTATTTCTATCGGAGCGTCGGGGTCAAATTCAAAGTATTTGCCGTGCAGGCGAAGTCTGTCGTGAGATCTTATATATACGTCGGTGTGGGGTAGCGTGAGCGTAAGGGAAGAGTGATAGAGTAATTTTTCTTTGTACGGCTCGTATATTTTTCCCTTGTGTGCCTCGGGCGACGTATGGTTTTGGCTTTTGTCACTTTGCGGATAATAAAAAATTTTGCGAAAAAGCAGATATGAACAAACGGGGATGAATACCGATATTGCGATAAGAATAAATATGATAATTACAGTCATAATAAAATTCACCTTTAAATAATAATATATTATTGTACCACTGTGCGGATATATTTTCAAGTAAGAAAAATAAATATAATAAGTTGATTTTTTAAACGAATTGTGATAGAATTGTTTTAGGCTGAATGCCGAGAAAAAAACTGAGGAGCGGTAAAGAATGAAATACGATTTTGATTTTTGCAATCCGACAAGAATACACTTCGGAAAGAATGCGATGAACAGTCTTTCGGGTGAACTGAAATTATACGGAAAAAATGTGCTTTTGCTTTACGGCAAAGGGTCTGTAAAAAAGAACGGAATCTATGACTCCGTTATAAAAGTGCTTTCCGAGTGCGAAAAAAACGTTGTGGAACTCGGTGGTATAAAATCAAATCCGTCGTATTCGCAGGTGCTTTGCGGTGCGTCGCTTGTCAGAGACAATAATATTGATTTGATACTTGCTGTGGGCGGAGGTTCGGTTGTGGACTGTGCCAAGGCAATTTCGGTATCCGCATATTGCGATGGCGACCCGTGGCAAAAATATTGGGTTGATTTTAAACCGCTTGATAATAAAACAGTTCCCGTAGGTTCGATTTTGACAATGGTCGGAACCGGATCGGAGATGAACGGCGGTTCGGTTATTACAAATGAAGAGATGACCGTAAAAGAGGGAAGAGTGTTCCCACCCGAAGTCAATCCGAAATTTTCGATACTTAATCCCGAATTTACTTATACTGTGCCGAAAATACAGATGGTAAGCGGTATTTTCGATATTATGTCGCATTTGTGCGAACAGTATTTTTCGGGAGATGACGATAACCTCAGCGACTATCTTATAGAGGCAATTATGAAGTGTCTTATACGCAATGCATATAAAGCGATTGAAAACCCCGAGGATTACGAGGCGAGAAGCAATATTATGTGGTGTGCAACGGTGGCACTTAATAAAATCACGGGACTTTCCAAAACTCAGGACTGGGAAGTTCACGGTATAGAGCATCAACTCGGAGCATACACCGACTGTCCTCACGGACTCGGTCTTTCGGTAATTTCAATGCCTTATTACAGATATATCTGCAAGTATGGTCTTCCCAAATTCGTAAGATTTGCAACCGAGGTTTGGGGAGTTGACCCGACGGGCAAGAGTGATTACGACATTGCACTTGAAGGAATAGCGTCACTTGAAAAGTTTTCTGGCGATATGGGCATTCCCAAAACTTTGAGAGAACTCGGAGCGAGTGAGGATATGCTCGAAAAAATCGCATATTCCGTAGAAGAGGACGGCGGATACAAGAAGATGACTCACGAGGATATTTTAAACGTTTTAAAAGAGTGTTTTTGATGCCGACGTCGAAACACAACCGACGGTTTTTGCAAAACCGTCGGTTGTGTTTCTTTTATATCCGCTTAATCTTTGGCAGTCCAGACAAGCGTGTTGTTTTCTTCTTTCAATGCGATAAATACGGGTTTTTCTTTCCTACTTGAAGTGGCTGTATTGGGTGAGTGGAAAGACATAAACATCTGACCGTCGGTGTCGTAAAAAATCATAGCGTGACCGCCGTCGTAAGTGCCTCCGAGTGATTTTGAATAAAGGAGTTCTTCGTCGTGCGTCCAATTGCCGTCTATACGACCGTTATCACTGCGTGCAATTGCAACAACATAGCCCTCCGAACTGAAATTAGACCAAAGCATTAAAAGTTCTCCGCTTTCGGTGGTGTACATAAAGCAACCGTCCGTGACAGCCATTGTTGCCCACGACGGTTCGTTTGCGTGGAAAAGTTCTATTGGGTCATCTGTAAACTGCGTCAAGTCGCCAGAAAGTTTTTGGGCGACGAAAGACCCGTTTCCTTGCGGTGCGGATATCCATTCACGGACGTAAACCATCCATGGTTGTCCGTCGGGGTCGATATAAAGCGTGCCGTCAATACAGTCCCAATCGGCGGGAGTTATTGCACCGCCCGTGATTTCGACAAACGGACCCTCGGGGGAACTTGATTTTAAAATAGTGCATCCGTGTTTTTCGGTGCTTTTGTTCTTATAAGTTGTAAACATATAATACTCACCGTTGTATTTGTGAACTTCGGGAGCCCAGTGGTCACCACCGTCACGCTCCGAATCTATGGACGCAACAACGCCGACGTATTCCCAACCTTGACTCAAATCCGTACCGGTGTTCTTAAAGCAACCCCAACCCGTGCCGTAGGCATAGTAAGTATTGTTTTCATACAATATAAACGGGTCACGCAAGCAGTCGATATCCTGTGCGGTTATCATTGTGACTGCACTTTTCTTTATATTAGGCTCGCTTGGCAAAACTATTCCTCCATCTCCGATATAGTTTTCTATAAAGTAATCAATCGCTTTTTCAAACGCAATTGACGTTTTATATGCGATTATGATTTTATTGACCTCGCCCGTATCTGATAAAGTAGTCTCAATGGCAAACTCTCCGTCACTCAGACTTTCCGTGAGATTCGCACAATCCTGACGCTTTTGCGTGCCTATTATAATCTCCTTGTCTTGCGGTGCTGCCACTCCGTCGAGTGAATCTATGCTGTATCCGACTTTCTCAAACGCATTTTGCACGTTCTCAATCGCCCATCGTGTTTCGTTTGTTTGATTGGCTTTTTCGTAAATTATGCGAAAATCCGATTTTTTTATTTCTTGTTCCGCACCGCTTTGTTCTTCACTTTGAGACGGTGTGGGAGTCTGACTTGCGTCGCTTCCCGTGTCACACGCACAGAACGATAAAATCACAGAGGACAAAACCACTGCCACTACTGCTTTGCCGAATAATTTCATAGAATTTCTCCTTTTGCGGTTGAGTGAATTTCTTAACTTTATTATACAATCAAAATATAATTGTGTCAAGCGTCGAACAAAAAGAGAGAAGTGCGGTTACTGTGTAACCGCACTTCTTTTACGTTTTATTATTTATCTCTCTTGTAACCGATGTTTCTCTCTTTTGAATAATCAAAAGCGAAGTTGCAGATGGAAGCAACCAAGCCGTAGATTCCACATGTGATCATAGAGAGGAAAAAGTAGCAACCTGTTCTGGACGTCCAGCCTTCGGGTTTGAGGCTTGTGTGGTTGATAATGATACTTCCTATCCAGCCGAGGAAGAACGTTAAAAGAAAGCGTGCGAGTTTGTTATTGTTGTTTTCCATAGTAGTGTCCTCCTTCCTAAGAACAAAATCATTATAGCATTGACCCCCCGAAGTCAATAGGTTCAATAGAAAATTAACAGTTTATACATATGTTTTTGCCGATTTTATTTTTAACGTGTACGTTAAAGTGCAAAAATTATAAAGTAGATTGCAGTCAACAATAAGGCAGATTGTACATAAAATGAAATAATAAGACGATATTATTGCAAAATTTATTGTAAGTCAAAACACCTGCAAAAATGTGAAAATCCATATAATTAAAAGAAAAATCAAAAAGTCTCAAAGAATGAACGTAATTATCAAAATGTCAAAAATATGCAAGTTTTCAAAAAAAAGTTGCAAAAAGGGGTTGACAAGACAATTCGGGCGTGGTATAATGTCAACAATTTCATTCAAAAATTTCGGCGGATAAAAAAGCCGCAAAAACAGTGGCGTTTGTGATTTTACCGCATAGATTATTATAGTTGCATTACGGCGGAAATATGAAAGGAGAAGATGATAATGAATTCCAAAACCGCTCTTTATATAGTAAAAAGAATATTGCTTGCGATACTTACAATATGGATTGTCATTACCATCACGTTCTTTGTATCCCGTGCAGTCCCCGGCGGACCGTTCACAAGCGAAAAGGCGATGACTCCGGAGGCAGAGGCGGCACTCAAAGCCAAATACGGGCTTGATAAACCGCTCCTCGAACAGTATTTTACGTATCTTAAAGATATAGTCACGAAATTCGATTTCGGACCGTCGCTTAAACAAAGCGGACGTAACGTAAGTCAGATTATCGCAGACGGTATGAAAACTTCGCTTAAACTCGGAGTTATAGCCGCAGTTTCCGCACTTGTGGTGGGAGTTGTACTCGGTTGTGTGGCGGCACTTCAAAGAAATAAAGCAATAGACAGAATTATTATGGTGGTTACCACGGCGTTTATATCAATGCCGTCGTTTATTATGGGAACACTTCTTATGCTTCTGTTTGCACAAAGTCTCGGTTGGCTTCCAGCAAACGGAACGACCGCAGGCGGACTCGTTCTCCCCGTCATAACACTTGCACTTTACCCCACGGCACACATAACACGCTTGACACGTTCGTCTATGCTTGACGTTCTCGGTCAGGATTACGTGACCACGGCAAAAGCCAAGGGCGTGTCAAAGACCAAAATAATTTTCGGTCATGCACTTAAAAATTCGCTTATTCCCGTTATAACCTACTTCGGACCCATGCTTGCCAATATAGTTACGGGGTCGCTTGTCGTCGAAAAGATATTCGCCGTCCCGGGAATCGGCAGAGATTTCGTCAACAGCATTACAAACAGAGACTATACGCTTATTATGGGAACAACCATAGTTCTTGCAAGTCTTATAGTTATTATGAACCTTGTCGGTGATATTCTTTACAAGGTTGTTGACCCGAGAATTTCACTTGAATAAAGGAGTTTTAAGTAATGGAAAACAAGAAGAAAAAGAGATACCTTACGGGGCATTTCGACGCAGACGCATTTCTGCCCGCAACCGCCTCCGAAAAGGAATATTTGGTTTCGATGAGACCCTCTTCGACTTTCTTCCGAGACGGTGTGAAGAGGTTACTTAAAAATAAAATCGCAACGATAAGTTTTATAGTTATAGTACTGATAACCATCTCTTGCATAGTCATTCCGATGTTTTGGCCCTACGGTTACGACCAGATGCTCAGTATGGGCAAATACGGAAAGATGGACCCATCGTATAACAATCTCAGACCTTTTGAATACAGTGAAACCGAACTTGCCAAAATCGAGGCGGGGGAGAGTGTATTTCCTCACATATTCGGAACGGATTCGATGGGACGAGATTATTTTATAAGAGTCGTTTACGGAACGAGAATTTCGCTCACGGTCGGATTTTTCGCAAGTATTATCGTGCTTGTTATAGGATTGCTTGTCGGTTCTGTTGCGGGATATTGCGGTGGCAAAGTGGATTTGTTTATAATGAGAATTGTAGATATTATCTACTCACTTCCCGATATGCTTATGGTAATTTTGATAGCGGCGGTTTTGGGTACGAGAATGAAGAGTATTATATCCGGTACGGCACTTGAAAAAGTCGGAAGCAATATTATAAGTTTGTTTATAGTGTTCGCACTTCTGTATTGGGTTTCAATGGCTCGTATGATACGTGGTCAGATACTTTCCCTCAGAGAACAGGAATACGTTCTGTCCGCAAGAGCGTCGGGGGCGAAGGGAGCGTGGATAATACGCAAACACCTTATCCCCAACTGTATCAGCGTGGTTATTATTTCAACGGCACTTCAAATTCCGAGTGCGATATTTACCGAAAGTTATCTTTCGTTCCTCGGATTGGGAGTAAACGCACCGATGCCGTCGCTCGGCTCTCTTGCGTCCGAGGCACTCAACGGAGTTACGTCTTATGCGTACAGACTTATAATACCGGCCGTTGTAATATCTCTTATAGTTTTATCGCTTAATTTGTTCGGTGACGGTCTGCGTGATGCGTTTGACCCGAAACTTAACAAGTAAGGAGGTAATATTATGGCTTTACTTGAAGTTAAAAATTTACGCACTTCGTTCTTTACCGACGCAGGCGAGGTAAAAGCGATAAACGGAATTTCGTTTAACCTTGACCGTGGCGGAGTGCTTGGAATAGTCGGAGAGTCGGGGTCGGGAAAATCCGCAACGGCTTATTCGATAATGCAAATACTTGCGTCAAACGCAAAAATAATGCCAGGTTCGTCAATAAAATTCGACGGCGAAGAACTCGTGGGTTCGGGCGAGAGGAAAATGAGACACATCAGAGGCAACAGAATAGCGATAATATTCCAAGACCCGATGACGTCACTCAATCCCACGTATACCATAGGTCATCAACTTATGGAGGCTATTCTTCTTCACACGGGAAGAAATAAAAAAGAGGCATACGACCGAGCGGTTGAGATGCTTAAACTTGTAAATATCAACGACCCCGAAAAGAGAATGAAACAATATCCGTATGAGTTCTCGGGAGGTATGAGGCAGAGAATAGTAATCGCCATGGCTCTTGCTTGCGAACCCGATATTCTTATAGCCGATGAGCCTACCACCGCACTTGACGTTACGATTCAGGCACAAATACTTGAACTTATGACGTCGCTTCAAAAGCAACTCGGTATGGCTATCATTCTTATAACACACGACCTCGGAGTTGTGGCACAGATGTGCGACGAGGTAATAGTTATGTATGCGGGTTCGATATGCGAACAGGGAACGGCGGATGAGATTTTTTACAATCCACGCCACGAATATACAAAAGGACTTATGAGGTCAATACCCACGGAAGATTCTTCCGGAAAGAAACTGCAACCCATCTCGGGAACGCCTATTGACCTGCTTAATATGCCAAAGGGCTGTCCGTTCGCTCCGAGATGTGAGCAGGCAATGAAAATATGTCTGCAACAGCGACCCGACTCACGAGTCATAAACGATTGCCACTTCTCGGCGTGCTGGCTAAACGTCAGAGACCATATAAAGGACGGAACGCTTGACCTTGAACTGTCAAGGGCGGCAACCTACGTTGCAATAGAAGAAGAGGAAGGAGGAGACACAGACGGTGAATGATATCGCAAATCAAACGCCTCTTATAGAGGTTAAGGATTTAAAACAGTATTTCGACGTAAGCGTCGGAGCGTTTAAATCAAAACCGCTTAAAGCGGTTGACGGCGTTTCTTTTTCAATAAACCAAGGAGAGACGCTGGGGCTTGTAGGTGAATCGGGTTGCGGTAAAACAACCGTTGGAAGAACCTTGCTTCATCTTTATAAGCCCACCTCGGGTGAGGTTTATTACAAAGGAAAACTTCTGAAAACAAAAAAGGATATTCAAGAATTCAGAAAAAAAGCGACAATGGTTTTTCAAGACCCGTATTCGTCGCTTAACCCCAGAATGACGGTCTCCGATATTATAGGAGAACCGCTTGACATTCATAAACTTTACTCCTCAAAAGAGGAGAGAAGAGAAAAAATTCTCGAACTTATGGGACACGTCGGACTCAACAGCGAACACGCATCTCGCTACGCTCACGAGTTTTCGGGCGGTCAAAGACAGAGAATAGGAATAGCGAGAGCGTTGGCGGTAAATCCGGACTTTATAGTTTGTGATGAACCCGTATCCGCACTTGACGTTTCCATTCAGGCACAGGTTGTAAATATGTTCGGAGAGTTGCAGGAGAAAATGGGGCTTACCTACCTGTTTATAGCACACGACTTGCTTATAGTGCGACACATAAGTAATCGAATAGCGGTTATGTATCTCGGAAAAATGGTCGAACTTGCAGATGCGGATGAGATTTACAATCATCCGTTGCATCCGTATTCAAAGGCGTTAATGTCGGCGGTTCCGATACCGGACCCGAAAATCGCAAGGGCAAATCAAAGAATTGCACTTACGGGGGATATACCGAGTCCGCTCAATGCACCGTCGGGATGTCCGTTCCGAACGAGATGTCAATATGCAACCGAGCAATGTGCGTGTGAAATGCCGAAATTCGAAGAAGTATCAAAAGGGCATTTCGTGGCTTGTCACCACAAAAACGAAATAAACTGACAATAAAACGTATTCAAACCCAAACGGGCGTTAATAATTATTATTTTGAAAGGAAGACAGACATTATGAAAAAATTTTTGGCTTTAATTTTGGCGGCACTTATGCTGTGCAGTTTTGCGGCGTGTGCGAAAAATGACAACAATTCGGACAAAGAAACTCCTCCGTCACTCACGTATCTTTACAATACGGGAGCGGGTCATTCGGCTATCGGAGAATATATTCAGGCGGCAATGAAAGCGGCAGGTCTTAATATCGAACTTTCAAACCAAGAGTGGGCAACCTTCCTTGAAACACGTAAAGCGGGTGATTATTCCATCGCACGTAACGGTTGGCTCGCCGACTATAACGACCCGATTTGCTTCCTTGATATGTGGACTTCGACGTCGGGCAACAATGACGTTCAGTTCGGCAAGGGTGAGCATGCAAATCTTAAAATGTACAATCTTGACCTGACAAGTTACGGTTATGATATCAAAGTCGAAAACGGCACGTGGGCGGAGACTTACGACGTGCTTATCGAAAAAATCAAAACTTGTACAAATAAAGACAACAGATACGCTATGATGCATATTGCGGAAGATATGCTTATGGATACGGGGTGTATCGTTCCTCTTTACTACTACACAGACCTTTATATGATAAGCAGTGACGTAAAGGGATTTTACTCCAATCCTCTCGGATATAAGTATTTTATGAATACAACTTATAAGGGCAAGGGCGATTCTCTCAGCGTATGTCTCGCCTCCGAACCCAAAACAATCGACCCCGCACTTAACTCTGCGGTTGACGGAGCGACACTCCTCGCTCACCTTTTCTCGGGTCTTGCAAAATGGTCGCAGGACGAAAACGGTAACCTTGTAATCGTTGCCGACGGTGCAGAGGCACTTGTTGACCCCGTAACCAATGCAGACGGAACGCTCACTTACACGTACACGCTTAAAGACGCAAAGTGGAGCAACGGCGACCCCGTAACGGCAAAAGACTATGAAGAATCTTGGAAGAGAGCGGCATCTACCGACCTCGGCTCCGATTACGGATATATGTTCGAACTTGTAAAGGGCTACGGCACGGACGACCTTGCGGTAAAGGCAATTGACGATAAGACTCTCGAAGTTACAATCACAACCGCTATTTCGTATTGGAACGAACTTCTTGCGTTCCCGACGTATTACCCTGTTCACAGTTCCAACCGTTCCGATACGGCAGGTACTTGGGCAACAGACCCCTCCACCTATATCTGCAACGGTGCGTATACTCTCAAAGAGTGGACTCACAACTCGCTTATAGTTCTTGAAAAGAACCCCAACTACTTTGACAGTGACAGCGTAACAATGAACAAGATTAACTTCTACCTTTCCGATGACTCCAACAATATGCTTGCAAACTTCAAGAACGGCTCGTGGCAACTTATCGACGACGTTCCCACAAACGAAATCGCAAACCTCAAAAAAGACTATGCGGATGAGTTTAAGGTTGCCGGACAGATAGGAACTTACTACGTATGTTGGAACATCAACGAAAAACTTCTTCCCAACAGCGACCTTACGGGTGTTGAACTTGAAAAGGCACAATCGGAAATCCGCCGTGCTATCTGCTTGCTCTTTGACCGTAATTATATTGTAGACGAAATCGCACAGGGCGGTCAGTTGCCTGCATCGTCGTTTGTCGCAATGGGTATGACAGACGCCGACGGAAGTGAATTCTACAAGAATGCGGGAGATTCGGATGACTATGTGGGTTACTATGACGTAAGTGCGGATGCACAGGAATCCAACTTCAAAAAGGCAATCGAAATTCTTAAAAAATATTATTCAATCGACGTTGATTGA
>CAZGJC010000031.1:0-20712 GCA_964526505.1 uncultured Clostridium sp.
ACGTTGCGTAGCAACTTGCGTATTCGGAGCGAAGCGGAGAATACAAATCCCCTTTAAGAAAACCCCACCCTACGTGCCTGCGGCACGTTATTGGAAATTAAGAACTTTACGGATATGACGTTATCACGGGGCAAAAGCGAAGAACAAAAAACAAGAACAAAGAAAGGAAAGTGAAAAATGGCAGAAATTATTTACAGTTCGATGGTGGAGAAGAACGCTCCGCTATACGGAAAATTTATTCATCCCATAAAGGGATTTATCGAAGCGGAGTCCAATCTCTGCGAGAAAAACAGAACCATACTCAACATTCTTTACAACGTTGAAAAATCCAACAGATATTCCGAGACCATTATGGGTGAGTCGGATTTCGACACGTTTATGTCAAAGACCGAGGGAGACGAGGCAAGTGCCGACACCGTAAGCAAAACATACGACAAAACAATTGAGCATATTGAGTTTGCAAAAGAGTTTACCATTACAAAGAAAATGGCTGACGACGCAAAGTTCGGAATCGGCACAAACATCTCGGCAAGACCGAAAAAGTTTGTCCGTGCCTACTACAAGACGAAAATAAAGTTAGCGGCACAGGCACTTATTCACGGCACGGAAAAGACTATGACGTTCAACAAGGCAAGTGTGGATCTTACGACGGGCGACAAGTTACCCCTTTTCTCAAACGCTCACACTTATGCAACCGAAAAAATGTCGGGCAAGGTTCAGTCAAACTTCTTTTACGGTGATCTTTGTTCGGATCAGGCGAAGTTTGAACGTTCCCTTGCCATACTCGCAAACAAACTTCGCAATTTCAAAGACGAGAGCGGTGAGACGATGGGATACGTTGCCGACATTCTGATAATCCCGTGCAACCGTCCCGAACTTGAAATGATGGCGAAAAAGATATGCGGTTCGGAGCGAACGACGGGAACTCATAACAACGACATCAACACGCAATACGGCAACTGGACTCTTGTTATTCTCGACGGTTGGGAAACTGATGACGACAGGTTTATGGTTATGTCAAGCGAAGCGAACAAGAATCTTATGGGCAACATGTTTTTCAACCGTGTGCCTCTTGACGTGACATCCGACATCGACAAGCACACAAGAAATCTTTTCTTTAACGGTTATTGTCGTCTCGGTGTCGGTTTCACTACATGGAAGCACATCGCACTTGCGGTTGATTCTTCATCTTCCGTTGACAATGCCACGGCAATTGCCTGAATATGACAATAGGCGAACTTTACGGTGCGGTCTCGCAACTCGGTTTTGAGGAGTCACTTGAATATGAGTCCGGGTTTTTTCACGCTCTCAACCGTGCGATATTACAAGTTAATTCTCTCCGTCCCAAAACGGGGAGAATTTGCATAAATCACAAGCCGACAAAGAATCTTTTGGGGGCTGCGGGGCAGTCGTTTGAAGTTGACGGAGAAGTTACGCACACAGCCGTCGGAGCAAAATCGTATTATTTTGAGGCGTGCGGTTACGGGTCTGTATTCATTGAGGCTGATTTCGGAAGCGGTTTTGAGATTATAAAAGAGATTGAGATTATCTCTCCGTCCGTCTTTTCGGCATTTTTCGGGTTTACAAAATCGGGCGACGAATACGGCAAAATTTCACGCATACGCTTTACGGGAAAGCACACGTACACCGTTCGTCGTCTCGCCATGTACGGCACGACGGCAAGCGACGACGAGAGTGGCATTCAGCCATTTTGCGAAAGGTACGAATACGACGTCTCGTCTATTGCAAGTGATTTTCTCTCGTTTTGCGATCCACCCTTACGTGACAGCGACGGTGTGGTTGCCGAGCATTACGACGTACTCGGAAGTGACAGAATTATTTTAAGTCGAGATTATCCCGACGAATACACCGTGTTTTACAACACAAGACCGCCACTGTATTCTCCGTCCGACACGGCGGAAGAAAACAACGAGGAAATTCCGCTTGACGACGATTTATGCGTACTGCTTCCGTTACTTATTGCGTCATACGTTTGGCTTGACGACGAGCCTCAAAAAGCGGAATATTATTTTTCGCTGTATCGTGACCGTGCCTCGGAGATAGTATCGTCACGAAAAAATCACACGGTGGCAAGTATTAAAAGTTCTGACGGGTGGTGATATTATGTCGATATTTTCCGAAGAAAAAATATACAACAGGTATTTCGGAGATTTCAGAGGAGTTGACTTTTCAAACGATCACACGCAGATAGCGGACACACGCTTTGCTTATGCGGTCAACATGTACAAGGACTATCAATCCGCACAGGGGAAATGCGTGGAGACCATACCCGGGTTTCGTCGGCGTGCGGTGATTGAGTCGGGAGGAGCGATACGAGGCGTTCACCGTTTCAAATACAGGGGCGATGACGGAGAATTTCATCAATGCGTCCTAATTCACGCAGGGGACAGGCTTTATTATTATTCATCATACGGTATTTGCGACTCGTCGAACATTTCATGCAAGACCACGGTGCGTTTATATCTTGCCTCCGGAAGCGACGGCGACATCAAAACGTTTTTAGGAGATACGGGCATATCCGACAGAGTATCTCTCTCGCAATTTTTACCTGCACGGCAAAGCGGAGAGGCACTTCCTCCCGGGACTTACTCTTGCGTCTCCGACGGTGGAGAATACAAGTTAAAGGCGGTGGGAAGCGACCTTTGTGAGGGCGACTACATACAGATTGAATATTGTGTTGCACCGCCGTCGTATTGCTACGAGGGTATGGCAGACAGGGAGAGTGTGAGCGTTGTTTTCAACGAGACGCTTTACGTATTTGACGGAACGAATTTTCTTTGTTGTTATATGGAAGAGGGTAAACCTCGGGTGAGGGACGTGTCTGCCGACGCATACGTCCCGACAATATCACTCGGTTGGTGCGACGAGGGTGAGGACATCGAACCCGAATGTATTTCATACGAGCAGAGAAACGCACTTACACCGAGGTTTTACGAAAAATTCAAAACCAACGGAATTAGAAAGAAGTTTACGCTGTCGCAAGGTAATTTAGATAATCTTTTATCCATTACTCTTTACGGCAAATCGGTAGATTTATCGGGCGATGATTGTAGCGTTGATTTAAAATACGGAACAATTGAGTTTAATACGCCTCCGCCGTCCCCGTCACAGGAGGGTTACGACGATTACACATACGGTTTGGTTATTGAGGCGTCGAAAACGGTATCACTCGGTGAGTACGAGTTTTCGGACGTGCTTAAAAGTTGCACTTTGGCGACGATTTTCGACAACAGGTTATTTTTGAGCGGAAGTCCGTATTATCCGAACAAGATATTCTGGTCGGAACTCAACACGCCACGTTATTTTGCGGAAATAAACACGCTTGACATGGGTGTGGGCGACTCACCCGTGACGGGAATGATTCCCGTATCCGACACGCTTGCCGTCCTTAAAAACGACGCAAACGGTGACAGTTCCGTTTATTTTATCACGCCGATGGACGATTCATCGGGCAAGCGGATTTACAAATCCGTTCCCGGGCTTAGCGGAACGGGGTGCATAGGTCCCTGCACGAACTTTCTTGACGACCCCGTTTTTATATCAAAACTCGGCGTTGAGGCGATAGGGCAACTATCCGTGCGTTTGGAGCGGTCGATAGAACACAGGTCAAGTCTTATCGACGCCGTACTGACAAACACAAATCTCAAATCTTCCCACATGATCGAATGGAACGGATATCTCATCATACTTATAGACGGCAAAATCTTTATGGCGGACAGCAGGCAGAGGTACACCGACGACGTCGGAAACGTTCAATATGAATGGTATTATCTTGAAGACGTCGGAATTTGGGACGGTCAGTACACGGAATATTTATATTCCACCTCGATGAGGTCGGACATGTACGGGGACGACGGCAAGTGCAAGTATGCGGTAAAGTACTGCAAGGGTTGTTTTGGGAGTGTTTTATGCAACGGGGAAGATTACGAAAGCGTTTCAATCGACACCTGCACCTGCAAGGACAAAAAAGGTTGGATAAAAGTAGACCTGGAACTTTCTCCAAGCGGTGGGTGTGTGGCAAATCCGCCAAATGAGAACGGCGAGGGAGAGACGCTGATACGTCGTTTTTTAATTGATACGGGCGACGGGTATGAGTTTGAGGTATTTTATCACGTTGATGAAAATTTGAGTGTATCGGGCGAAGTTTTGGGGTACGGTGCGTATTTATGCAACACGAGAGGAAACTTTACGGGAGGAGTTTTTTATCCTGCCGTAAGTCTTGTCGAACTTGACGGGAATTTATTTTTCGGGACGGAAAACGGCGTTTTATGTTCTTTTAATTTCGACAAAAGAGACACGTCGGGCGAAATTCCGAAAGAATATTATTCCTTTGACGGGCGAACGATATTTTGCGGATGTGCGACGAAAATGGACAATTGTTCCTTGCCTCACATGATGAAGAACACGATAAAGAAGTCAACGGTCATAAAAACCAAAACCATGCAAACGTCGGGTGCAAAAGTGAAAGTCCGAACCAATCGAAAGCCCTACGAGCAGATAGCACGCATATCCAGCGGTCGATTTTTATTCGACAACATGGATTTTTCGGATTTTTCGTTTATTACGACGGAACACAATTTATTTGCAATACGTGAAAAGGAGAAAAAATGGGTAGAGAAGCAATATTTCTTTTATTCGGACGAATATCTCAAACCTTTCTCGCTCTTTTACGCGGCATACAGGTACAAAGTAATCGGCAGTTACAAAGAAACCGCAAGCAGCGGAACGTAGCGGTATTTCGGTTATTACAGGGGGAACAAGGAAAAAATGTCTGTCAACACATTACAGGTATTTGACAAAATAACGAAAAAGGAATTACAAACAAAAGGCGTCCGCTCACTTCCCGACAGGCCCAATGCATATTCACGTTACGGTGAGGGTGCGATGAGTGCGACACAACTCAAAGAAACTTTCGACGCATTATCCGACCTTTTGGCAGGACGCATAAACGAGATATTTTCGTTACTTGAAAGCGGAAAGTTTCTTGACTACGTAAACCCCGGGTCTCGTGCGAAAAGTTATTTCAGAGCGGAAAATCTCGGAATACTTCTTGACGATATGACAACGGGAGATTTCTGCAAACGGGTCAGAATATGGCACAACGGTAATATTATAACGCTTGAAGAGAAGTTTAACAAAATTCAGGTCTCAAACGAAGGAAAGTTCGCCTCATCGGTAAAATGCGAATCATCCGAGGGCGGATACGTGATAAAACTTTTATCTTCCGACGGAGACGTACTGTCTCAATTTGACGTAAAAGTGTCCTCGGAGAGTTTCGACGAAGACGCAAAAGGTTTTATTGTCGAAAAGATATCCGACGCACACCGGAATTTGACCGTGCCGTATGCGGAGGAGGTATATTCACGCTCCAAGCGATATGCGGACGAAGGCGACTTATCTTTATCGGAGAGAATAGACGAGGTAAGCAGGGAGACGGTGGCAAGCATAGGGTACGACGCAAAGACGGGAGTGCTTAGTTTTACATCTCTCAGAGGTGGAGTCAAGAGCATTGACCTGCCTCTTGAACTTACCGTGTCGGGCGGTTACTACTCACACGAGGGAAAGGAAATAGTCCTGAGTCTTACAAGCGGAGGTGAGATACGCATTCCCGTGGGAGAGTTATTATCCGACCTTATAACGCTTCCGGCAGTCGGTGACACGGACCGTGAAAAAATACCCGTTACGACATCGACGGGCGAGTACGGGTTACGACGCATTGGAAATGCGGAATTTATCTCGGATGGTTTAGGATACAAGTTACAGGGCGGAACATACTTTATCTCGGCAGGGGACTGCAACGACAGTGAAGTTACAATACCGAAAGACTATCTCGGCGTGGCGGTCACGGGCATAGAAAACAGCGGATTTGAGGGCGAAAAGGGGATTATATCGGTGAGTTTGCCCGATAGTCTGCTTGACATTGGCACGGGTGCGTTTCGGTCTTGCGTAAATCTTACAAAGTTGACTTTGCCGAGTGGAGTCGGGCGAATAAAGTCAAAAACCTTTTTCGGTTGCACGGGGCTTTGCGATATTTACATAACTTACGAGGGTGGCATTATATCGCTTGACAGTATTGACGCATTTGACGGGACGGGTGCGAAAATACACGTGCCGTTAAGGCTTTTATCGGAATACAGAAGTGCGACCAACTGGAATTTGATTTCAAGCAGAATAGTGGGAGAGGTGACGGTTTTATCGGTTTTCGACGAGTTAATAAACGACGGATATTACGATTCCGCTTCCAAATCCGTATATCTCGGCAAACGCAACGGCGACAGGCTTCGCATCGGCATCGGAGAATTATTCTACGACGTATCCGGCATGCCCGCAGTATCCGCAGGTGACGGCGGTAAAATTCCCGTGGTTGACGAAAACTTAAAATACTCGGTTCGCCGTCCCGTCGGTCTTGAATACTATTCAGAGGGACTTGAATTTGAGTTTAACGGCGTCGGTTACACGCTCACGTCTCTCGGCAGTTGCACCGACACGGACGTGATTATTCCGGAAAGTCACGGAGGTTTACCCGTAACTCGCATTTCGTCTCTGTCGGGAAGTATAAGTAGCATCGGGTTGCCGTCTTGCGTGTCGTCGATATCCGGGGACGTATTAAAGTCGGATTTTACAAAAAAGGTTATATGTTATGCGATTACACCTCCCGTGCTTGAAAGTGCACCCGACGGGGAGGGTGTGGCGGATATTTACGTATCGGCGGAGGCTATCTCGGACTACGTAATCGCCACAAATTGGAATTTATTGTTGTCGCACTGCGGGAGACAAAATAAACGCTCTTACGGAAAAGTCAAGTGTTTTTGATACGCAAATAACCGAGTGCAAATCAAACGTGTCGAATTTATTCGGCGTTGTGGGAAATCTTCAAACCATTGACACACAACTGAGTCAGGCAATACAGAACGAGCAAAACGAGAGGGCGAAAAAGGACGCCGTATTATCCACGAAAATAAACGACGCAAATACCGAGATATCAAGTTTGACGGCAGGTATGTCAAATCTCAACGTAGCCATCGGAAATCTTTCAGCCATTGACTCGGCGTTGAGTTCGGCGATTGCAAGCGAGCAGTCAAAGAGGTCGGAGCAGTACGGGCTTTTATCGGAGCAAATAGAGAAAATAAACTCCAAACTTGACGGGTTTATTGACGTATCGGAGGTGGGAGCGTGAGTGAAAAAATTGCGGTTTTACCGTACAGTCACTATCTTGCGGTCTGCGACGCAGTCCGCAAAAAGACGGGAATTGACGACAAGATAAAATCTGCGGATTTGGCGGGCATGGTTGAGTCTTGTGCTGACACGGAAATATATCTGACGCAATCCGAACCGCCGTCGGGGTTTATCGGTATGCTTGAAGGTCGGAACATATCGAAAATTTACGTTGCGTACGAGTATATGGAGGCGTATTTATCGGACGAGAACTATTCGTCCTACGCCGACAGGATAAAGCCCATGCCGACGTTTGATTTTGCGTGCGTCATACACTCCGACGGCGACGGATACGAATTATCCGAAATAGATTCGGGTTCATCGGACGTTTTGATTATTCCCGACACGTATCGTACCCTTCCGATAATTTCGCTTGGCGGTGCGGCAATACACTGTTCGTCTGCCGGTGTGATAATATTCCCCGAGAGGTTGAGGTACATTTGTTCATGTGCGGTAAACGCCTGCTCAAACGTAAAAGAAATTACAATTCCCGAAAGTGTGAAAAGGATTGAAGAGAAAGCGTTCAACGACTCTTTTTACATAGAAAAGGTAACGTTTTCGGGCGTGCCTGAGTGGGTATCCGCTTCTGCTTTTCGGAGCAACACAATACAACTTTCAAACCTGAAAAACATTTACGTGCCTTGGGCATACGGTGAAGTGAGCGGAGCCCCGTGGGGTGCGTCGAATGCAACGATCCACTATGATTGCAAGGAGGGTGAAAATGAAGATTAAAGAATTATACGGTTACAGTCGCAAAAGCGGTGGAGTTACGGTTTCCACAGACAAGCCCGAGTGTGAGTATTTCATACTTTACCGTTTAATGGCTGACGAGGGCAACGTGATATCAAAAGACGGAGAGATTATCGGCGAGGTTGTGGACTGCGAGTCGGTTGACGGTTACGTTGAAGTCGCACAAGAGGAGGCAAAATGATTATTTCGGAATATCCATACAAGGGTTCAAAGAATTTGATACGCACTTTCAGCGATTCGGGTCTGATGATAATTCAGAACGAAACGGGGGTGGTTTATGCGGAGGCGGTGGACATCTATCCCTGCAAGTTTACATATTCCGAGAGTGACGTATCTGCAAGAGAGTGTGGCCGGGAAGTATGAAGTACAGGCTTTTATCAAACGGAACGGGCGTCATACTTGACCGAACGCCGACTTCCGTAACGGATGAACTTGAAATCGAGTTTGAAGGTTTTGAGTGTGGCAGTGTTGCGATAGTGAGCGGTAAGTGCGACGTATACAAAACTTTAACCGACGGGATTTGTCGCATACCGGCAGGCAATCTATCCGAGTCAAACGGCGTTTGCGTCGTGTTTTACGACAACACGCCCGAACCGAGGAGAACGATATGCGAGGGATTTATATGCAAAAGTGTGGAAGGCGTGAAGTTTATTTATCCAGACGATTCGTCACTTTCGGATACCGTTGCCTCACTTCGCACGGAGGCGGAATCGCTAAGAGAAAGTTTTAATTTACTTGAAGGCAAGTTTTACGAGTTAGAGGACAAGTTTATCACGATGATGGAGGGGTACGATTTGGTATGAAAAAGAAAAAGTCAGCGGTATTTATTTGTTTTTGCATTTTCTGCATATTGACGTTTACTACGGTGATATCAGCCGAAACCGTGGGAGGCACGAGCGAGACTTTGACGTCACGGATTTTCGAATATGCGGTAAGGTACAAATCCGAGATTTTGAGTCTTTCGGGAGACGGGCTTATACTTGCGGGTGTATTTATACTTAAAAGTGTATTCAAAAAGAAAACGTCTGACATATCGGCGGACCTGAAAGTTACGAAAGTCGACGCATCAAGCACGAAAAGCGGTCAGGCATCGGTTATCGAAGCGGTAAACGAAATGGTCACGGCATACAACGAGATGAGGCTTACATATGAGAAAAATCAACGTGCGGAAGAGGACAGGTGTCGTCTTGTCGGTGCGGTTATGGCACAGAACACCGCCATTTTGGACATATTACAATGCGTTTACGTTAACTCGAAAAATCTTCCGCAAGGTGTAAAAGACATAGTTACACTCAAATATGCGGACGTATTGAAGGCACTTGAAAACGACGACAAACTACTTGGGCTTGTGGAACAACTTCGCTCGGGTGTTTGTGACGGTGAGGTTGATGAGCAATGAAAAAGTCGACTATATCGAAAGGTTTACGTGTGATTGCGGTGGCAATTGACGTTATTTGTCCGCTTGCGGCGATATTTTGTCAGTTTCCCGTTTGGGTGGAGCGGTCGGCGGAGTCAACCGTATCGGGTTTGTTTTTGGTATTATGCGTGGTAGCGTCGATACCGCTGTTTCGCAAAATATCGGAGTTTATGAAGTCACCGTCGATATGCGTTATATGGCTTTTGATATTTGTGTTTTTCACAATGCTCAAAAGCATAATATCGGAGATGATTATCGTATCTTTTGTGGGGCTTATTTCAAACGCAGTCGGAGCGATTATTTACAAGATAGGTTGTTTTATGGGCGGTGAGGGCATATGGAAAAAATAAAATTTGAGGATGTCAAGGCATTATCCGACGCAGACGCAAGGCGAGATGCACGGCGTACGTTTGAGTCTCGTACGTCCGCAAGCGGAAAATTTGCGTTAAACGACATAATGCTTATGGGTTTGGTGTTGATTGCCGCCACCATTTCGTTTACGGATTTTACGTTATCTCTCGGGAGTATTAAGAGTTTTACGGCTCTGTCCGTTTTTCTGTACGTCATTACCACGCTGGTTTACCGAAACAGGTACGACAAGGGAAAGAGGCGAGGATACGGAGACGACGAATACAAGTCCGCTCTTGAAAAATACAGGTCAAGGCGTGATGACGTATACGAGGCAAAGTATGCGTCACAGGTGCCTGAGTTCTGCCGAATATTTAAGGCACGTGAACTTCGCAGGTATCGTGAGAGCGTACTGTCGGACGCAGACTTATCATACGACGAGTATGCACAAAAGTACAGGGGCAAATCGTGGCGGTACGTAATGGGTCTGAATCTGTCGTCGGACGCACGCAGGGCTATAATGAAGTGCAATCGTGCAAAGCCAATCAAACTCACGCCTAATATGATTTTGAACGAAAACGGAGAGTTCGGGCGGTCACGTCTGATAGGTCAAAGCGGTCGTGAACGTGAGCGGTCGGACAAGAAAAGGCAACTTATAAGCAGGGCTATAATGGCACTGCTCGGAAGTATGATTGCGATAAATTTGATTTTGGATTTTTCGCTTATTACGGTTTTTCAATGGTTTGTGCGTATGCTTCCCGTCGTGTCGGCGGTGATTACCGGCGACGACAGCGGATTTTGCAACGTTGTTGTCACGGAGACGAATTTCAAGCGTGACCAAGTTGCGGTTATAAATTTATTTTTCGAGTATATGGACGAAAAAAGGGGAGCGTCTTCCGACGCTCCCCCAAAAGTGAGTGATTAGCCTATGAAATCTTCAACCACGTCATAGAAGTGAACGGTTGAGAGTTCGAGGCGGTTACAGGTATTTACAAGGTTTTCTACCTTTTCTCTGTCTTTTGATATGCCGTGAATTTCGGCGATTATCTTATCGGCACTTACCGCCGCAATTCCGTAGCCCTCCGTTGTGTTTTCGGTTAGGTTATCTCCGATTAAAGTGTATTTACAAGTCATAATTTTTGCCTTTCTTTGTTGTTTTAAGTATTTTTGATTTTTATGGTTTTATTTGTGTTGTGGCACTAACCGTAATCGGTTTTGAAAATCATAATCATATCCCTCCGTTTTCGTAAAATTTATATCCGAGAGGGAAAAACGCTTGCTTTGATTTAGGCACACGACAAGGCACAAACAATCAAAAAACGTTGAACAATTTTAAATGTCAAACGATATTTATTGTCGCAAATGCACAACATCAAAAGGCTTTTATTGTTTTGACGATACAAAAAACTCTCGGATTTTCCGTGGTGGCGGAAAAGGAGAGATTTGACGCAAAACTGACTTTTGAAAACAAAAAAACCACTGTGCGGAAAATTCCGCACAGTGGGAATACACTGTTTGTGTTTATATAAGATTCAGAGTTTTAAATGCGTTGTATATGCCGTCGCTGTCGATATCGGCAGTGATGATATCAGCCGCGGCTTTGACATCGTTTGACGCATTGCCCATAGCTACGCCGACATTTGCGAATTTAATCATTTCAAGGTCGTTTCCGCTGTCGCCCACCGCTATGGTGTCATACAGAGGAGCGTTTACGGTTTCCATAAATTTTTTGATTCCGGTTGCTTTGTTTATGCCGTTGAAGTTTATTTCACCGTGGTATGACTCACACTCTCCGTCTTGCGGTTTTCCGAGGCTGTAACTTACAACTTCGAAATAGTCTCCGATATATTCGCTTATTTCGTTTATACCGAAAGGCGAATCATAGTAAGCGAGTTTTTCGATGACTTTAAGGCTTTTGGGGTCGTTTGTGATTTTTGCACATCCGATAACGCTGTCTATAACTTCGGGAGGATTACCTCGTTCTGTCATAAACTTGCGTATTTTTCCAAGGTCGTCCTTCTCCGCATAAAGTGCATCTCTGCTTTGCAGGCAGTAGAAGATATTGTGATTATGGAAGAAGTCGATGATAAACGCCAATTTGTCGGGCGAACAAACGGATTCGAAAATTTGTTTACCGTCATATTCGAGATACGCTCCGCTGCAACCGAGTATTCCGTCAAAATGAACTTTTTCGAGCAACCACGGATAGATTTGAGATTTTTGTCTGCCTGTGGCAAGTATCATTTTATGACCGTTTTTCTGTGCGGTTGTGAGGGCTTCGATGGCGGAGTCCGGAATTTTACTTTGAAAATTAACAAGCGTTCCGTCAACGTCGAGAAAAACATATTTTGCACTCATATTCGTCAGTTGAGTTTTGCAAGAGCGGATATTACGCCTTCGAGATTTTCTTCGTACTTTGCAAGTTTTATGCGTTCACCCTCAATGACCTGTGCGGGTGCTTTTGCGACAAATCCTTCGTTTGCGAGTTTTTTCTGTATACGTTCGATTTCGCCTATAAGTTTATTACGCTCGCCTTCGAGTCTTATCTTTTCTTTTTCGAAATCGATAATGTCCGAAAGGGGAAGATAAATCGCACACGAGTCGGTTATTATCTGTATGGCGTTATCTGCACAAACTTCGCTTTCGTTGAGTTTTTCCGAAATAATAACCTCGGAGGCTGATGCCAGACGGGTGAAGAAAATTGCCGTTTGAGAATTGAATACGTTGCCGTACTTTGTTTCAATATAAACCTTTGCCTTGCGTGAAGGAGCGACGTTCATTTCACTTCTGCGAGCACGGATAGCCTTTATGGCATCTATGATTTTGCTCATTTCATCCGCCTGCTCGGCAAAACGGAGATTTTCGTCGTACTTCGGATATTCGGATATCATAATGCTCTCGCACGTGTGGGGAAGACTCTGATAAATTTCTTCCGTGATAAATGGCATAAACGGATGAAGAAGTTTGAGAGCTCCTGTGAGAACGTAGGAAATTACGTTTTGACATACAAGGTTTGCCTCTGTACCCTTATCGTTAAATCTTGCTTTTGCAAGTTCGATATACCAGTCGCAGAATATATCCCAAACGAAGTCGTAAATGGATGAAAGTGCAACTCCGACTTCAAATTTATCAAGCGAAGACGTAACGTTTTCCACGAGTTTGTTATACTCGTCAAGAAGCCATTTGTCCTCTATTGCGAGTTTATCCGCCGTGGGAAGATTTATCTCGTCTATAGTAAGATTCATTCTTACAAATCTGGATGCATTCCAAAGTTTGTTTGCAAAGTTACGGGCTGATTCTATCTTCTCCTGAGAAAATCTCATATCGTTTCCGGGAGAGTTACCTGTTGCAAGTGCAAATCTGAGTGCGTCTGCACCGTATTGTTTGATTATTTCAAGCGGATCGATACCGTTGCCGAGAGACTTTGACATTTTACGTCCCTGAGCGTCTCTTACAAGACCGTGAATAAATACGGTAGAGAACGGTTTTTCACCCATATGTTCAAGACCGGAGAATATCATACGTGAAACCCAGAACGTGATGATATCATAGCCTGTTACAAGCACGCTTGTGGGATAGTATTTTTTAAGATCTTCGGTAGAATCGGGCCATCCGAGAGTAGAGAAGGGCCAGAGGGCTGAGGAGAACCACGTGTCAAGAACGTCTTCGTCCTGGTGTACGGCTCCTCCGCACTTGGGGCAAGTTGTTATATCTTCCTTTGAAACCGTCATTTCACCGCAACTGTCGCAGTAGAAAGCGGGAATACGGTGACCCCACCAAAGTTGACGGGATATGCACCAGTCAAGTATATTGTTCATCCAGTTGAAGTAGTTTTTGGAGAAACGTTCGGGAACAAAGTTAATGCTTCCGTTTTCAACCGCTTCGATAGCGGGTTGTGCGAGAGGTTTCATTTTAACAAACCACTGGTCGCTTGTGAGGGGTTCAACGGTTGTTCCGCAACGGTAGCAAACGCCTACGTTGTGGTCGTGAGGTTCAACTTTTACAAGGTAACCCTGTGCTTCAAGGTCCGCAACAAGTGCTTTACGACATTCGTATCTGTCCATACCCTCATACTTGCCCGCATATGAGTTCATGGTGGCGTCGTCGTTCATAACCTTTATTTGTTCGAGATTATGTCTTTGACCGACCATAAAGTCGTTGGGGTCGTGTGCGGGTGTGATTTTAACGCAACCCGTACCGAAACCGATTTCAACGTAATCGTCGGCAATAACGGGAATTTCTCTGTTTACTATGGGAAGAAGAACCTTTTTGCCGATGAGGTGTTTGGTGTTTTCGTCTTCGGGGTTTACGGCTATTGCGGTATCTCCGAACATGGTTTCCGGACGTGTCGTTGCAACTTCAACGTATCCGTCCTCGCCTATGATGGGATACTTTATGTGCCAGAAATTACCGGGTTGGTCTTTATATTCTACTTCTGCGTCGGAAAGTGCGGTAAGGCAACGGGGACACCAGTTGATTATTCTGTATCCTCTGTATATCAAACCTTTGTTATAGAGGTTTACAAATACTTCTCTTACTGCCTTGGAACATCCATCATCCATTGTGAAGCGTTGTCTGCTCCAATCGCATGATGCACCGAGTTTTTTAAGTTGGCTTGTGATACGTGCCTCATACGTATCTTTCCAGCCCCATACACGTTCAAGGAATTTTTCACGACCGAGATCGTAACGGGAGAGTCCCTCGTCGACTCTGAGTCTTTCTTCGACCTTTATTTGCGTTGCAATGCCTGCGTGGTCTGTTCCGGGAATCCAAAGTGTGTTGTATCCCTGCATTCTTTTGTAACGAACGAGTATGTCTTGGAGGGTCTCGTCAAGTGCGTGACCCATATGGAGTTGACCCGTTACGTTCGGGGGAGGGATGACCACTGAAAAAGAGGGGTTTGTATTGTCGGGATCGGGTGAAAAATAGCCTTTTTCACACCACTGTGCGTATATTCTGTCCTCGAAATCTTCGGGAGAATACGTTGTCGGAAGTTCGTTGTACGAATTCATTTTGTGTTTTCTTCCTTTCTGAATTTATTTTTGACTTGTTTTTTACTTGAATAAAAAAAGTCCCGATGACGAACATCAGGACGCATTGTGTGCGTGGTACCACCTAATTTACGTTTCGGTTTACTTTTGTTGCAATCAAGTGCCGAACGTCTCTCTCGGGCTATAACGTGCCTACCGTTGCCGACTACACGCAAAAGTTTTCATCGGCACCGCTCACGGACGACTTCAACCGTTTTACCTATGGACTCACACCATCCGTCCACTCTCTGAAAGGAATATTCGGCATACTACTTCCGCTCAAAGCGTTTAAATTTTTGAATACACGGTAATTATAACAGACAAAAAGAGATTTGTCAACAGGTTGAAATGCGTTTTGGGTGCAAAAAAATATATTTTTGCACTTAGATTATTTAGAAACCGCCTCACGATTTCGTGGGGCGGTTTGCGGTTTTTCATGCTGTTTTTTTGATATCAGGAAAAGTCAAATACGGTTTTGTCTCCGTCAAGTTTAAGGCGTGCCGAAAATTCTTTGCCGTTTTTGGATATAAATCCTTGTATGAGCGAGGTTTGTTTTTGCTCACCGAGAAGCATACGGGCGTTGGATATTGATATGGGACGCTTGCAAATTACCGTATTGATTTTGAATTTACAACCCTCTTTATATCCGAGACAACCGTAATTGTATTTTCCCCTGACTACGTTTTTTCCGCAGGCAGGGCATATTCCGACAAAATCTCCGTAAAATCCGGTGTCCGTGTCGGTTTCCGGTGTTGACTCTCTTTTTCTGAAAACTTCGGAAATTTCTTCTTCGGTGAGTTTTACGCTGTCACATACGGTTATGTCGCCTCTGTAAACCTTTTTCAGAGCCTGACCCAAAATGCCCGTTTTGTATTTGTCCATTGAAATATTCATAAGTGAGAGTTGCTTTATGAGATATTCTCCGTCGGGGAGGATGGTGTATACGTCTTTTTTCAGTTGTATATAACCTGATTTGCGTGCGTTATCTATGATGCCCGTGCGTGTTGCCTCGGTGCCGAGTTCAAGACCTTCGAAAATCGCACGGTAGTCTTCTTCGTCGTTTTCCGTCTCTGCGGTGTCCTGTGATTCACACTTTGGGTCGGCTGTTCCGATTTTGCTTTCGTTTGAGGCGAGTTTATCTTCACGGAACGGATTTTTCAGATAATTGTTCAGCGTCTCTATCGTATAGTGCTTTGGCGGACTTGTTTGCTTCTCGGTGGGTTTGAAGTTGATATTTACCTCGTCGCCACGTTCGAGCACAGGGAGAATTTTATCTTTCTTTTCGGAATCGTCAAATCTTAAAAATCCACGTTGAAGAATAATGGTTCCTTTCAGCGTAAACTGCTCGTATCCGCCGACGTCTATAACTATTTCGGTTTTTTGGGCAATACATTCTTCTTCGCAAAAAACAGAGACAAATCTGCGGAAAACCGTTTGGTATACGAGCATTTCGTTATCCGAAAGCGACTCCTTTTTTGGGATTTTGTACGTAGGCGTAAGTGCTGAGTGGCTTTCTATTTTTGAGTCGTCGAAGATTGTTTTTTTGTCTTTGAAAACAACGGGATATCCTATATTTTTTATGTTGGCGATAATCTTTTTTATCTTGTCTTTTTCATTTGTCGCAAGGTATTCCGAGTTTGTTCTCGGATACGTGAGATAACCTTCTTCATAAAGTTTTTGAACTATGGCGAGGCTGTCTGCCATCGACATTTTATATTTTTTTCCGAGCAGGTTTTGAAGTTTTGAAAGCGAGAACAGTTTACCTGCTCCGATAGTTTCTTTTTTTGTTTTTTTGGATATTACGGTTGCTTTTGAGGCATTATATTTGGCACACAAATCGTTGATTTTCGAAATATCGTCCTTTTCGAATTTGACTTTCGATACAAGTTCTATTTCCTCGCCTTTGGTCTCTTCTTTTGAAGAAGCGACGTAATAGGTACTCGGAACGAAATTCTTTATTGCCATATCTCTGTCGTATATCGCACGCACAATCGGTACGATAACTCTTCCAACACGCAAAAGCGTACCCGTTTTAAGAGTGGCGTATCTTGTCAGGTTGACACCGTACAGCCAATCAATGTAAGTTCTCGCAAAGCCCTCGTTTGCAAGAGGTGTATATTCGCTCTCGGGCTTCATTTCGAGCAAAGCACGACTTACCGTTTCGGGCGTTTGGTCAGGCAGCCAAAGACGGAAAAATTCTCTTGTTTGTGCGTCGGAGTCGGCTGTCTTTTCCAAGGCACCCGTATGTTCGACGCAAAGTCGAACTATAATTTCACCCTCTCTGTCCGAGTCTCCCGCATTTACGATTTTATCCACATCCCGACGGTTGCAGAGATATTTTATGGTTTCAAATTGTTTTTGAACGCCGGGGTCGGTCTTTTTGTCCGCACCGAGACGAAGTTTGAATTTGAATTTATCCGGAAAGCAGGGAAGAGAGTCCATTGACCATTTGCCGTTTTTGCCTGTATAATCTTCGATGTCGCAAAGCGAAAAAAGGTGACCGAACGCCCACGTTACGATGTATTCGCCACCCTCAAAATATCCGTTTTTCTTTTGCATTTGCAAGCCCGTGCCGTGTGTGATTCCGGCGACGATATTCCTTGCAAGACTCGGCTTTTCGGCAATAATGACAGTCATTTTCATTCTTTCCTTCCGATACGATACTCCGTTTATTTTACCACCGTTTTTACGTTTTGTCAACGCACGAGAAAAAAGTCGTTTTGAAAGCCGTTTTAAGCGTTTACCGAGAACAAATATTTGCCAAAAAGGGAAGAAACTATTGACAAAAGTTAAAAGATATTGTATAATCAACGTGTATTATTAAGTTATAGTGGATAGTTGTCGGTCTTATTGCCGACGGCAATTGTAAGAGAGGAAATAAAAATATGAGTAACTACGTTATTCTTACGGACTCTTCGGGGGACCTGCCCGCATCGGTCGCACAGGAACTTTCCGTTGGAGTTATTCCGCTTGAAGTGAATATCGACGGTGTTGGAACAAAACTCAACAACGAACTTGATGAAAAAGAATTTTACGGTTTTTTGCGTACAAAAAACGACGTTAAAACAAGTGCCGCAAATATGGAAAGATTTAAGGTGTTTTTCGAACCTTATATCAATGCCGGTAACGATATCATATATCTCGGATTTTCGTCCGGTCTTTCGGCTACGTACATGAACGGCAGAAACGCTCTTGCGGAACTTTCGGATGAACACTCCGAGAGAAAATTGGTTGCAATTGACACGCTTGCCGCATCTCTCGGTCAGGGTCTTATAGTAACCTTGGCGGCTAAAAAGAGAGACGAGGGAGCAACTTTTGAGGAAGTTGTCGATTACGTTGAAAATATAAAACTTCATATGTGTCACTGGTTTACCGTTGACGACTTGTTCTTCCTCAAACGTGGAGGACGTGTATCTGCGGCTACGGCTGTGCTTGGCACTATGATGTCGATAAAGCCCGTAATGCACATGGACAATGAGGGTCACCTCATAAATATGGCAAAGGCGAGAGGACGTCGTGCGTCTGTGCTTGCGATTGCGGATAAACTTTCGGAGACGGGTATAGATCCCGACAATCAACTTATGTATATTTGTCACGGTGATTGTTACGACGACGCAAAACTTTTGGCAGATACGGTAAAGGCGAAATATCCCAATTGTGAAATTATGATAGGATATACGGGACCTGTTATCGGGGCTCATTCGGGACCCGGAACTTTGGCGTTGTTCTTCATAGGTACTGAAAGATAATTTTGGAGGAGTTCTGATGGTTATAACAGGAAATTTATTCCGTACAATGGCAGTCTCCGCCGCAAATATGCTTTACAGTAAAAGAGAAGAGGCTAACAATTTAAACGTTTTCCCCGTACCCGATGGAGATACGGGTACGAATATGAGCCTTACGATGAGTACCGTTTCCAAGGCAGAGAAAAATCTCCCCGTCGGAGAATGTGCCGAAAAAGTAGCGTCGCTTATGCTTCGCTCGGCAAGGGGAAATTCGGGTGCCATTCTTTCACTGTTTTTCAGAGGATTCGCAAAAGCACTCAAAGGCAAGGACGAATGCAATTCACAAGACCTTGTTGTGGCATTTGAAAGAGGAAAAACAGAGGCATATCGTGCCGTTATGAAGCCCACGGAGGGAACTATTCTTACGGTTATGAGAGTTGCGTCCGAAAACGTTTCCGAAGCATTTGCGGAAGACGGCACTCTTGATATAAAAGTACTTTTTGAGATGTTTGTGAAAACTGCGGAAGTTACTTTGGCACAAACTCCCGAAATGCTTCCGGTATTGAAGCAGGCGGGCGTTGTGGATGCAGGCGGTTTCGGATTTGTCTGCGTTGTCAAGGGAATGCAAGATGCTCTTGAAGGCAGAGTGGCTGAGGTTGAAGAGAGCATAGACGAGACAAAACTTACAAGTGAGTCTGCGAATTTTGCCGATTTCGACACCGGTGATATCACATTCGGATATTGCACCGAATGTATAGTTGACAAAAGCGAGCAGTACATCGGTGAGGACACGGCGGGCGAACTTTACGAGTTTATAAAGAGTATCGGCGACAGTGCGGTGTTTGTAGATGATGAGAACATAATCAAACTTCACATACACACAAACGACCCCGGAGCGGTGCTGACACGTGCGATTCAGTTCGGAAGTCTGACTACGGTTAAGATTGAAAATATGAGAAATCAGCACACGGCTTTAAAATCGGGTGCCGAAACAGCGGAAACAAAAACGGTCAAAATTGAAAAAAAGTACGGATTTGTGAGCGTATGTATGGGTGAAGGTATAAAAAATATGTTCACCGATATCGGCGTTGATACGGTTATCGAGGGCGGTCAGACTATGAATCCGTCCACACAGGATATCATAGACGCCGTTATGAAAACAAATTCCGAATATGTTTTTGTACTTCCCAACAACAAAAACATATGTATGGTTGCAAGACAAGCGGCTGAAATTGTTAAGGAAAGACACGTTGTTGTTGTCCCCACGGAAACCGTCGCACAGGGAATGTCCGCTATGATAGCGTATAATCCGGATGCGGATTTGGAAAATATCGTTAAGGAAATGACGCACGCTATGTCTATGGTGACCTCAATGTCGGTAACGTATGCCGTAAGGGACACCGAAATAGACCGTTTTAAAATATCAAAGGGTCAGTTCTTGGGTCTTGTTGAGAATAAGATCGCTTGTGTTACGGATACAAGTCGTGCCTGTCTGAAACAATTGATAAGAGGTATGACGGGTGCATCGTTCGTTACCGTATTCTACGGTGATAACGTTTCCGAAGAAGAGGCTTCCGCTATCGGAACGCTTATATCCGACAAAGTCGGAGGCGGTTGTGAGGTTGCGGTGCTTGCGGGCGGTCAACCTATTTACGACTACATTATATCTGTTGAACAATAAACGAGAAAAAACACACGCCGACAGGCGTGTGTTTTTTTCGTTGTATGACCGTTTGAGGCATGGTCTTTCGGACGGTTGTCTAATTTAATAAATGCCTTTTTTGAATACGTTTTGAGAACAATTTTTATCAAAGCAGGGATTGAATGCGTAAAAGTTTTGCGAGTCGAGTTTGTCTTGCGTTATACGCAGTGCGTCGCAAAAACGCTGATAGTGAACGATTTCACGCTCACGCAAGAATTTTATGGGTTCTTTGACATCTGGGTCATCCACAAGTCGCAAAATGTTATCGTAGGTGGTACGGGCTTTTTGTTCTGCCGCAAGGTCCTCGTTGAGGTCTGTTATGATGTCGCCCTTAATTCCGACGTATTTCATATCGAACGGTACTCCCGAAGCGGATATGGGATATATGCCCGTGGTGTGATCCACAAAGTAATTGGCATATGGTGTTTTGGCTATTTCTTCTTCCGATACGTTTGACGTGAGTTGATAGAGAATTGCCGATATCATTTCAAGATGTGCAAGTTC
>CAZGJC010000032.1:0-20189 GCA_964526505.1 uncultured Clostridium sp.
ACATTGAAAAGCAAATTTTTTTATGCTATAATGAAATTACCACCAAATAAATATTGAGAGGTAATTGATATGCTTAAAGGTATTCCGAAAATTTTACCACCCGAACTTTTAAAAGTTCTTTGCGAAATGGGTCACAGCGACAGACTTTGCATAGCAGACGGAAACTTCCCATCCGAATCTATGGGAAAAGACGCCATCGTCATACGTATGGACGGTCACGGCGTGCCTGAAATTCTCGATGCTATACTGACCGTTTTCCCTCTTGATACGTACGTTGAAAACCCGGCAATTCTCATGCAACTTATGGACAGAGACGTAGGACACGTCGAAACTCCTATCTGGGATAAGTATGCCGAAATCATAGAAAAGCACGACGAGCGTGGAAGACAGACCCTCGGTAATATCGACCGTTTTGACTTCTACGAAGAGGCAAAGAAGTGCTACTGCATCATTGCCACCGGTGAAAGTGCTATATACGCAAACATTATGCTTCAAAAGGGCATAATTTAATTGTAATTTAATACAAAAAATCCTTCTCTTGGATATAATAGACCTCAAAAGTCAAACACTTTTGCGTCTTTGTCACAAGGGAAGGATTTTTGTTTTATGATTTTATTCCGTCTTGTTGCGTTTAAGTTCTTCTTCCGTACACATTCTCGGCCCGCTTACTTGCTTTCTGTAAGTTGAGGGAGTAATGCCTTCAAGTTTTTTAAAAGTTTTGAAAAACAACACGTGATCTTTGTATCCGCATTCTTCTCCGACAGCCGTTGCACTGAGATCTGTCTCTTGAAGTAACTTTTTTGCGTATGATATTCGTTTCATCGTAATATACTGCATAGGGGGCATTCCCATATTATTCTTGAAAACGTGCGAAAGATAGTACTTGCTTACGTGTAATTCTTCGCATATCTGGTCCATCGATTCAATCTCCGTAAAATGTTGTGACAAATATGAATGTATCTTTGTAAATATCGCATTCGTCACGAACTTTGTCTCAGATATGTTAGCCAAACGCAAAATACCTATAAGTATAAGTCTTGCCAAATATTTTGCCATAAGTTCACCGTATTGCTGACCTTCCGACACCTCATCCACAAGCGAACGAAAATAAAATTCGAATTTTCCGGAATCTTTTTTCGTGTGAATAACGGGAGATGCGTCCCCACTCACCAAATAGTCTACCGGCAAACCGCTGACTTGGAAGTTTGTAATACCGAAAAAGGCAAGTTCAATCCCCACCTCGCCCGAAGTTTGCTCTTTGTGAGGCGTATTGGGATTGTATATTATAATATCGCCCTTTTTCACCTGATAAGTCTTATCGTTTATGATTGTTTCTCCGTTACCCGAGAGAACAAACATAATTTCACAGAACGGATGTGCATGCTCTTTTTCTTTCCACCTCTTTATTCTGTCAAGTTTTCCGGCATATAAACATTTTGTGTCAAGTTTGATTACGTCTATTTTGGAATATGCTATTTTTCTCTTTTCCTCGGATTGTATTTCAGCCTGCTCTTTCATAAACACACCAAAACTGCCCTCGGCGTTTTGTGTATCCTGCATATTTTTTCTTGTTTTTTCTTGCTCTTTTGCCATTTGTTGTTTTCGCCCCATACATTTGATAAATTTGTCAGAATATTGAGTATTTTGACATTATCACGAGTTTTTTTATAACGATTTTTATAATTGATTACATTAGAATTATATCATATATTGGTCATTTCGTCAACAGTTTGAGAAAAATTTATCACACTTTTTGTGTTTATTTTTGTGAATTTTTTGTTTTTTTATGCAATTGAAAAAGGAGGAGAGAAAATGTATAATAGGTGTGTAGCAAACGAAAGGGGGCATAACAAATGCAAGAATTATTACTTGAAATGAACGGTATAGACAAGCGGTTCCACGGAGTTCACGCACTCAAAGGCGTTCATTTCGATTTGCGTTTCGGTGAAATCCACGCACTTGTCGGTGAAAACGGTGCGGGAAAATCCACCCTTATGAAAGTCCTTACAGGTATATACCAGGCTGACAGCGGTGATATTGCATATCTCGGTCAACCGTATAGCGTAAAGAATATCGGTGAATCCCAGCAACTCGGAATAAGTATGATTCACCAAGAACTTAATATGATGAACCACCTCACCGTGGCACAGAACATCTTCATCGGCAGAGAACCCCTTACAGGCAAGACTTTTATAAAAGACGATGAGATGATAAAAGAGTCAGAAAAACTTTTCGAGTTGATAGGAATTAAAATCGACCCGAAAATAACGCTCGGAAATCTCACGGTAGGCAAACAGCAAATGGTTGAGATAGCAAAAGCAGTCTCCCGTGACTGTAAACTGCTCATCCTCGACGAACCCACAGCAGCACTTACGCAGGCGGAAATAGACGAATTGTTCAAGATAATGCTTGACCTCAAAGCGAAGGGAATAGGAATGATTTACATTTCTCACCGTATGGACGAGATTAAGCGTATATCCGACAGAATAACGGTAATGCGTGACGGCGAATACGTCGGAACGGTTGACACCGATGCGGTAAGCAAGGACGAAATCATCAATATGATGATAGGTCGTGTGGTTTACGAAGACCCGAAAACTCAAAGCGAAGTAGAGCCCGACGCTCCTGTGGTGCTTGAAGTCAGAAATCTTTGTAGCGGAAATACTATAAAAAATGTAAGTTTCAAACTCCGCAAAGGAGAAATCCTCGGTTTTTCCGGACTCATGGGTGCGGGAAGAACGGAAGTGGCACGTGCAATATTCGGTGCCGACAAGTTTGACAGCGGGGAAATTTATATAAACGGCGAAAGGGTACATATAAAATCCCCCGCAGATGCAATAAAGCACGGTATCGGTTATCTTTCAGAAGACAGAAAGAGATACGGTCTTATGCTTCAAAAATCGGTAGCGGAAAACACGGCGATATCCTCAATGGACAGATACGTCAGCGGCGGACTTATAAACGACAAAGCACTCAAAGAAGAGGCGATCGAATATAACAACAAACTCCGCACCAAGACACCGTCTATCGACCAATTGCTCAAAAACCTTTCGGGCGGTAACCAGCAGAAGGTTATTATCGCAAGATGGCTTATAAAAGACAGTGACATTCTTATTTTCGATGAGCCTACAAGAGGTATCGACGTAGGTGCAAAGAGTGAAATTTATACTCTTATGAATGAACTTTCAAAACAGGGCAAGTCTATTATAATGATTTCATCGGAACTTGTCGAAATTCTCCGTATGAGTGACAGAGTTCTCGTAATGTGCGAGGGCAGAAAAACGGGAGAACTTGATATATCCGAAGCAAATCAAGAAAACATTATGCAACTTGCCACTATGCGGGAGGAGAACTGATTATGAAAAACCAAAACACACCGTTCGGTGCAAAGTTAAATTTGAGAGGTAAGGCACGCCAAGGCGGTGTCAGAACCTTGAATTACTTTAAAACAGCAGGTAAACAAAACCTCGTTATAGTAATAGCGACAATCGCCCTGTTCATAGTTTTCACACTTATCAACTCTAACTTTGCGGGAAAAAGTAACCTGCTTCTTATGAGCAAGTCTCTCGTTCCTTACGCAATCCTTTCACTCGGCGTTACATTTGCAATCGCCACAGGCGGTATCGACCTTTCAATCGGAACCGTTTGTATCGGAGCTCCCGTGCTTGCAGGTGCCATATGTAAAACGGGCGTATCTCAGGACGAAGGCACACTTTGGCTCACAATACCGATAATGCTCCTTACAGGTCTCCTGTTCGGTTTGATTAACGGTTTGCTTATCGCAAAATGTAAAATCGCTCCCTTTATCGCAACACTCGGCACAATGATGTTCTCACGTGGTATCACGTCGGTTTTGGCTCAACACCTCACCGAAAAGACGTCGGCTATCAAATACCCCACATCGGGTTGGTTCCAAAAGATATTCGTAAGTTACAACGATTTCCCGATAGGCATCGTTTGGGTGTTGGTTCTTGCTGCTATCTGTATGGTAGTTATGTTTAAGACAAAAGTCGGAAGATATATTCTCGCAATAGGCAGTAACGAAGAGGCGGCTCGCCTTTCCGGTATCAACGTTGCAAAGTACAAAATCATCGCTTACGTAATAGGCGGACTTTTCGCAGGTATCGCAGCCCTCTTCTGGACGGCGGCTAACCCCTCGCTCACACTCGCTTCCGGTAACGGTATGGAACTTGACGCAGTTGCAGGCGTTTACATAGGCGGAACAAGCACAACCGGTGGTGCGGCATCAATTATGGGTTCGATATTCGGTTCTATAATTCTTGTTGTTATTCGTCAGGGTCTTAACTTTGCCCTTACAACATTCAACATTAACCTTTCCAGTACGTTCATCACTTACGCCGTAACAGGTATCATCGTTGTAGGTGCGGTTCTTCTCGACGTAGCAAAGAAAAATGCGGCGTCCAAGGTTAAAATTGAATCAGACGCTCAAAAGAGAAGACGTCAAATAAAAGAAACCATCGAAACTCTCAGAGTAGAACAAGACTATGCACTGTCAGCCAAGAACAATCCCGAGGCAGACGCTCGTGCGGAAGAAATAGCAGTTGAGATATACACTCTCAAAGCGGAATATAAATCTTTAAAATAATTTTATTATCATTTTTATGAGGTGAAATCCAAACGAGTATGGGTTCACTTCACAACAACCATGTAGTTAAAACCCAAAGAGGGGTTTTATAAAAAATATTTTAATTTTCAGGAGGATTCCAGAATGAAAAAACTCACAAAAATACTTGCACTTGTGCTTGCAATTATAATGTGTGCATGTACGTTTATCGCTTGCGGTAAAGATGACGACCAAACAGATGACAGTGAAAAAACAATCGCAGTTGTCGCAAAAGGTGAAACCCACGCTTTCTGGCAGGCAGTAAAAGCCGGTGCCGAAGCGGCAGGTGAAAAATACGGTTACAAGATTACCTTCCGTGGACCCACAGCAGAATCCGAACAGTATGTAAATGACCAGAGAGAAATGGTTCAGGCAGCCCTCAATAACAAAAACGTTAAGGCTATCGTTTTGGCTACAATCGGTCTCGGTTTCGGCGATGAAATCACATCCGCATACACAAACGGTATTCCCGTAGTAGAATTCGACTCCGGTCTCTATTCTGACGGTGCAGACGTAACGTCAGGCAAAGATCCCAGAATCGGTGCAGTTGCAACAGATAACTATGCGGCAGCAGGCGTGGTTGCAGAAAACTTCTATGCATACCTCAAAGAGAAGGGTCTCGCAGTTAACGGTTACCAGATAGGCGTTATTCAGCACGACTCCACAGCAACAGGTATTGACAGAGCAGGTGGTTTCGTTGACAAAATTAAAGAACTCGCTCAAAAAGACGGCGTTACTCTTGAAATAAGAACAGAGGTCAAAACAAATAACCCCGGTGAATACAAACTCGGTCTTTCCGCTCTTAAAGAGTGGGGTGCACAATCCATCTTTATGACAAATGAAGGCGTTGTTAACGAAGTTGCTCCCGAAGTTAAAAATGACTCTTCTTACAATAACATTCTCTTCTGCGGATTTGACGCAGGTACAAACCAGTATGACTGGATGAAAGACAACGGCAAAACTTATGCTCTTCTTGTTGGTTCTGTTGCTCAGGACTCTTACAACATCGGTTACAAAGCAGTTGAACTCGCAGCAAAGAAACTTGCAGGCGAAGATATCGGCGACGGTAAGATAGGTATCGCAGGTGTTTGGTACAACGTTGACAACATCGACGAACAGAAAGAAAAGAACATATTCTACATGGGTTAATTTAAAAATTTAATATTAGCCGTTTTAAGTTAAAACTTGAAAGTCAAAAGGATCAAAAATAAAATTTGACCCGCAAAATTTCGGTCTCTCTCCGTTTTAGCGGGGAGGGACCGTTTCTTTAAAAATCATTGTCTTATTTTGCAATAAAATACATTTTTTGAAATTATTCGTTTACACCACCCTTACAGTTTAAATTAAATTTGAAATCAAGACAGCAATGTCACTAAATAAATTTCCACAAATTAATGGAGGAAAAATTATGGCAAACAAAAGATACGTTGGCGATTACCCCGTAATAGGTATTCGTCCTATTGTTGACGGACGCCGTGGACCTATGATGCTTCGTGAAAGCCTCGAACCGCTCGTATGGGATATGGCACAAGCCGCAAAAAAACTTTTTGAAGAAAATCTTTACTATTCAAACGGCGATCACGTTAAAGTCGTTATAGCAGACACGTGTATCGGTCGTGTTCCCGAAGCCGCCGCTTGTGCGGATAAATTTAAAAAAGAGGGCGTAAGCATTACGCTTTCCGTCACACCTTGCTGGTGCTACGGCTCAGAAACCATGGATATGGACCCTCATACCATCAAAGGTGTATGGGGCTTTAACGGAACGGAGCGTCCCGGTGCCGTATATCTTGCGGCTGTTCTTGCAGGTCACGCTCAAAAGGGTCTCCCTGCATTCGGAATTTACGGTCATGAAGTTCAGGACAGAGACCAAGTTACTCAAATTCCCGATGACGTAAAAGAAAAACTTCTTCGTTTCGGTCGTGCTGCCGTTGCGGTTGCAACCATGAGAGGCAAGTCATATCTCCAAATCGGTTCTCAATGTATGGGTATCGCAGGCTCTATAATGAACCAGGATATGATGGAAAATTATTTCGGAATGAGAGTTGAGTCTGTTGACGAAGTGGAAATTCTCCGCCGTATGGAAGAGGGAATTTACAATGAAGAAGATTACCAAAAAGCTCTTGCATGGACAAAAGAACATTGCAAAGAGGGCAGAGACGATAACCCCGACTCCGTGAACTTCCTCGGTGAAGAAAGACGAATTAAGTTTACCCCCGAAGAAAAAGAAAAACAGTGGGAATTTACGGTTAAGATGTACTGCATAATCAAGGATCTTATGGCAGGCAATAAAAATCTTCCCGATGCATTTGAAGAGGAAAAGGTCGGTCACAACGCAATCGCCGGCGGTTTCCAAGGTCAAAGACAGTGGACAGACCACTGGCCCAACTGTGACTATCCCGAAGCGTTGCTCTCCTCCACTTTCGACTATGAGGGTGCAAGAGAACCGTTTACGCTCGCAACCGAAAACGACATTCTCAACGGCATGGGTATGCTTATGATGAGACTTCTTACTCACAGAGCTCAGATATTCGCAGACGTTCGAACATATTGGTCGGGCGAAGCAACCGAAAGAGTAACAGGATACAAACTTGAAGGCAAAGCAGCTGAATCCAACGGTATTATCCACTTGCTTAACTCCGGTGCCGCTTGTCTTGACGCATCCGGTGTATGCACTGACGAAAACGGCAATCCCACAATGAAGAAGTGGTGGGAAGTTACCGACGAAGATATAAAGAAGATGACAGACGCAACCGTTTGGTGCGAAGCGGGATTTGATAACTTCCGTGGCGGTGGATTTTCCAGCCATTACACAACAAAGGCTGAAATGCCTTGTACGATGATTCGTCTTAATATTGTAAAAGGTCTCGGTCCGGTTCTTCAAATTGCAGAGGGTTGGACGGTTAATCTTCCCGATGAAGTTTCCGATAAACTCATGGAAAGAACCAATCCCACTTGGCCTTGTACATGGTTCGCACCTCGTTGCGACGGCAAGGAAGGCTCTCCTTTCAAGACCGCTTATGAGGTCATGATGAACTGGGGTGCAAACCACGGTGCCATATCTTACGGTCATATCGGTGCAGACCTTATCACGATGTGTTCTATGCTCCGTATTCCCGTATGTATGCACAATGTTCCCGAAGAGCAAATTTACCGCCCTGCGGCTTGGAATGCATTCGGCATGGACAAAGAGGGTGCAGACTTCCGTGCATGCCAGACGTATGGTCCGCTTTACAAATAATATTGAATATTATTTCATTTTTACTGAGGGGAATATTCCCCTCGGTTTTTTGTCGGAATATTGTATGTCTTGTTGATAAATTTTGTTCAAACATATGTAAAAAAGTACATATTTCTTTAAAAAATGTATTGACATATTGTTGCCATCGTACTAAAATAATAATTAGAAGGAATACGTTACTTACACGTTCCGTCGTAAAACTCAATTCTTAAAATTTTTTACGAAATTCACTGCAAAATGGAGGAAAGAGTATGAAATTCAAAAAGAGACTGTTGACTTGCATTTTATGCGTTATCGCAGTTGTAATCCTCTCGGTATGTCTTGTTTCTTGTAATAAAAACAAAGACTGTGACCACACGTATGGAGATTGGACAACAGTAAAAGAGGCTACTTGCACAGAGAGCGGATTGCAGACACGCAAATGTTCCAAGTGCGAGCAAACCGAGGAAAAATCCATTGATTCCCTCGGTCACAATTGGGCAGACGCAACTTGTCAGGCACCGAAAACCTGCACGAGATGTTCTGAAACGGAAGGAAATAAACTTGAACACAATTTCGATAAAGAAATTGTTTCGGAAAAGACTTTAAAATCTTCCGCAAATTGCATAAACCCTGCATATTATTACAAATCTTGTGCATGTGGCGAGGTTAGCAAGAGCGAAAATGACGTGTTTGCAAGCGGTGAAGCGAACGGACACAGTTTTGTGCTTGAAATTGCGAAAGACAGCACACTCAAATCGGAGGCTGACTGCATAAATCCTGCATATTATTACAAATCTTGTGCATGCGGTGAGATAAGTCACGACGAAAAAGACGTGTTTGCAAGCGGTTCCGCAACCGAGCATAAATTCACCGAAGAAGTGGTGAAAGCGGACGCACTCAAATCAGAGGCAACCTGTGAAAACGCTTATATTTACTACAAATCCTGCAAATGCGGTATGGTAAGTACGAGCGAGGCGGACACCTTTGTTTACGGGGAAAAAGCGAAGCACAACTATACTTTGGAGATTGTTACAGAAGGTGCTTTGAAGAGCGAGGCCGACTGCATAAACCCTGCATATTATTACAAATCTTGCACTTGCGGTGCGATAAGTTCAAACGAGACGGACGTATTTACAAGCGGTTCGTCGCTCGGTCACAAATACATCGAAAACCCTTATAAACACAAGGATGCAACGTGTACGGAGGCTGAGGTTAAGGTTTATGAATGTACCTGCGGTGATTACTATGAAGAAACCGTGGGTTCGGCACTCGGTCACAACATCAAAAACGTAGAGCCTACAAGGGTTTTAGTTGAGGGTGAGAGTTGCAAATACGTGCTTGTTTACGTATGTCAAAACGCAAATTGCGGAGAAGAAGTACAGGGTGAATATATATACAATCACGTGTATATTGCAAGCATCACAAAACCCGCAACTTGCAAGGAAAACGGCGAAAAAACTCTTACTTGCACGTGCGGAGACAGTAAAAAAGAGGTCATTGAGAAGTCTTCCACAGGGCATATTTGGGTCACGGGAAGTACTTTTGAGGGCAAAAGAGAGGACAAATGCTCCGTTTGCGGTGAAAAGAAGACCGTAATCGTTTATGAGGGCAACTCCACCGACTCGACAAATGCCGGAAATCTCAAAGACACCGAAATCGAAGTCGGCGGAACCAACATCAGTCTCGATGACGGAACCATTGACAAGATCGGTGACAAAGACATCACTCTCTCGGCAGACAAATTGACAAGTGACGATCTCGGCGACCTTAATATTTCCGACGACAAACTGGCTCAGGTTGGAAATTCTCCCATCTACAACTTTACGATAAACGACGGAAATCAGAACATATCCGACTTCGGTGAGGACAACTGGGTTACAATAACTTTGCCTTACGAACTTTCCGAGGGTGAGGACGTTGACAGCATAGCAATTTGGTACATAAGCGAGGGAAGTCTTGTTTCCATTAAAGCGACTTACAGCAACGGCTACGTTACTTTCAAAACAAACCACTTCTCATACTACACCGTAACAAGGCTCACACCTGCCGAAAGATGTGAACTTTACGGTCACTCATACACGACGCAACACATAAATGAAACTTGCACAAGCGACGGCTACGACCTTTTGGTTTGCGTTCGTTGCCACGACCGCAAAAAAGAAAATATCGTATCCGCAACAGGACACAACTACGAAATTGCCGACAGCACAGAAGCAACTTGCACGGCAGACGGAAAAATAATTTACAGATGTCAAAACGACGGTTGCAACTCCGCTTACACAAAGAAAATCCCCGCAACGGGACACGACTATGAAATTACCGACAGCACAGAAGCAACTTGCACGGAAAACGGATATGCCGTATACAAATGCAACAATTGCGAACATTCATACACAGACACTTATGCAAAGAAGAGTCACTCCGTAAAAAGTCAAGTTATAAATGCGACTTGCACAACGGACGGATACACGCTTTACGAATGTGAAAACTGCGATTATTCACAAAAAGGCAATTTTGTAAAGGCTACGGGTCACGACTATCAAAGTGCGGTTTGGGAATGGTCGGACGACAATACAAAGGCTAAGGTTACACTCACTTGCTCGCACGACAAAGGTCACACCTTGACGCTTGAAGCCACAGTTTCGGCAACGAAGACGGAAGGAACCGATTCCACATACACAAAAACGGTTTGGACAGCATCCACAACTTACGACAACAAAATTTACAGCGACCAAAAAGAAGAGATTATAGGAACGCACGAGCACAAGTACTCGGAAAAATACGTGAACACAGACCCCAACTATCACTGGCGTGAATGTGATTGCGGTGCTAAAACAGACGAGGAAAAGCACACGTTCGGAACTGACGGCGTATGCACGGTTTGCGGATGCGTTCAAAAAATCGGAGATTGCGACCACAAGGAACTTACCGAGAAAACACTTGATATCGGCAAGGTCATCGGCAGAGATGATTGCTACGTGACAATTGTATATCAGACTTGCAGTTGCGGAAAAGTTAAAGTGCTTAACATCGACAAATCGAAATTCGATTGCGAGTTGGAAGAAGTAGGCGACGCCGTATACGGCAAAGACGAGAACGGATACGAGACGGAGTCTCAACATTGGAAATGCGTAGATTGCGGTCTTGAAGCGGATTCGTATCTTTGCGAAGGCATGATAGGTTGCACGGAATTTATGCGTGGCACTTACTCTTTCTATTACAACGGCGAGACGATTATAGAGGACGTTTACTTTGAACAGACTTATGAAAGCCACTACGGAGAATACGTAACTTTAAATCTTGCCGATTACGGGGCTTGCGGAGGCACCGTAAGGGTTCGCAAATGCAACGACTGCGGTGAAATTTACGATTTCTATTTGGATTACCTTTATACCGACGGTTGCGACATAGATCTCAACGTTTTCGAATCGCTCGATAATCCGACAGAGACAACAATTGACTCGGACGGAAACGAACACAAAATATACAGAGCGAGTTGTTCAAAGTGCGGTTTGACAGTGACGGGAGACATATGCACAGAAATTTACTCCGTATGTGAAAGCAAGTTGACGATAACTTTAACCTTATCTTGTGGCGACACAAAAATAGCGGAAACCATAGACACTGATTCAGAAGAAGACCACGACTATACGAAGACTATAACTTTCAAAGACGAAACTCTCGGTTGCGAGGGCGGATATACCGTTGTTAAACATTGCACAAAATGCGGAGATGAATACAAGTACAGCGGCGAGGGTCACAATACAGATTACGTTGAAATTGATCTTGCGGAAAAATACGGTGCGTGTTCAGGAAGCATTGACATAAAAGAATGCGTAAACTGCGGAAAGCAATTTTACAGTTATTTCAATAAAGGATGCGGAACCACATCAGATAAAACCATTACGGACGACGACGGCACGATACATCGCATATATACCACCAAATGTAATATCTGTAACCTTACGTTTATACGTGATTACGCCAGCAAGTATACGGATGAGTGTAATTATACGACCGTTACAAAATTCCAAATTATATCAAACTCGGACGGCGAAGTTTTGTTTGAAATGGACGGCATAGTGTCAGAAAATTCAGACCATAACTACGAAATAAAGGAATGGAGCGGTTCGTGCGACGACCGTTTATACATAACTTACGTTTGCACAAGATGCGGAGAGACGTATACCTCAAAACATTGGGGCCACTGTCATGAATACGAGGAAATATCGCTTGATGAGTACGGTGTATGCTCCGGAAGTTACATAAGAGAATACAAATGTATAGCATGCGGAGACATAGAAGACAGATACGTTTATTTAAACTGCTGTTTGAACGGAGACGATGTTACTTGCGTGTGCGACAATTGCGGTATTTCGAGAACCGAAATATATACAAAGGGAGATTACACGGACTCCTGCACATATACGTACACAAGTCGTTACACTTACGCAATAAACGACGTAGTTATATACGAATACACAGAACAAGGCAACGAATACGAACACGAGTACGAATACACGTACACATATAATGATGAAGAAAAGGGCTGTGAGGGCGGTTATTCTTACAGAGCGGAGTGTACAAAGTGCGGAGACTTCTACAATGGCGGCGGCTCCGAACACAGATACAACAATGAGGACAGAAGCCTTGCCGACTATGGTATGTGCGGAGGATATTTGCACGTCCAAATTTGCGAGGTTTGCGGAGATACCGAGTACTACTACGTAGATGACCAAGTTTGCAATTGGGTTGACAGCGACGACGGTTCGTGCAAATATTGCGAGAACTGCGGAATTAAGAAAATTTGCATTGTAACGAAAACAAAAGACCCGAACTGCATAATTACAACAAAGAGCGATTACACATACTACAAGGGAGACCAAGAAATATTGTCATTTACCGAGTACAGTTCCAATACGGATCACACATATGTGTATGAGTTTGAACTTAACGGGGACGACTGTGAGAACGGAGTCGATGTAACCGAGAGATGCAAAGATTGCGGATACGAATATTCTTATACGACTTACTCTCACGAAACGTTCCCGATTGAGGACATCGACCTTGAAGACTATGGAGTGTGCTACGGATATTATTACATCTATTCCTGTGCTTGCAAAAAGGACGTTTGGTATGGTTATCATTTTTGTGCAAATTACGACTCTTGGAATACCTACAAGGACGATCTCGGCAGAACGGTAGAAGTTACAAAATACGTCTGTGGAGAATGCGGACTTACCTTTACACACACGTGGTACACCGAAAGAGACAGTGCAACCTGTACAAGCAAAACGTACTACACAGATATCATTTATATCGGCAACACGCTTATAAGTGAGATAAGTTACACAGAAATCGGGGACGACGCTCACAATTACACTGTTACGGGAAGTCTCAACGCAGGAAGCACAACTTGCGAGGACGGTGTTACAGTTACTTACACTTGCAAAGATTGCGGATACGCATACACCGAAGAATATGATTATTGCTATACGTTTGTAACAGAAGTTATAGACCTTTCACAATTCGGAAATTGCGGAGGATTTGCATATATTTACAACTGTGCCTGCGGATGCAACGGTTATCTTGAACTTGACGGCAGTTTTTGCGACCTTGAACAATATGACCACATATCTCCTTGGATTACCGGTGACAATATTATAGAGTCGGGATGGCATTTCGTATCGGACCACGATTATTATTTCGAACACGACTGTTATCACAAAGGTTGTTCGGTAACAAACGACGCCGACGGAGAGAATATTTGCGGGCTTGAAATAAAGTATGCGGAATACTGGGTTTGGGACAGAAATAACTGCAAGGCTTACAAATACAACACTTACATATTCTACAATGAGAGAACAGGAGTTTCAAAAGAATTTACTTTCAAATGCGGTGAGCGTGACTATCACAATTACACATACACAGAGCAAGAAAACGGCTCATACAGATACGACTGTTCAAATTGCGGAAGTTACTACACACACGAATATACTTACAAAAACGGCAGTTTGGTAAAAGAATATACCCAATACGAGAACAAACTTACCGGTTATCGGTGGTATTCTTTGTCAGATAAGACTTACACAGTTGAGGGATTTGACAGCGGTTGTCACGAAAAGACAGAACGTCATTACGGTGACGGCAAAGATTACGTCGATGAGACTATTTACGGATATCTTGACGGATGTGAATATACAATTTTCCATTATTACACGGAAAAAGATTATTGGCGAAAATACGAATATACGTATGATTTCTCAATAAAACTTCCATTCGGAAATTTCGGATACAAGATGACGGAGGTAACCACCGGTTCAGGCGATTACAATGAGACGTGGATATTTAATTTTGTACACTATAAGAATCATCAATTTACTACTTATAAAAAATATATTGACGGCGATTATTGGAAAGAATACGTCTACACTTACACTTTCGGAGACGGTTGCTATCGCACAACAGAATATACAGACAGTTACGGAGATACTTATACCCGGACAGACAACGTATGTGAATTTTATGATTCAAGTAAGGTAATCGACAAAAAACCCACCTGCACGCAGCACGGATATGGACATTACGTTTGTAATATATGCGGATGCTCGTCCGAACCTTATGAAATTTTACCCGAATGTCACTCATACGTACAGGTAAGCGAAAACCTCTATTACTGTTTTACTTGCGGAATGGAAAGTATTACGGGTCAGGACGGAGACGTGGTTTTGGAAGACCTTTCTGGTGACGACAACTTTATCGTAGGATACTGGAATTCAAACAGAAAAGAATTTACGTACTACGTATCGCTCATACTCGGTGACGGTACGGAAATTTTGCTTGATGGCGTTGACTTTATTTTCCTTGACGATATAAATGCAATATCTTTCTCAAAGGCACAGGTCAAAGCGTTGGCAGAGGAGATGGGCTACACCGACGAGAGTGCTTACAACGTAAGATTTACGTTTGTTCCGTACGACAACACGGGAAGTTTCGACTATGCCGTTACGTTTGCACCGACGAGTCAAGAGATAGGAAAAATAATCGGTTCGACAGTATTCAAGGCTTTTGTCGAAGAGAACGGCAGTCTTTCACTTACGATAGAACCGACGCAAAACGGAGTTTGGACGTTCAGAAGCGTCGGATACGGATATGTCGCCGGACACCTCTACGATTCGAATAAAAATATTGATATATATGACTATCACGACTTTTATATCGAATGCACTTTGAATGAGGGTGAGACTTACACTCTCGATATGGAGTGGCAATACGTGGTTTCGGGTTATATGTACATAGTTATCACATTTGAACCGACAAACGCATAAAACAAATTTACCTGCAAGCCTTACGGCTTGCAGGTTTTTTATACAAATCAATTGACGGGAAGTTAATATTATGTTATATTATTTACAGTGATTTTTATATGAGGTGTTTTGTTATGAACTTTACGAAACTTGACAAATTTACGGATGAATTATCTCTCAGGGGCATTCCGCTACACGACCTTTCGGTGAGTCTCTCGGGTCGTGAGGTATACAGGAATTTTTCGGGTTTTCGTGACCACGGTGGAAATTATCCCGTGAGTCGTGACACACTTTATCGGATATACTCAAACTCAAAAATAATAACCTGCACAGCCGGCATGAGGCTTATAGAAGAGGGTAAGTTAGGGCTTTACGACGACGTGGCAAAATATTTACCGTCATTTAAAAATATTACAGTCAAGGAAGACAACGGGGAAATCAAGCCGTCCGGGACGCCCATGAAAATAATACATTTATTTACTATGACGTGCGGTCTTGACTACAATGCAAATTCGCCGTCGGTTTTACGGGCAAGGGGCGAGACGGGTGCCGATACGGTGAGGGTTTGCTCGGCAATGGCAAGAGAACCGTTGGCATTTGAACCCGGCACACACTGGCTTTACGGTCACGGAATAGACGTTCTCGGGGCGGTAATTGAGGTGGTCTCGGGAATGAAACTTTCGGATTATTTAAAGAAAATTATGTTTGAGCCGTTAGAGTTATCGGACATAGGATTTCATCCAACAGAGGAGCAGTCTGGCAGGCTTGCACAGGCTTATTTTTACAACAATGCGGAGGGGGTATCAACTCCCATAAGCAACAACGACGGTTATCCGCTAAGCGAAAGGTTTGAGAGCGGAGGCGGAGGTCTTTTTTCTTCGGTTGACGACTATATGAAAATAATCTCGACGCTTGCGTGCGGTGGGGTATCGCCTTGTGGGTACAGGTTACTCAAAGAGGAAACTATTGCGGAGATGGAAGTTAATCGTCTTTGTCCCGACGCTTGGCGTGATTTTGTCGGCGGTCGCCTTTACGGGTACGGCTGGGGGCTTTGCGGTCGGGTACACGTAAATCCCGTACTTTCGATGAGCAAGTCAAGCATCGGTGAGTTCGGCTGGGACGGAATGCACGGAGCGTACTCTCTTATTGACAGGGAGAGGCAGGTTGCCATTTATTTTTCAACTCAGGTTGCCGGTTGTGCGTATGCTTACACGACGCTCCATCCGCTTATCCGTGACTTGGTTTTCGATGCGTTGGAGGGCAGATAAATTTCTTGACTATCGGTGTATTTTATGGTATAATTTGAGTGATAAATTTTTACTTTTAATTTTGGAGTTTTTATGAATTTACTTGACACGATTTCCGCAATATCCACGCCACACGGAAAGGGCGGAATCGCAGTTATCAGAATTTCGGGGTCTGACGCTTTATCTATTGCGGACAAGGTTTTCAAGCCCATAAAAAATACAAGTCTTACGGATGCCGTCGCAAATTTTGCGTATTACGGCAAAATATACTCAGGGGACGTTCAAATCGACGACGGCATTGCCGTATGTTTCAGGTCTCCTCATTCGTTTACGGGAGAGGACGTTGTGGAAATTTCCTGTCACGGCGGTATGCTCATTACACAAAGAGTTTTGACGGCGGTTTTATCCGCAGGGGCAAGGCTCGCTCTGGCAGGTGAGTTTACAAGGCGTGCGTTCATCAACGGAAAAATGAAATTGACAAGTGCGGAAGCACTCGGAAATCTTCTCGAAGCACAAACGGACGAGCAGATTTTACTTGCAAGGTCGGGCATGCGTGGTATTCTTTCACGGGCGACTGACGAGATTTACAACTCTTTATGCACGGTTTTGGCGTCGGTCTTCGCTCACGTGGACTATCCCGATGAGGATCTGGCGGATTTATCGCAAGAGGAAATTATCTCGGTAATCGACGAAAACATTCACAAACTCGAAGTTTTGGGGGCGACTTACAGAACGGGTCGTGCCGTGGCTGAGGGCATTCCGACGGTAATTGTCGGAAAGACCAATGCCGGAAAAAGTTCACTATACAATGCAATTCTCGGTAAAAATGCGGCGATCGTCACAAACGTCGAAGGTACGACGAGAGACGTTTTGACCGAAAGCACGATGATCGGAAGAGTTTTAATCAAACTGTCCGACACGGCAGGTCTGAGGGAGACTGATGACGTTGTGGAAAAAATCGGTGTGGAGCGTGCGTTGGAAGTGCTTGACAATGCGGAACTTGTTTTTGCGGTATTTGACTCATCGGTCGCACCGACGTCCGACGATTTCGAACTTATAAAAAATCTCAAAGAGAAAAACGCCGTTGTTATTGCGGTCCTCAACAAGTCGGACGCACAGGTGTGTGCGGATGCACGGAAAATTGCCGACAGTTTTGAGTACAGTGTGTCGGTAAGTGCGAAAAATCACACGGGATTTGATGAATTGACAAGTCTTGTGGAGAAAATATACATTGACAAAAATCTTGACACGGACAAGGACGCAGTTATATCAAACGCAAGGCAACATTCTGCGGTTGAGCGTGGACTTTGTGCTTTGAAAAACGCACGGGAGTACGTCAGTGGTGGTCTTCCGCTCGAAATTTGCTGTTCGGAACTTGAAGAGGCTATGGCGTCTATCGGGGAACTTGACGGGCGAACCGTGTCGGAGGACGTTGTTGCAAAAATATTCGCAAATTTTTGCGTAGGAAAATAATTTATTCGGAAAGACTAAATTCGGTATACAAATGAAAATTATGGCTATCGGCGACGTTGTCGGAACACGTGCCGTGGATTATCTGAAAAAAAATTTATGGAAGTGTCGGGGCGTTATCGGTGCGGATTTTGTAATCGCAAACGGGGAAAACGCAACCGACATTCACGGGATATCGTCCGCTGATGCGGAAACTTTACTGAGTTCGGGTGTGGACGTCATCACGCTCGGGAATCACACGTGGTCAAAAAGGGATATATACAACTATCTTGACGAAAATTCGGGAAAAATCATTCGTCCCGTAAATTTTCCCGCATCGTGTCCGGGATATGGATACTGTGTTGTCAACGTCGGAAATTACAGGATTTTATGTATAAACGCACAAGGTCAGGCGTTTATGGACACTTTGGATTCTCCGTTTGACGCTATTGAACTCGCACTTGCACGTGAAGAGGGGAATTACGACATTTCGGTCTTGGATTTTCACGCAGAGGCGACAAGTGAAAAGTATGCTGTTGCAAGATATTTCGACGGGAAAATAAATATAATTTTCGGGACTCACACTCACGTTCCGACGGCGGATTTACAGATTTTGCCGGGTGGCACGGCTTACGTGACAGATCTCGGAATGACGGGTCCGACAAACGGAATTTTGGGTACCGACACAAATGCGGTACTTAAAAAGATGCGAGAGCATATGCCGTCAAGGTTTATTCCGGCAGACGGGGATATTCAAGTTCAGGCGGTGGTTTTCGAAATTGACGGCGACAGGGTGAAATCACTCAAAAGAATAACTTTTTGATTGCGTAAATTTGAACAACAACGAACTCTGTCTATGGAAAGATGAAATCATCAAAAAATGACTTTTTAACAATTTGGTCACAATTATTTATTATACGATAAACATTTTGCATATATATTATCTATCGGTATTATTCGACGAAATTCGGTGATTTTTTCTTTTGACATCGACAGATGAATTACTATAAAAGGAGGACTTATGAGATACTTTGTGGGAATTATTATCGGCTATCTGCTTGGCAGTTTAAGTCCGACTTATATGTTTTCTATAATCAAAAACATCGACATACGCAAGAGCGGTACGGGAAATTTAGGTGCTACGAATGCTATGCTGACGCTTGGGAAAAAGTTCGGATTTTTGGTTATGGTATTTGATATTGCAAAGGCGTTTATTCCCGTGCTTATATTCAAGTTGCTGTATCCCGGGCAGGACGCTTTATGCTTGACTGTCGGGCTTGCAACGGTCATAGGTCACGTTTTTCCTTTTTATTTGCATTTTAAAGGCGGAAAGGGAGTTGCTACGTTTGCGGGTCTGGTTTTGGCATACAATCCGATAATGTTTTTAATTCTCATTTTAACCGGTCTTTTCTTCATTTTCTGTTTCAACTATTTCTTCGCTCTTCCCGTTTCGGTATCGGTTTTATTCCCTGTATTTGTGGGCTTTTACAGCAAAGACGTCATATGCACGATTCTTGCGGCGGCAGTTGGGTTAATCATTATTTTGAAGCATTTGAAGAATTTTAAGAGAATATCCGACGGAACCGAGATAAAATCAAGAGATTATTTCGGCGGAAAGGTTAAGATCACGAAAGTTAAAAAGGACGAGGATAAATAATACAAACAAATTAACGGGTATTCGGCAGTAACCGATTACCCGTTTTTTGTTATAAAAATAATATTTGCACGAACGACAGTCACAAATTCGGTGGCTGTTTTTTGATGCCGAAACGGAGGGGTTTATTTGAGCGTATACGGATACATACGTGTCAGCAGTCGAGATCAAAAGGAGGACAGGCAGTTGATAGCATTAAAAGATATCGGCGTGGCAGACGAAAATATTTATTTCGACAAGCAATCGGGCAAGGACTTTAATCGTCCGCAATACAAGAAACTACTTAAAAAATTGAAAAGGGACGACCTGCTCTATATAAAGAGCATTGACCGTCTCGGGCGAAACTATGACGAGATACAGCAACAATGGAGAATACTGACCAAGGAAAAAGGCGTTGATATTGTGGTTTTGGACATGCCACTCTTGGACACACGGAGAGGAAAAGACCTTATGGGAACGTTTCTTTCCGACGTTGTACTGCAAGTACTGTCATTTGTTGCGGAAAACGAGCGTATAAACATTCGACAACGGCAAGCGGAGGGGATTGCGGCGGCGAAAGCAAAAGGTGTAAAATTCGGCAAACCGTCATCGCCGTTACCTGAGAATTTCTACGAGGTTCACAAGGCATGGCGTAGCAAAAATTTAACCTTGAAACAAGCGGCAGAGGCGTGTAATATGGCTGTCGGAA
>CAZGJC010000033.1:0-20092 GCA_964526505.1 uncultured Clostridium sp.
TCCTCTTTACCTTCGCCACAAAAAATCCATCCGTCCCGTGTATGTCGGGATAAAGCGTCACCATGCCACACCGAGACTTGATTTTGCCAACGCAAAAATCTTCCGCTTCAAATTCGGGGTGAGTTTCGAGGAATTTGCCTATTACCTCCTCGTTCTCCGACGGAAGCACCGTGCAGGTGGAATATATAAGTACACCCCCGCACTTTACGTATTTGCAAACAACATCCAAAATATCCGACTGAATTTGAGGTAACTTGTCCGACTCCGATAAATCCTTGTACCTTATCTCGGGCTTTTTCGCAATAACGCCAAGCCCCGAACACGGTGCGTCGCAAAGCAGTGCGTCCGCAGACCCAAAAAGTTCCTCGTCAGGCTCTCTTGCATCCCTCTGAGATACCTCTATGATACCTGTTCCGAGCCTGTTTGCACCCTGTAAAATCAGCGAAAGTTTGCTTTTGTGTAGGTCACGAGAGTATATTTTCCCCGCATTTTGCATGTTTATCGCCATTCCGAACGTCTTTGACCCCGGGCAAGCACAACAGTCTATCGCCACGTCCCCGGGCTTTACTCCAATCGCTTCAACGCATATCTGAGACGCCTCGTCTTGAACAAAGAAATACCCCTCTTCAAAAAACGGAAGGCCGGAAAACGGAACTCCGAAAACCCTTATTCCATAAGGGGAATTTTCGGTAAGTTCAAATGAAATTTTCCTTTTTTCCAACTCTCTTGCATACTCTTCACGACTTGTTTTCAGCGTGTTTATACGTAAGGTAAGAGGTGGGGCTTCGTTGTATTTTTCAAATATTTTTTCAACTCTTTCTATCCCGAAAAGTCCCAAAAATCGCCTGCATAACTCCTGCGGAAAGGAATATTTCACAGATAAATACCTCACCGCATCATCTTCACAAATTAAATTTTCCGTCGCCTTTTCCGCCGTTTTTTTGCAAGTTTCTTCAATTTTCAAAAAAATTTCTTCTTTTTTTCTCAAAAACGAACGAAGAATCGCATTAACAAATCCACGCAAATTTTTCGTTGCCAAATTCACAGTCTCGTTTATTGCCGCATATTGAGGAATTTTATCCGTAAAAGCAAGTTGATAAATCCCGAGTCGCAATATTATTCGAATTTTTTTGTCGATTTTTTCAGGCGACTTTGCTAAACTGTCTATAATAAAATCAAGCGTGATTTTCCTTTCGGAAACGCCCAAAACCAATGCCGTAAAAAGCCTTCTGTCCGCATCGCCCAAATCGCTTTTTTCAATCGCTCGGTCTATTGCAATGTTTGAATATTGCCCGGATTTTTCGATTCCGCATAAGACGTCAAATGCAAGTTTTCTGGCTGTGGTCATACCAACTTGTCTCCGACAAAAATTTTTCGTCCGTTAATAAAATCGACCGCTCTCATTTTTCCTTTTCCCTCGGGAACAACGCCAAGAATAGATATCACTCCGTCCGCACACGCAACACAGATCGCTCCGTCGACATAAACAACCGTTCCCGGTTCAACATCCGATTTTTCTCTGCTGTAAATTTTGCTTTCGGTGATTTTAAGTAATTTGCCGTCCGGTGTATGCGTAAATCCGAGAGGCATGGGCGACAATCCACGTATAAGATTGTGAACTTGATCCACAGGACGTGCAAAATCTATAATGCAATCGGTCTTTTCGATTTTTGCGGCATACGTTGCACCGTCTCCCTGCGGAATAGGTTTAATATTGCCGTTTTCAAGACCGTTTAGCGTATCAATCAAAAGCGACGCTCCGAGTTTCGCAAGTCTGTCGTGAATGACCTCAAAATTGTCATTTTCTTCAATTTCAGCCTCGGCTGACAAAAGCATATCTCCCGTATCAAGACCTTCTGCCATAAACATCGTCGTAATACCGGTGACTTTTTTCCCGTCTATAATCGCCCTCTGCATAGGTGCCGCTCCTCTGTATTCAGGGAGAAGCGAACCGTGTACGTTTACACAACCGTACTTTGGATAATCTAAAACGTTTTTCGGCAAAATTTTTCCATATGCCACAACTACTATAATATCAGGGTCTATTCTTTGCAAGATTCCTTCAAACTCTTCACCTCGAAGTGTTGACGGCTGTAAAACTTCAATTCCCTTTTCCTGGGCATACACCTTTACAGGTGGAGGCATAAGGTGATGACCTCTTCCCTTGGGTTTGTCGGGTTGAGTGATAACCGCCACCACATCGTATCCGCCGTCACATAAAGCAACCAGCGACTCACGAGCGAAATCGGGCGTTCCCATAAATAATATCTTCATATATAATACCTCAATTAAAACATCTTGAAGGCAAATATTACATTTGCTCTATTTCGTCCTCCGTAAGCATTCTCTCCGCCTTGTCTACATAAAGTTTTCCGTCAAGATGGTCAATCTCATGGCAGAAACAACGTGCCAAAAGTTCGGACCCCGTATAATCAACAATTTCACCGTAACGGTTCATCGCTCTTACCGCAACGTGCATGGGACGTTTTACAAGTCCCCATTTGCCCGGCACGGAAAGACAACCCTCGGCTCCTTCCTGCTCTCCCGAAAAAGAGATGATTTTCGGATTTATAAGTTCATAAACTTCGCCGGGTTCAACCTCAACCACAACTATTCTGCGAAGAACACCAACCTGAGGTGCCGCAAGACCGACGCCGTTTGTCGCACGCATGGTTTCAAGCATATCGTCAAGAAGCGTAATTATTCTGGGGGTTATTTTTTCCACAGGACGGCATACACGTCTTAGCGTATCGTCTCCTATTTTTACTATTTTAAGTTTTGCCATTTTATTTAAAACCTTCCTTATTATAATCAATCTGTATTATGTATTCGCTGTATTGCAAAATCTGCGATTTTCACATTTTGAACTTAACCATACCCATAAATATCTCATATTCCCGTGGGGTTAAAATCCACGGTGAGAATACTTTTTTCTTTACCGTCACGACCGTATCCTTTCAGAATTTCCGAGAAAAATTGTCTTGTTCTCTTATTGAGCCTGCATTTTATTATCATTCTCATTCTGAATTTTTCTTCCACTTTATATACAGGTGCCTCAAACGGACCGAAAATTTCCATTGGGACATCCGTAAAAAATCCCTTGGAGAGTGTTTTTACTTCTACGGCAAGTTTTGCGGAAGAAAGAAGAAGTTGTCTTTCATCTCCCGAAGAAAGAGTGAGTACCGCCATATCGCAATACGGTGGGAAAGTAAGCAATTTTCTAAGTCTTATTTCCGACTTGTAAAACGACTCGTAATCCTGACGGCAAGCCTGTTTTATAACGTCATTGTCGGGATTGCTTGTCTGTATTATTGCCATACCGTTCTTGTCCGACCGTCCCGCTCTGCCTATAACTTGCGTCAGCATTGCAAACGTGCGTTCATTTGCATGATAATCGTCGAGATACAACGACATATCCGCAAGTAATACTCCCACAAGTGTAACGTCGGGAAAATCGTGACCCTTTGTGACCATTTGAGTTCCAAGTAATATATCCGCATCGTGCCGTCTGAACCCATCCAGCAATTCTCTTGTGGTATTCTTCCCCGATGTGCTGTCCGCATCCATACGCATAATTTTGGCATTCGGCAGAATATCTCCCAATTCTTTTTCAATTTTCTGAGTTCCGAATCCCATTCGAGTTATATGTTCCGACGAACAAGAAGGACAGACCTTTGGCATACGCATTTTTGTTCCGCACCAGTGGCAAAACAAAAATCCGTTTTCGTGATTTCCCTTTTCCGCATGATAACTCATCGACACAGAGCAATGCGGACAAAGTATCGCTTTACCGCAATCTCTGCAACTGACGGTGGTGTTGTAACCTCTTCTGTTGAGAAAAAGCACAGCCTGTTCTCCACGTGAAATCACTTCGGCAAGTTTACCTCTCAATTCCGCTCCGAGCGGAGACGCATTGCCTCGACTCGGTTCTTTCCTCATATCGCATATGCGAACCTCGGGAAGTTTAGCACCACCGTATCTCTTTGTCAATTTCAAAAGTTCGTATTTGCCGTCAAGTGCCTTTGTGTAACTTTCAATCGACGGAGTTGCCGACGAAAGGAGCATAACCGCTCCCGAATACGCACATCTCCAACGTGCAATATCCCTTGCGTGATATTTCGGCGTGGTCTCTGATTTGTAAGTCGCTTCATGTTCCTCGTCTATGATAATCAAACCGAGATTTTTTACGGGCGAGAAAATAGCCGAGCGTGTTCCGACAACAACAGTTGCCTCGCCGGACAATATTTTTTTGTATGCGTCGAATCTCTCTCCCGCCGACAATCCGGAATGTACAAGTACTACTTGTGAACCGTATCTTGAATGAAAAATATTCAACGTTTGAGGCGTCAGTGCGATTTCCGGCAACAACGTAATAACGCCACGTCCGAGTCTTACTGCGTCGTCTATTGCGGACACGATCACACTTGTTTTTCCGCTTCCCGTAACACCGTGAAGCAGAACGGCGTGAGGCTCGCCCGACTCTATATGACCTCTTATTATTTGTGCCGCACTTGACTGCTCATCATTAAGTACGTAGCGTTTCGGCTCGGTCGCCTCTCCCATATACGCCTCTCTGTATACCCTTTGTCGTCGCACTGCCACTACGCCTTTTTCCACAAGGCTTTTAAGCGGTGACGGTGTACTTTGGCTCTCGCTCAAAATCTCTTCAAGCGACATTTCACCGTGCCGTGCCAATATGTCAATTATAAGTTTTTGCTTTGGTGCGGTTATTTTAGTCTTTTCCGAAACTTCGCCGTCGGCAAGCGAATAGTAGTATTTGTAAACCTCTCCGCTTATTCTACCCGTATCGTAACTTTTTTCTATAAATCCACGGCTCAACAGTTTTTGCGTTGCTTCCGAAACCACGCTCGCCGAAAACTTTCCTTTGAGTGTGTCAAGACTTACAATTCCCTTTGAAAGAATATACTCATACAAAAACAAATCCGCCGGTGTAAATCCTGCGGACGCTTGCGGAGACGTGCCTGCGACTGCGGAATAATATTCGGTAAGTTTTCCGAGAGCGGCGGCAGGCACGGCACTTCTCGCAGCGTCTCCCATAGTGCAGAGTAATTGCTCCTTCATATACTCGCAAAGAGACATTATCTCCTCACTGAGTGGTTCTCTGTCACCGCACACACTGTATATTGATTTCGGATTTTTGTACGTACTTGACGCCAGTAACTCGGAAACCACTCCCATTTGCTTTCGGTTGTTACGACCGAACGGAACGACCACGAAACTGCCTCTTGCGACTTGTCCTCGCATATCAATAGGCAAAAAATAATCATAGGAGGCGTCTATCGCATAAGGATTGTCAAGCAAATAAACCGATACGTATTCGTAATTTGCACAAGCCGTCTGTCGCATAGCCACACCTCCTATGATATGTTGAAAATTTTCAACTTTTCCAATTAAAAATCTTCTTCCTCGTCGTTTACAGAGTTATCCTCATTGTTATGTCTTACTATAACATAATCGCCGTTGTAAATTCTCTTTATTGCGGTCTTTACCGCCTTATCGTCACGAAGATCACTGTCTATCATTGCGTTGATGGGATGGTCTCCGTCCTTGCCGGCGGCAACCGCATGTTCAGCCTCTTCACGCTGGCGAACGTACTCGTCCGTAACTATGCGGGCACATTTTGCCGTTGCAAGTGAAAGTTCATATCTGTTAAACTGTCCCTTTGTAAGTTCGTTTATTGTAGGGTAAAGCATAATTTTCTCCGTTCTGTATATGTTTATTATTTTTAATCAAGTATTTGTTTGTCCGCTTGGCGTCCGACAGAAAACTCAATCATCGTCGCCTTCGTCCTCTCCGTCAAATCCATCATCGCTGTCAAGTCTGTTTGCGATAGTTTCCGCTTGAAGCATTGAAAGGATAACGTGGTCGGAATCGGTAATAACCACGGCTCTCGTTTTTCTTCCGCAGGTTACGTCTATAACTCTTCCCGCATCTTTTGAATCCTGAATAAGTCTCTTTATCGGTGCGGATTCGGGACTTGCTATTGCCACAATTCTTTCAACGGCAACCATATTGCCGTATCCTATATTTATAAATTTCATTTTTTCATCCTGTTTATCAGAATCCGAAGTTCTATGACACTGCCGTAATTATTCGAGATTCTGTATTTGTTCTCTTATTTTTTCGAGTTCGGTTTTCACTTCCACCACAAGTCTTGCAATATCGGAATTAACACACTTCGAACCCGTTGTGTTTATTTCTCTGTTCATCTCTTGAAGCAAGAAGTCAAGACTTCTTCCCACCGGTTCGTCGCTTTCAAGATATTCGTAAAAAGCACAGAAGTGAGAATTCAACCTTACAAGTTCTTCGTCTATTGCGGCTTTATCGGCATATATCGCACACTCGGTGAGAATTCTGCTTTCATCTGCGGTTACGTTGTTGTCCGCCAATGCGGCACGCAAACGCTCTTCAAGGCGAGTTTTGTATCCGCCGATATCCTCTTCCGATAACTTTGCGATTTTCGACACGACGTTTTGTATGTTTTTCGCTTTTCCGACGAGATCCAGTTTTATTCTTTCTCCCTCAGACGCTCTCGCACACATAAATGCATCTGTCGCCTCCGACAAAACCTTCTCTAAATCTTCCCAATCGTTTTCATCATCGTCTTTTTTTCTGAAAGACAAAATATCCGGGATTTTTGCCACGTCCATCACGTTTATCTCACCGGACAAATCAAAATCCGATTTGAGTTTTTTCAACGCTTGAATATACTGACAAGCATATTCGTCATTCACACTTATCTCCGTATCTGTCGCCTGTGCGAAATCGACCGTGATGAACACGTCAACTTTTCCTCTTGAAATTCCCGCTCCTTGCAGATAAGGTTTTACTTTTTGTTCAAGATGAGAATAAACACGGGGCATTTTGACTTGGCAGTCGAAATACCTGTTGTTGACGGATTTTATTTCAACGCATATATCCTTTCCTCGGATATTCTGTCGGCTTCTTCCAAACGCCGTCATACTCTTAGGCATTACATCTTCCCCCGTAACATATAGTCATACATAATTATTTTAATACTTTTTTTATATATTGTCAAGATTTTTCGGAAAATTGAAGCCTGCAAAAGAGAAATAAACGTTCCATGCAAAAATTCAATCGTCTGACTTTGTCTGCTTTTGCTTAAACACGAATTTTTTGCTCAAAAAATAGTTCGTTACCACTTCAATCACGGAACATATCAAAAGTGCGACGGTTGTGCCTATAAACTCTGCGGTAAACGTCATGCCGAATACTTGCAAATCTTTCCTAATAGTTACCGCAAAAAGCAGTTCAAACAGATATTGAAGTGCCGTAGCCATAACAAGTGTTGCCACTCTGCCCTCGGCAAAAACAAGCAGTTGTTTTGCCGTGGAAACGTTATTATCCGCATTTGTAAAAACCCATTTTTTGTTGGTGTAAAATGCAATAAGCATACCCGAACACCATTTCAGCACGCTTGCAATTCCGTTTGCAAACAGATACCTCGCACTGTCTTTTCCGTCTCTGAGAGAATCGAAAAACGTGCTTGATACCCAAATAGCGACATAAAAAACCGCAAATGAAACCACCGTGGTGAAAACTCCGAATCCGAGGTATTTTATTATCTCTTCGTGCTTCTTGTAAAATCCCTGATTTTTTTTCATTTCATCCTGCATTTTTCGATTTCCTCTTATGCGTGATTTCACTCAAAACCGACTTTTTGTTTGATTAACCTATTTTAAACGTTGTTCCGCCCGGAATATCCGTAAGGGTTACGTTCTTCTGTGCAAGATACTGTCTTATTCTGTCAGCCTCTGCATAGTCCTTGTTTTTCTTCGCTTGCTTTCTTTGTTCAATGAGGGATAAAATTTCACGTACAAACGGATCGCTCTCGTCGTAAGCGTTTTCTTCACTCTTCTTTTCTTCCGACGCTTTTTTCTCATCACGGATTTTTTGTGCCGCCTCTATAAGTCCGCAAGACGTAACCTTTTCAAAATCTTCTATAAGTGCGATTTTTGTCTTTCCGTTTGTCTTTGCCTTTAATACGTCGTAAATCGCCGTGACCGCAAGCGACGTGTTAAGGTCGTTGTCAAGTGCATCGGTAAACTTCTTTTTACAAACTTCAAACGCCTCTGCATCAAGTTCTCCGTCGCAAGGGTCAATCGAGGCGATTTTCTGAACAAGTTTGTTATACGCCGTGACAGCATTATCGAGATTTTCATACGTGAACACAAGTGATTTGCGGTAGTGCGACTGTAAGCAGAAAAGTCTGTATGCCATGGGGTCGTATCCCTTTGATTGAAGCAAAGAAACAGTCAAAAATTCGCCGGACGACTTAGACATCTTGCCGGAATTCGTGTTAAGGTGATATACGTGGAACCAATAATTGCACCACTTGTGACCCACAAACGACTCCGTCTGTGCGATTTCGTTTGTATGGTGAGGGAATTGGTTGTCAATTCCTCCGCAATGTATGTCAAGATATTCACCAAGATATTTCATACTGATTCCCGAACACTCAATGTGCCAACCGGGATATCCTATTCCCCACGGAGACTCCCATTTGAGTTCCTGTGAATCGAATTTCGACTTCGTAAACCAAAGGACAAAGTCCGCCTTATTTTTCTTATTCTCGTCACCCTCAACGCCGTCTCTTACGCCGACTTCGAGATCGTCCTCTTCAAAATCGTTGAATATATAGTACTTTTCGAGTTTTGACGTGTCAAAATACACGTTTCCGCCTGCGATATAAGCATATCCCTTTTCAAGCAATCCCTCAACGAGAGCGATAAACTCGGGAATACATTCTGTTGCGGGCTTTACTATTTCCGGCTTCTTTATGTTAAGTTTGTCACAATCCGCAAAGAAAGCATCGGCATAATACTTGGCAATTTCAAGCACGGTCTTATGTTCTCTTTTAGCACCTTTGAGCATCTTGTCCTCGCCCTCGTCGGCGTCACTTGTAAGATGTCCCACGTCGGTGATATTCATAACTCTCTTGACTTTAAGACCGCTGTAATTCAAATATTTTTCAAGCACGTCTTCCATAATGTACGTGCGAAGATTTCCTATGTGAGCAAAATGATATACGGTAGGACCACACGTGTACATACTTACACGTCCCGCCTCTCTGGGAATAAATTCTTCTCTTTTTCTGGTTGCAGAATTGTATAAAATCATTTCAATCCTCCGATGTTATAAGTTTCCACAAGTTTTGCGAGTTTTTTGCCGGCAAACTCTGCCCGTCTGCCGATATCGTCTCTTGAAAATTTGTCCGACGGTGCGTCCCACGCACGAATTTCCACGTTTATATATCCGTCGTATCCCATTTTCGCAAGAGTTTGGGCTACCGTGTTCCAGTCAACCGTTCCCTCAAACGGGATATCGTGACTGTCGCAAAATGAATTATTGTCGTGTGCATGTACGGTTTTGAGTTTATCTCCGAAGATTTCAAATTCACCTGTCGGTCGCCTTGATACGTTTGCATGTCCGAAATCCCAGCAAACGTTCGTTCCGATAGTATTTGCAAGAGCGAGAATTTCCTCGGCGGAAGAACCGAACAAGTGGTCATTTTCCCCCTCACTCGTACTTGCCATATTTTCAATGCACAATTCCACTCCACGCATCTTTGCGTATTGATTCAACGGTGAGAGAAAATCAATATTTGCACGTATCCATCTCTCTCTGTCGGAACGCACTGCGTGGTGTGCTATCGGGTGAATTACCGCAAGCGGAATTTTCATTTTCGACGCCGTGTCTATTCCCGCACGCAGATCGTTTGAAAACCTGCTCATAAGAGTTGCATCCTCGGGGTTCGGCATATAAAACGGAAGATGACACGAGGGTATTTCAAGACCCTTCTGCTCCGCTCTGCGACTCGTCGCATAAGCCACACCGGCATATCCGTCGTCCGTGGCGGAAAGAGAATCGAAAGACATATCCACACCGTCAAAACCCATATCCGACATATAGTCTATCATAGACGTGGTGGAAAAACTTCCGCTTTTATGCCACGAATATATTCTTGACGACGCACATACTTTTATTTTTGCCATAATATCTCTCCTCTCGTAATTCAAATCACCGTAATTTCAAAAAATGCCCATACTTAAATTTAATTATATCAAATTTTATTATATTTGTCAATGTTTTTGCGTGCGTTTACTTCTGTGCCGGGAAAAAATTTGTCGTTGTTCGGATAATATGTTTTTTGTTTGTGCAAATTGTTTTCATAGAAACGAAAAAGCCCTTGCGGGCTTTTTATATGTTTTCAAGTTTCAAAACCGCTTCCAGGCACGTATCTCCGTCGGGATTTTGGGTTTTGAATATAAAAGATTTATCCTCTCGCTCGCCACGCATTATCGAAAGCGTAGTGCCGAAGTGTGATTCTTTAAGATAAGAAAGTGAAAATTCCGACACGTACTTTCCCTGCATATCGGGGAGAAAATCGCAAAGCATATCGGGGTAATTCGTATTGTTCATATGCATATTGTAGTCTATGTCCGAATACTTGATTTCCCTTTTGCCGACAGGGTAAAGTACTTCTCCCCTGCCTATTCTCGCCGTCTGTGGCAAATCCGTTGCGGATATAGGCTCATCATACGGGAAGTGCGACGCAAGTTCATCGTCTCCACGAGCCAGAGAGTGCGTGTTTATATCAACCAACGCCCACACGCTCGACGCTCTTGCAACAACGTCACCATCGGATCGCATCTCGAAATATCTGTAAAAAGAATAGCCCTTTGCCTCTTTGCACCACGTATCGACCTCAATGTCCTTGTAGGCACCTATGGGCTTGTACACTTTTACGGATATCTTGCTTAATATAAATCCAACGCCCCTCTCGTCTCTGAGTTCGTCAAGAGGCACGCCGTACGCTTTGCACTGTAAGTTTCCCGTTTCCTGAAAATATGTTTGTATTTTTCCGGCACGCAACACTCTGCAAGCATCGGTGTCGTGCCAAAGCGTCGTATATTTGTGTGTATACCTCATTTTTTCATATCTCCTTTTTGTTTTGCATTTTCAAAAAGACAAAAATAAAAAAGTTAAGCCTCCCTCTTTTTGGGGAGGCTTGTTATATTGTAAACCTAAATTAAAGTGTGCCGGAAGAACCGAGTACGTCTCTTATCTTGTGGGCTACCATCTTTTTTACTTCTTCTCTTGCAACCGAAAGATATCCTCTGGGGTCAAACACGTCGGGCATTTCGCTGAATACTCTGCGAACGCCTGCCGTCATTGCAAGACGTATGTCGGAATCGATATTGATTTTACAAACCGCCATTTTTGCCGCTTCTCTGAGTTGCTCTTCTGGAATTCCGACAGCGTCAGGCATTTTTCCGCCCAAGGCGTTTATTTCAGCCACGTATTCCTGAGGAACGCTTGACGCTCCGTGAAGAACTATCGGAAATTCGGGGAGTCTTTTTTCAACTTCCGCAAGGATATCGAAACGGAGAGGAGGCGGAACAAGTATTCCGTTTTCGTTTCTCTTACATTGCTTTGGAGTGAATTTGAAAGCCCCGTGCGACGTTCCTATTGAAATAGCAAGCGAGTCAACACCCGTTCTCGTAACGAAATCTTCGACTTCTTCGGGACGTGTGTATGACGAATGTTCAGCCGAAACCTCGTCCTCAACACCCGCAAGAACACCGAGTTCTCCCTCGACCACAACGCCGTGTGCGTGTGCGTACTCAACTACCTTTCTTGTGAGTGATATATTGTCCTCATAGTCGTGATGAGAACCGTCTATCATAACCGACGTAAATCCGCCGTCTATGCAGGATTTGCAAAGTTCAAACGTATCTCCGTGGTCAAGATGCAACGCAAAATCGATTTCGGTATCACGAACCGCCGCTTGTGCAAGTGCCATAAGATATTCGTGTTTCGCATATCTTCTCGCTCCTGCCGAGACTTGAAGTATAACAGGCGACTTTTCTTGTTGTGCCGCTTCCGTAATCGCCTGAATGATTTCCATATTGTTAATGTTGAAAGCACCTATCGCATATCCACCGGCATACGCTTTCTTAAACATTTCCTTCGTTGTAACGAGTGCCATATCTGTAAATTCCTCTCTTAAAGAAGTAAAATTATCACAGTTTTATTGTAGCACACATTTATATAAAAATCAAGTACTCAACAAAATGTTTGTTAAAATTTAAACATTTTTCATACAATTTAACCAACAGGTCAAAACTTCGTCCGTATCTCCCCTATTACGTCACCGTTCGACTTTCTTTTTGAGTGCCGAAATCCTCTCCGCCGGCAACTGATGCGACGGCAACCGCACCCTCACCGTATATTTCCGTGTCTGCACGAACGCCTGCGGGAGTTTCGGCAAGATTGAGACTTACCGCTATCGCTCCGTCAACCTCCCTCATCTTGTCCGGTGTCAGATGACCCGCCCTTTCTTTCAGCCTGCGTTTGTCAAGCGTTCTTATCTGTTCGAGCAAAATCACCGAATCCTTTACAAGACCTGCGGCATCCGCATAAATATCAATATGTGTCGGCATTTTAACCTTTCCCGTTTTTGATGTAATTGCTGCGGCTATCACCGTTGGGCTGTATTTGTTCCCTACGTCGTTCTGAATTATCAGAACGGGTCGCAGACCACCTTGCTCCGAGCCTATTACGGGACTTAAATCGGCATAAAAAATATCTCCTCTTCTTATGTTCGGCATCATTTTCATTATTCCTTTTCTTTGTGGTACAGTGATTTTTGACCCGTTGTAAAACTTTTAAACACCGCAAGTCGTTTTTGATGCCGAAAAGACGATTTTTAATTTTTTAAAAGTATTTTTCACAAAAAACATCCGATATTTTTTGAATCGTAATCAATGCAAAACTTGCCGTCGTTGACAAAAGCGACAGCACCATACACAGTTTGTTATAACTCCCGTTCTTCCTTGCTTCCTCATTGCCGATAAGTTCATATTCAGACAAACTTTCATATTCGGAAATATCGTCACTGCACGTTTCAAACTCATTTTCTTCGGTAAAATCTTCTTCAATATAAACAGTTTCGTCCTCCGTGTTATAATCTTCGATAATCTCGCTTTCGCCATTGTTTTCATTCACACTCACGTAAGACCCACAAAGCACAAGACTCGCCGAATAAAGTCCTCTGTCCTTAAAATAAACGGCACTTGTTTTCGTCGGCAATGAAAGAGAAAGTGAAAATCCGTCACCTGTAAAATTTTCTTTTTGTATAAATCCCACCGTTGCAAGTCTTCCGCTCTCTGCGGAATTTTCGTTTCCCCAGAACAAAAAACGTATTCTTCCCTCTTTTAAACTGCAATCAAAATTTAAGCCCGATAGGGCTTCTCCTCTCTCGCACGATGATAAAATCAATGCGTAGGCACTGTAATTCAAATCAAATTCAAGTCCGCACAGTTCTTGCTCCGACGAATAAACAATTTCAACGATAATAATCCCCGTATCGCCGTCTTGTTTGCAATTGACGAAAACGTCCGCAACATCATCCGACTGAGCGAACACCGTGGACGATAAGCCGGATATCGTAAGTAACAAAATAGTCGTCAAAATAATTTTTGAAATTTTTCCTCCCAATTACCGTCACTCCCTTTTTGAGTATTTGTAAATTATATTTTTTTCTTTTTGATGATATGAGGATATTTCACACGGTCTAGGGCAAAATAAAATGGGAAATAAGCATTTTGCGAATTTTCCATAAAACGTTTTGGAGATAAAGATGAAAAATAAACTTTTAACTGTTTTCGCAACACTTGTTCTGTTAATCTCAACACTTTGTTGCCTCGTTTCGTGTAATGACGATAACGAAAATTCCAACATGTCGAACGGCTCTTCCGATACACAGCACGAAAGCACCGCCACACCGGGAGAAGCGGTGTCCGATATTCTCGACGACCTTCTCCCCGATATGAACGACGGCGAACAGCAAGGATCATCCGCAGATGAATTTACGTCCGATGAGAAAAATAACAAATCCATTGTCGGCGATTTTTTCGGTAACGGTAAATAAAATTTCAGGGCTTTTGCTGTCGCAAAAGCCCTGTTTTCTATTTTTGAAATTCCTGCACTTGTGCAGGTTTTCTGTGTTTTCGGTATTATTCCCACTCAATCGTTCCGGTGGGCTTCGGCGTGAGATCGTAAAGGACTCTGTTTATACCCTCGACTTCCGACGTTATTCTGTCGGTGATCCTATGCAAAATATCGTAAGGAATTTCTTCGATTGTGGCACTCATGGCATCCGTCGTGTTGACCGCACGGATGATTGCAACCCAGCCCTCGTGGCGTTTTCCGCCTCTAATACCGACGCTCTTCAAGTCCGGAACCGCAATGAAATATTGCCATACGTGTTCCGCAAGTCCGCTCCTGTCAAATTCCTCACGCAAAATTGCGTCAGCCTCACGCAACGCTTCAAGCCTGTCTCTTGTTATGGCACCGAGACAACGCACACCGAGTCCGGGACCCGGGAACGGCTGACGGTAAACCATACCGTGAGGAAGACCCAACGCCTCTCCGACAACTCTGACCTCGTCCTTGTAAAGCAGTTTTAGGGGCTCTATGAGTTCAAATTTCATATTTTCGGGAAGTCCGCCTACGTTGTGGTGGGCTTTTACTCCGTCGGATTCAAGTATGTCGGGATATATTGTTCCCTGTGCCAAGAATTCGATTCCGTCAAGTTTTTCAGCCTCTTGTGCAAAAACATTTATAAACTCCGCACCGATTATTTTTCTCTTTTTTTCAGGCTCGTCAACTCCTGCCAAAAGGTCAAGAAAACGGTCGGTTGCATCAACATATACAAGATTTGCATCCATACTGTCTCTGAAAACTTTTATGACCTGCTCCGGCTCACCTTTTCTGAGCAACCCGTGATTCACGTGAACGCAGATAAAATTTTTTCCGATCGCTTTGATTATAAGTGCGGCAACCACCGAGGAATCCACTCCACCGGAAAGTGCAAGTAATACCTTTTTGTCGCCAACCTTGCTTCTGATTTCCTCAACTTGTTCGCAAATGAACTTGTTTGCAAGTTCCGCCGTCGTAATGCGAGCCATTTCCTCGGGTCTTACGTTTGAATTGTTCATTTTCCCACTTCCTTTCAAATATTTTGCCGTAACCTGAAATTTATTACGCCACTGAAATTTTATGTCAATATTATATATGAAATAGGTGCCTGTGTCAATTGAAATCACAGCGATTTTTAAGGTGAATTTTATATAAAGTTTCAGTCATAAAACATTGCAAATCTTCCGTTTTGGTCAGTTTTTCATTCTTTTAAACTTTTTTTGAAAAAAGTATTGCAAATTTCAAAATTTTGTGATATAATCATTTTGTTATGGCATATAGGGGTATAGCTCAGTTGGTAGAGTACCGGTCTCCAAAACCGTGGGTCGTGGGTTCGAGCCCTTCTGCCCCTGCCAAAAAATAAAGGACAGCATTTGCTGTCCTTTATTTTTTGGTAAGACCGGGAGTTGTGAGAACCCGCATAACTCAACGCAAGGCGTTGAGTTGAACGTTCGAGCCCGTTCCTCACTGTTTTCGATTCACTTTGACAGCATTTGCTGTCCTTTATTTTTTGGTAAGACCGGGAGTTGTGAGAACCCGCATAACTCAACGCAAGGCGTTGAGTTGAACGTTCGAGCCCGTTCCTCACCGTTTTTGATTCACTTGGACAGCGTTTGCTGTCCTTTATTTTTTGGCAAGACCGGGAGTTGTGAGAACCCGCATAACTCAACGCAAGGCGTTGAGTTGAACGTTCGAGCCCGTTCCTCACCGTTTTTGATTCACTTGGACAGCGTTTGCTGTCCTTTATTTTTTGGCAAGACCGGAAGTTGTGAGAACCCGCATAACTCAACGCAAGGCGTTGAGTTGAATGTTCGAGCCCGTCCTCATCTTTTTTGATTCACTTTGACAGCGTTTGCTGTCCTTTATTTTTTGGCAAGACCGGAAGTTGTGAGATTTATATATTTAAAAACACCCCCTGCTAATACAAAAGCATGAGGATTTATTTTTTGTCATTTCTACCAAGCAAATAATCAAGAGATACATTGAAATAATCTGCAAATTTGATAAGCGTGTTGTAATCCGCCTCTCGTTCCAAGTTCTCATATCTTGATATGCTGTTTTGATTCATATTTAAATCAATTGCAAGTTTCAATTGCGATATTCCTTTTTCGTTCCGCAATTTTTTTAAACGAAATTCCATACATCCTCTTTTCCGGATACCATGTTCATAAAATAATTTTAAAAATTGTCTTGACATTATTATACCTTTTTGGTATAATCAATATATCCCAATTTGGTATATTAAAATATAGATTTAGAGGAGGCTTACTATGGGACATTATGTACAAAACAATATTTTCAGAGATGAAAACATCGTAAAGAAAGCAAATTTCAACAAGATTTATTTGATCGGTCCGATTTTATGGTCGTGCTTCGTTATTACTATTCCGTGGACAGTACCCAAAATATCTCGATTTAACAGTATGGAACTTGCTTTTACGAATAAAAGAGTTATTGGCAAATGTGGCGTCGGCAAAAAGCAATCTCTCGATGCACCTTTAAACAAGATTCAAAATGTTTTCGTTGAACAATCATTCATGGGAAAAATACTCGGATACGGAACATTAACCGTTAATACTGCGGCTGGAGTTTTCAATTTCAAATATGTTAACGATGTTCAAAGTTTCAAAAACAACCTGTTTGCTCAAATAGATCAATATGAAAAGGACATGCAAAAACAGCAGGCTGCTGAAATAGCAAATGCTATGAATTCCGTTTTCAACAAACAATAAGTATGGACATATATATTAAAAAAAATCTTGGCAAGGGTGAAATTTCAATATTAGAGACCGGCCTGAGACGTTGGGTTTTGTTTTTTATGGTTTTGTCAATTTCAACTGTCCTCTTTTTTACTCCTTTGGCAGTATATGAATTATCAATCAAAAATCAATTAAATTTGCAGGCTTTAATTATTCTTATTTCGTTGATACTTGTTATAATCGCTTTCGTTTTTTTGCGTGAGTTGATGAAAAAAATCTACGTGACAAACAAAAGAATCGTCGGTGTTGCAGGAATTTTTTGCAAATCAACCCTCGATGCACCATTGAATAAAATCCAAACCGTTGCCGTCAAGCGAACACTTCTTGGACAACTGTTCAACTTTGGAACAATAGTCATTTCGACCGCAAATGGCAAATTTAGGTTGCGTTGGATTGAAGACATCAATAATTTCAAAAATATTATCCTCTCTCAATTAGATGAGTATGAAAACAATCGTATACGATAATTTTCACGCTGTCGAAATATTACTCATTATTTTTACATTATCAAATTAAAAAATCCGCCTGCACCGCAAGCGGATTTTTTCTTTCCCGTTTGATAAATAATTGACAATACACACAAGATATGGTATAATCATTGTAAGGTAATTCTTTTGAGAAATATTTGACTCAATATAAAAATCTATGAAAACAGGAGGAAAATATTATGCCAGGACCCGGTGGTGGATCAAGAGGGGGCGGAGGCTCCCGTGGTGGCGGTGGCTTCGGCGGAGGTCACGGAGGCGGATTCGGAGGAGGACCACGTGGTGGCGGACCTCATGGACCCGGTGGACCCCGTGGATTCGGAGGACCTCCCCCTCACAGACCCCCTCGCAGACATTTTTACGGCGGATGGGGTTGGGGACCCGGATATTACGGCAGAGGCGGTTGCCTCGGCGGTATGTTTGCGATTCTCTTAATTCCCATTTTGGTTATTGCCATTGTGGGTGTGCTTGCCGTAACAAGCATAGCCGGAATTGTAGGCTCGTATAAAACCGTTGCAAACGGCGGTCTTGTCAACTACGACTATGACGTTTTGCAAGAATACGCCGCAGAGCAATACAACAAAGAATTCGGTAGCACAACCGCTTACGAGGACAATATTCTTATTGTCCTCGTAACTGCCGAAAACAATCAGGACTTTGACTGGATGTGTTGGGTTGGAAACCATATAACCACAAGCGTCAACGAAATGTTCGGTGGCAACGGTACAACGTTTGGTAATACGATTTCAAGCAGTATAGACTATCAATCTTATAAATATTCACTCACGTCAAACCTCACGGCAGTTATGGAAAAGATGGAAACACAGGTAAAAAAGGCCGCTCCCACCCCCCCATTCCGAGGTGATTGTAACGACGTACGCAGTGGTTATAATTCTCACGTTACAAATTATACGAACCTTTCGATAGACAATACGTCGCTCAACTCGGTTCTTAATCACTTCACGGACGAGACCGAAATTCCGATCGTAATCGTTGTCGATACGGCTGAAAACGTATTCGGAAAATATGTACCCGTAAGCGATATCATATCGATAGTCATCTCGCTCGCCATTGTAGTCGTTGCCGTGATATTTATCGTTCGTGCGGTAAAGAAAAATAAAAACAATCAAAACGGCAACAACAATAACAATAACGGCGGAAACTATAACAACTACAATAACAATTATAACAACGGTTATAATAACTATAACAGTTACTGACATTACAGGTTCGGAGAGTATCTCCGAACCTTTTTTATTGTTTTGGCGAAACACGCATTGCAAATTTCCGACCTTTTGATTTCAAACATGAAAAGACTTAAATTTAATGTAAAAAATATTCAAATTCCTCTTTACTTTTAGAGGGTTTTGTGGTATCATTATAATGTATTATTATGCAGTAAAGATATAATCTTGCCCCGATTTCGGGGACTGCACAAAAATTGCTTAAATTTTATTTATATTTTTCAGGAGGACAAAAAATGGCTATCCAAAGAAAAAAACTGTCTATGGACGGTAACCAGGCTGCCGCTCACGCAAGCTACGCCTTTACCGAAGTAGCAGGCATTTACCCGATCACTCCTTCCAGCCCTATGGCTGACTTCACCGATCAGTGGGCCGCCGCAGGTCAAAAGAACGTGTTCGGAACAACCGTTAAGGTAATGGAAATGGAATCCGAAGCCGGTGCCGCAGGTACCGTTCACGGTTCTCTCGCTTCCGGAGCTCTTACAACAACTTACACCGCTTCTCAGGGACTTCTTCTTATGATCCCGAATATGTACAAAATCGCAGGTGAACTTCTTCCTGCCGTTTTCCACGTATCGGCTCGTTGCGTAGCATCCCACGCTCTTAATATTTTCGGCGACCACTCCGACGTTTACGCTTGCCGTCAAACAGGTTTCGCTATGCTTGCCGAAACAAACCCTCAGGAAGTTATGGACTTGGCGGCAGTAGCACACCTCTCCGCTATCAAGGGAAGAGTTCCTTTCCTCAACTTCTTCGACGGTTTCCGTACTTCTCACGAAATTCAGAAAATCGAAGTTTGGGATTATGCGGATCTTGAAGAAATGCTCGATAAGGACGCAGTTGCGGCATTCCGTAACCACGCCCTCAATCCTAACCACCCCGCTCTCCGTGGTTCTGCGGAAAACGGCGATATATTCTTCCAGCACAGAGAAGCGTGCAACAAGTTCTATGACGCTCTTCCCGAAATCGTTGAAGAATATATGGATAAGGTAAACGAAAAGATCGGTACAAACTACAAACTCTTCAACTACTACGGTGCTCCCGACGCAGAAAGAGTAATCATTGCTATGGGCTCGGTTTGCGACGTTTGTGAAGAAGTTATCGACTACCTCACCGCAAAGGGTGAAAAGGTAGGTCTTGTAAAAGTTCGTCTTTACAGACCTTTCCGTGCAGACAAACTCGTAGAGGCTATTCCCGCAACTTGTAAGAAGATTGCGGTTCTTGACAGAACAAAGGAACCCGGCTCTCTCGGTGAACCTCTCTATCTCGACGTAGTAACCGCTCTCGCAACACAGAAGGTTAAGGCTACGGTTGTCGGCGGTAGATACGGTCTCGGTTCGAAAGATACCACACCTGCATCCATCTTCGCAGTTTACGCTAACCTCGCAAAGAGACAGCCCAAGGCTAACTTCACAATCGGAATCGTTGATGACGTTACCGGTTGCTCGCTCGACGAAAAGCCCGCTCCCGACACCGCCCCTGCCGGCACTATCGCTTGTAAGTTCTGGGGTCTCGGAGGAGACGGCACAGTCGGTGCAAACAAGAACTCCATCAAGATCATCGGTGACCACACCGA
>CAZGJC010000034.1:0-19948 GCA_964526505.1 uncultured Clostridium sp.
TATGCGTTGAAGTTTCATCTTTCGGCGATCGCATTGGTTATAAAGAATTTGTATTGACAGATATAATTTAGAAAATGTAAACGATACGAAAAAATACGAATTATAATTTTGGGGTTTGCAACTTTCGATAGTGTGCGAGCATTCTCCAACTGCACCGCTCTCACAGATATATATTACTCCGGAACAATCGAAGAGTGGGATAACATTACCAAGAGCAATAACTGGAACGTCAGTACCGGCGACTATACCATACACTGCACCGATGGCGATATTTGGAAAAATAAATTCCCTAAATATAGGGGATTGTATTTCGTAAAAAAACTGCACGGAATCTCCGTGCAGTTTTTTACTTGCCCCGTAAACCTTAAACTTTTTTTCTCCCCGACGCTTCTGCTACGTCAAGTATTTTCTTGCAAAGCCGTGCATTGTTGTATCGAGGACTTACCCTCCAAGTCCAGTTTCCCGATGCTTTGGACGGTACGTTCATGCGTCCTTTGTCGTTTGTCAGTTCAAGATAATCCTGCATGGGAATCATAGCCAAATTGGCACGAGACTTCATCGCAAGATTTATAGTCGCATAGGTTGCACTTTGCCCCTTTTCTCTCTTGCATTCACGCTTGAACCGTTTTAGCGATTCACCGTTAAGTGAAGAATACCAACTCTTCGTGCAGTCCGAGTCGTGTGTGCTTGAATAAACTATGCAGTTGTCGCACTCAAACATCCGAGGTAGGTATTCGCTGTCATCATTGTAAAACGCAAACTGTAACACTTTCATTCCGGGGAAATCTGTGTATTTGAGGAGTTCCCGAACGTCATCTGTGATAAATCCGAGATCCTCCGCTATAATCTTCGCTTGCGGAAATTCCGCCTTGACCGCATCGAATAATTCCTTACCCGGTGCCTCACGCCAACGACCGTTTCTTGCCGTACCCTCGCCCGCAATAATGGAGTAGTAACTTGCAAATCCACGGAAATGGTCTATTCTGAGTAAATCGTAGAGAGCAAAACACTTTTTTATACGCTCAATCCACCAAACAAATCCGTCGTTCTTCATCCGCTCCCAATTGTATATGGGATTTCCCCAAAGTTGACCGTCCTCTGCATATGCGTCGGGCGGACATCCGGCAACGATAATCGGATTGTAATCGTCGTCAAGTAAAAACTGATCCGTTGCACGCCAAACGTCCATGCTGTCGTGGGCGACGTATATCGGTAGATCTCCGATAATGGAAATTCCTTTTGACTTCGCATATGCATGCAAACTGTCCCATTGCCTTGTGAATTCGTATTGCACCCATTTCCAAAAATCACACTCCGGTTTGAATTCATCCGTATGTAAAACAGCCCTGTCGTGGTCTTTGTGACACTTTTCCCACGTAACCCACGGAGCATATCCGTAATGTACTTTCAGTGCCATAAATAATGCATAATCGTCAATCCATGAGGCGTTATCATTGCAAAACGAGACGTAATCCGAATTTTCGCAAAATCTTGAATGTGCAAGACGTAAAAGCGGATATCGATTACCGAATAGCCACCCGTAGTCAATCCTGTCACCTGTAAAACGATTGCTTGATAACTCATCGGCAGTTAAAAGTTGTTTGTCCTTTAAAATGTCAAGATCGATAAAATACGGGTTTCCCGCCACCGACGCAGGCGACTGATACGGACTGTCCCCGTATGACGTTGGATTGAGCGGTAATACCTGCCAACAGGTTTGACCGCTCCTGTCGAGAAAATCAATAAAATCAAAAGCACTCTTGCCGAACGACCCAATGCCGTAGTGTGACGGTAGTGAAGATATCGGCATAAGAATACCGCACTTGTGTGTAAATCCGAAGTTTTTTTTGCAGTTGTCCAAAACTTTTGTCCTCTCGTATCATCGGAAAATTTGTACTGTAATTATTATATCATCGTAAATGATTTGTGTCAATCAAAATTTGCATATTGCCGAGCGTTGATTTTTCGGCGTTTCGGTGATATAATAAATATAAATACAAATTTTTAGTCTGAATTAAGTGTGACATAGTAATATATTGAGAGACGGAGGTGATAAAATGCGTATTTTAGTGGCAGAGGATGACCCGAAATTGCTTAAAAGCCTTGTGCATATATTCAAAACGAATAATTATGCCGTCGATGGTGTTCTGACGGGAAGTGAAGCGTATGATTACGCTATGTCAGACGAATATGACGGACTTGTCCTTGATATTATGATGCCCGATATGGACGGATTAACGTTGCTTAAATCCTTGCGTCAAAACGGTATTTCCACACCGGCATTGTTTTTGAGTGCAAGGACGGAGGTTTATCAGCGTGTTGAGGGTCTTGATGCGGGAGCCGACGACTATTTGCCTAAACCGTTTTCAATTCCCGAACTTTTGGCACGGGTCAGAGCGATGCTCCGCAGAAAAGATAACTTCACCCCGAACTTGCTTGTATTCGGTGACCTGCAACTCAATTGCTCAACCTACGAACTTTATTGTAACGATAAAAAACAAACCCTCAGCGGAAAAGAATTTCAGGTTATGGAAATGCTTATGCGACATGCCGGTATGGTTGTCGGAAGCGAGCAAATCATCACGCATATCTGGGGCTGGGATACGGAAGTAAATATAAGCGTCATATGGGTTCATATATCAAATATACGAAAAAAACTTGACGCCGTAGGTACACGTGTAAAAATCAAATTTATACGTGACGCAGGATATTCTTTGGAGGACGAGCGGTGATAAAATTACTTCGGAAAAAGTTTATCCTGATTAGTGCCGCATCGGTTTTTGCGGTCGTCGGTATAATCTTCATAGCAATTGCAATATTGAATTATACTTCCGTGAATGCAACACTTGATACACTTACCGATACGATATCCGAGGGCAATGGCGTTTTTCCCGATTGGTTTGACAATAACCACACTCAAAATTCCGAAAAACCGTCGGATAAGCCGAAAGCGGACTTCATAACGCCCGATACGAGGTATTCAACACGCCATTTTACAGTCTGGCTTGACGCCGACGGTGAGGTTGACAGAATAAATACGGAGTTTATTCGGTCTGTCAGTGAGACGGATGCGGTTATGTATGCCGAAAGTGCGTTTGATAATGACAAAACTCGGGGATGGATAGGCGAGTTCCGCTATAAAAAATATTCACTTCCGAACGGCGAGGCGGTTGTGTTCGTTGACGGCACAATGAGCCGTAGATCTCTTGCTCAAACTCTGGGTATATCCGCCGTCGTTTTGATTTTCTCGTCTGTCGTTATTTTGCTTTTGATAGTGTTGCTGTCGGGTAAAATAATTAAACCCGTAGGCGAAAGTTATGAAAAACAAAAACAGTTTATAACCGATGCAAATCACGAACTTAAAACTCCGCTTACTCTTATACTTGCAAATCTTGATATTGCGGAGAGCGAAGTCGGTAAAAACGAATGGCTTGACGATATCCGAGACGAGGGACAGCGAATGGCTGAACTTGTAAATCAATTGGTCGAACTTTCCCGTATGGATGAAGAGAAACATAAGATATGCGAATCCGAAATAAAAATAGGAGAGATGATATCCGAAACCGTTGCCGAATTTGAAAGTATTGCCAATGAGCGTGGCAAAAGCCTTGCATGCGACGTTGACAGAGAAGTGACGTGCTCGGGAGATGAGGTTATGCTTCGCCGTCTTGTCGGAATTTTGATGGAAAATGCGGTAAAATATTGTGATGGTGGCGGTGAGATTTTCGTGTCGCTTAAAAAACACAGAAAAATAATTATCACGATTGAAAATACGTATGAGGAAGTAAATTCTCTTGAACTTTCAAAATTGTTCGATAGATTTTACCGTGCCGATAAAGCGAGAAAATTCACGGGTGGGTACGGTGTCGGTCTTTCGATTGCAAAATCAATTGTCGAAAAACATAAGGGCGAAATATATGCGTATAAAAAAGATAATACGCATATAGGATTTAAAGTAATACTTTGAGTGTCGGTCCCGTACAATAAAACAGATTAAATTTATTTTAAGGAAATTTATTATGAGAAAAACAAAAATTTTGTGCTTGACTCTTGCACTTGTCTTGGTAACTGTCGGTGCAGTTGGACTTTCGTCTTGTTCAAAGTCGAATTACGAAAATTGCGAAGTTTACGGAAAAGTAACCGAGATAAACGGTACGAAAGTCACTCTTTCATTGATAAACACCCCCGAGATGCCGAGCGGAGAAATGGGAATGCCCGGCGAAAACGTAGGGTTTACAATGCCGGATGGTAACAGACCCGATATGGGTGAGATTCCGTCAGAATTTGAGTGGGGCAACGGTGACGGTATTTTTGAGGAAAATACCGAAGATGACGGTTTTGACGAAAATTTCGGTCAGTTGCCCGACGGAGACGGTATGATGGATGATGATATCACTCCTCCCGAAATTCCGACGGGAGATATGGGAAACTTTGGCGGCGGAATGGGTATGAACGGAAATAAACCCGACGATATGTTTTCCGAGAGTGGGGAAGTTGTTACGCTTATATTGACGGACGCAATGCTTGAAGATTTGTCTGTGGGCGATTTGGTAATTGTCAAATTCGGCGATAACGGCAAAGTCGAAAGTGTAGAGAAGATGAACGTCGGTGATATGGGCGGAGCGAAATTCGATAATCCTCAGGGTGGAGGAGATATTCCTCCCGAACCCAAACAGTAAATAAAAAAGGTGTGACACTGTCACACCTTTTTTATTTTCCGCCGAAAATTCCGAATTTTGTTTTTATTCTGTCAAGTTTTGATAAAAACGGATTTGTAAGAATAAGTAAAAATATTACGTTTGAAACGGCATAAATCGCCATGGTGCCGAAACTTGTAAGTATGCAGGCGTAGTATCGGGCGAGATTAAAATAACCGTCAATCGAAAGTACCGTCCATACGTCCATCATAAGCGAGAAAAGTACGCCACCGAGTATTCCCATAAGGGATAGAGTTATTTTGCCGGGTCTTTTTTTTCTTTTTGAAAATATAAGCCCCGATATAAATCCGATAAGAGCCCACGAAACCATTTGAAACGGCGTCCAAGGACCCTGTCCGAAATACATATTTGATACAACAGCGGATAAACTTCCGACTAAAAATCCCGACTCGGCACCGAGGGCTATTCCCGATATGACCGTTATTGCTGTTACGGGCTTGAAAGACGGTATCGGAGCGAATATAATTCTGCCTATAACGGAAAACGCCGTCATAACCGCAATTATTACCGCCTCCCTTGCCCCGTTTTTTCCTTTTTCGAATTTTATGAAAAAGGGAACGCAAGACAAAAATGCAACTATAACGGATATGATATTGTATCTTTTTTCTTTAAATAGCCAAACCAAAAAAACAAGTGCGAGAAAAATAAGCAGAAAAGTCAGACGTAAAGCGTGTATACGCCATTTTCGACTTGTTGATTTTTTTTGATTGTTATCCATCTTTTTTACCGTTTTCCTCACATAATTTAATTGCCATGTCCACGGTAACGGCATTTTCAAAATACGGGCGTGTCATTCTTGCAATGGCGGTTGTGTAGTATCTGTTGGAAGAAAAGAAGGTTACCCTGTCTGTGCATGATACTATTTGCCCGTCGAAGAAAGTTGCACATCTGTCGCTGTATTCTGCCGCAAATTCCACGTCGTGTGTAACCATAATTATGGTTTTTCCTTTTGCCTTTTGAGACAGCAAGAGTTTTGCAAACTTTATTTTCGAATAAGCGTCAAGTCCTTTTGTAGGCTCGTCAAGTAGAATTATTTGCGGTTTCGCAAGTAATATTTTGGCAAACGCAACCATTTGCCTTTCACCGCCCGATAAATCCGACGGGTGCATGCCGTAAAGCCCCTCTATGCCCATTTCTTTTGCCATATGGTCAGTCTCACGCTTTGCGTCCTCGTCCTTGTATCCGAGAAATTTAACGCTCCGGCAAAGGTCGTCGTATACGTTGTCGCATATAAATACGTCCTGCGGATTTTGAGGCAATACGGCGATGTTTTGGCGGTAAAGGGAATTGCCCGTGTATTTGTCGAGCCGTTTTTGCAAAAGCAAAACTTTACCGCTGTATGGCTTGTATAATCCCGACAGAACTTTGAGTAAAGTCGTTTTTCCCGCACCGTTTGCACCGAGTATGCATAAGATCTCGTTTTCGTATACTTTAAGACAAAGACCGTGTAAGACGTCCGGGGAAGAACGCAGATATCTGAAATATGCGTCTTTAACTTCAAGTATAACCTTGTCGGAAGTCTCAAACGCTTTTGTGTCCAAGTGAGTTTTTTGGTGATTGAAATTGTCTCTTATATATCGCTTTCCCTCATTTACGTCAATGGGACATTCACACTCACCGCCGAATTTCGCAAATAGCCTCACCGATGAGGGCATTCCGACGGATAATTTATGCACACCCCCACCAACGGATAAATGCGTGCCTATATTCTTAGGCGTGTCGCAAAGATGTATTTTGGACTTGTCCATAAGAATAATGCGTGAAGCCATGGAAAATACGTCTTCGAGTCTGTGCTCCGCAATAATTACGGTAACTCCGAGTTGGCTGTTAACTCTTTTTACGGCGTTTAAAAATTCCATTGAAGTTATCGGGTCGAGTTGAGACGTCGGCTCGTCAAGTATAAGCACTCTCGGATCCATAACCATAACAGAGGCAAGAGCCAGCAGTTGCCTCTGCCCACCGGATAGGTCGCATATTTTTTTGCGATACCATTCTCCTATTCCGAAAAAACCGCATACCTCCGCCACTCTTCTGCGGATTTCGTCGCTCTCCACACCGAGATTTTCAAGTCCGAAGGCAAGTTCGCTCCAAACGGTGTCAGTTACGTTTTGATTGTCGGGGTTCTGCATAACAAACCCGATTTCGCATGCTGACCTGTATTCGTCGAGGCTTTCAATATCACTGCCGTCGTATTTTATTACGCCTTCAAGTTTGCCCTCGGGTCGAAGTTGATTTTTAAACAGCCTCAAAAGTGTGGTTTTACCGCAACCCGATTCACCGCAAAGAAGAATAAATTCTCCGCTGTCTACGTTTAGATTTATTCCTTCAAGTGACGGGGACGTGGCACCGTTGTAGGTAAATTTTAAATTTTCAATTTCAAATAATGCCATAAAATATTCTCCTTTACCTCAACGAAAACGGGTAAAAACGCAAGTATTAAAACCGACGTGTACAAAATCGTGATGCTCGTACCCGTCGGAAAATTTGATATTACGGGATAAAAATCGAAATCTCCTACGCCTTTCATAATTAAAATAATGCTTAAAATTCCCAAAATGCCCGTAACCGCCGAAAATATGCCGTCACTGACGGAAAACTTGTAATTTGAATAACTGCTTCTGCCGTGTAATCCGTAGCCTCTCGCTCTCATACTGTCGGCACATTCAACCGAATTTTCAAGAGAGTTTGTAAGTAAAACCGAAAGTACTCTGAACTTTGCCTTTATGCGGTCGAAAAATCCGTCCGTGGTGTATAAACCTAACGTGCGTTGTGACTCGTCGATTTCCTCGAATTTTTTCTTCATTCTCGGAATGAATCCGAGAGTCATAGAGAGTATAAGCGAAAGTTTTGGGAATTTTCGTCCGAAAATATAAATAAACTTTTCACTTGTAAATACGTAACTGAAAGAGGAGCAAATGAAGAAAACGCAAGCCAGCGTCGTGGCAGAACATAGCCCGTATAAAGTTGCTTCAAGCGTTATAGGTGTGTCGTTTATAAAAATAAGAACCGTGTTTCCTTTGTGTACGAAAAGGGAATTGGTAAAAGCGATTATGATTATTACGGGTAAGGTATAAGCGAGTCTTGAAAAAGCCTTTTTCGCACCGCATAAAATACCGTAAAAAATAACGTTGCAGGAAAAGCAAACGGCAACAACAACGGGATTTTGCACCGTTGTGCATATCAGTAGAATAAATATAAAATATATAAGAGCCGATATTGGGTGTAATCTGTCAAAATATCTCATAAATACCTCACTGTGTAATATCGTTGCCGAGATTTTTCGTATAATACCAAACCACAACGTCACCATCCGAAAGTTTAAATTCCGATGCACTTAAAGACGGCACCTTACCGTTTACCTTGTATATCCACCCCGATAATTCTCCGAAGTCGAATTCATATATTCCGCCGATTCCCGATACGTAAACGCCACTGCCCGTTTTTGAAGAGTCGATTTGAATTTTTTCAATCTTTGCAATTCTTGACAAAAGGGAATATACCGTGTCGTCATTGTGTATGTCGTATTCTCCCGAGGACAGTATAACTCCGTTTTGCGGTACGTAGTCAGCCTCGCCGATAACAGTGTCACATCTTATTTCAAATGTGACTTTCCCAATAACGGTCGAATCGTCGAGAGCGGTCGAGGCATCATTATAATAATCGTCGGGTGTTTTTATATCGACAAAAATAATAATCAATACGGCAATTAACACCACGGCTAAAATTATCAGATAATCTTTCACGTTGCGTTTTTTGAAAATGAAAAGAACCGCACAAATAATTCCGCCAAAGCCTATAACGCAGGAAATTATAATTATCTTGGTCTTGTTCTGTTTCCAAAATCCGTTGCTTGAATTTGCGGAGCCGTTCGTTTCATTCTCGTAAATCTCACCCGAATTTTCATCATTTATGTCGCTTGACTCGGATATGCCCTCATTTGTACCTTCCGTTGCCCCGTCAGAACCTCCCGTTGCCCCGTTTTGACCCTCTTGTGACCCATTTTGACCCTCTTGCGGGCCCTCAACTGCATCGGGATTAGCCCCGTCAAGTAAGTAAATTGAGCCTTTTCCCTCGGCAAATCGTAGATAAGAGACCATCGCCATAAATGCCTGAACTGTCGCCACTTCGCTCTTTTCGGAGTTGTTTTTATGCCCGAAACCGCCACTTTCGATTTCGTATTTTCCTATACCGTCAAAGGGATTTTTGCCGTTTTTTATAAACCTTGCGTCGCTTGTGCAGTCAATTCCGAGAGAGGACAGAGCGATAATAACCTGAGCGGTACTTTCTGCGTTCGGCACCCCGTAACTTGCAAAGTCCCCATCGTCAAGTTGCATATTCGATAATGCAGAAATTCCTTTATTTATCGCCGTTTCCACATCGCAATCCCTTTTGTAATAAGGGGAAATTGCTTGTATCGCCATCGCCGTTGCGTCTGCGTCCGCATGATTCCCGATAACGCTCCACCCACCATTTTCGCATTGTAAAGACACAATTTTATCTACTATTTCGCCCACAGTGTAACTTTCGGATTTGTATCCGTTATTTAATAAATGCAAACCGAAAATCCAACTCATAATTCCTTGCTTTCCGATTGAATTGTCAATGGTTTCGGAAATATATTTGTTTGTACTTCCTGTTGCAGAAAGGCATAAAGCGAATTTAAGTCTTGACGAAGCGGAACTTATTTTGTTGTTTTCAAGATAAAGCAATAAACTTTTTTCATATTTTGAAAAATCGAATTTCCCATATTGTGAAAGGGAAATCACGTACCATTCAGCACCTGTGGCAGGATTTTCGCAAAGATATCCGTCAATCCAAGATTGAATGTTTTTTTCATATATCCCGTTATTTGACAGTATACCGTCGAGAACGTTTTCAGCCTCGACGGTATACTCGCACGGCATTTTTGCCACACACGTTACACTCCCGAAAAGAACCGTGAAAATGAGGCAAAAAATTACCGTTGAAATTATTTTTTTATTTTTCATTCTTCTTTCTGTTTACAAGTGCGATGCCTGCAACACTTATTGCAGATACAAAAGCAATTCCCGTTGTTCCTATAACGCTTCCGCAACCTTTTTTGTCGGAATTGTCTTTGATGCTTTCGGTCGTGCTTTCAGTATTCGTTTCCGAATTTACAGTATCTTTTTCTGTAAGAATTTCAGTTTGAACCTCGGTCTGAATTTCGGTTTCCGTTTCCGATGCGTCAGGCGTAGTTGTTGTTTCGTCTGTTACAACATTCGATTCGAATTTTACAATACATACGGGGGGAACAAGGTTTTGAGTTTCGCTTGTGGCACTTATAATATTTTCACCCTCGGAAACAGAGATGGTCGCTTTGCCTTCCGCATCCGTTTTTATATCAGTTGCAACGCCGTTTACGGTAATTGTTGCACCTTGAACGGGTATTGATATAGATGCGTATGTTTCTGTATCATATCCGATTGATTTGAGTGTGAGGTGTACTACGTTCGCATCGGTTGAAATACTGTTTGAATCGAAATAGCAGTATGTGTCGGACCATGTACTTGTGTCGGTATATACGAAAGCGTATACATAATCACCGTCTTTAATTTCGTCTTTGAGGCTCATTGCGGATGCATTGTTAACGTAATATCCGTAAGAACCGCCGTTTTCAATTCCCCAAAGTTTTTTAAGAGACAATCCCCATTCGCTTTCTTCACTTGTATATCCGGCAGTTGCACCACCCTCAAATTTTGCTTCGTGAGTACACCAAAGTACGTCATTTATGGTAAGTGAGTTGTCGCCGTCGATGTCGGTGACAACGATTTTTGCTTGAACAAGTTCAAGACTGCCGTTTGCAATTGTTACGTAAACATTCGCCTGTAATGTTTCTTCGCCTTCTGCGAATACTCCGGTGCAAATAACGCCTGTAAGCAATACTGCACAAACTAAAAACGCAATGATTTTTTTCATTTTTTCTTCCTCTTTTTGTATATAATATTCTTGCTTTTTTGATAAAAGTCAAGTGAAAAACTATTGTTTTGTTGTACCTTTATGCCGTAAAATTTCAATTTTCGCTTTCACGTCTTCTTCGCTTTGCTCTGGCTCGCTTTTCACGATTGAGTTCTTTTTTGTTGTCAGCACGTGGTTCTTTTATTCCGGCACACTCCAACGCACGAGGCCAAGGACCGAAATTTGCTTTTATAGCCATAACCTCACGCTCGGAAAAATCCGAGCGTCTTGGGTATCGTCCGTACTTCTGCGTATCTTCGTATTTTTTTTGTAAAAGCAAGATGCACTCGTATTTTGAATATTCAGCCATGTATTCCTCCGATTTTTATTATAAATAAAAAACGCCATTTTATCGTTTGACAGATAAAAAAGCGTAGCAATCCCGTTGACTGCAACGTGGTATACCAAAACCCTTGCACCCAACTAAAACGGCTACGCTTCTCATATCCAAAAACGTTTGTGAAAAATCACATAAAACCTCACAAATTTAACGAGTATTCCGACTTATGAAGTATAAATTCAATTACGGTAATGATTGTTGCGACGGATTTTCACCGAACTTCCCTCTGATCCTTACGGAGATAAATTGTGAATATATTCAATTTTACGGTAGCATTATATCATATTTTTTAACGTTTGTCAACCTCGGAAGAATATGTGTGTGTTAAATTCTGAGAAATTCGGCAGGAAAATAAAAATCCACCGCAGATGGTGATATGCGATGGATTTTTTATGGAATTATCTTTCGAATTCGTCGTAAATGGCGTTAATTGCACGGTCAAAGTCGTGTTCGTCAATGCCGACGATGATATTGAGTTCGCAAGAACCCTGGTCGATCATACGAATATTTACGTCTGCATTTGAAATTGCGTTGAATACACGTGCTGCGGTACCTTTTGCTTTAACCATACCACGTCCTACGATGGCAAGCAACGCAACACCGTCTTCGACGGTTATGCTGTCGGGATTTGTGCGTCTTTGAATGGCTTGAAGCACACGTTCTCTGTTTTCATTAAGTGCCGCTGTGGGAATAACCACACTCATAGTGTCAATTCCCGAAGGCATATGTTCGAATGATATACCGAAATCTTCAAGAGATTCAAGAACCTTTCTGCCGAATCCTATTTCCGTATTCATCATATCCTTTTCTACGGTGATTACGGAAAATCCTTTTTTGCCTGCAATTCCCGAAATGACGTGTGAGCGGTCAAATTCCACGGCGTGGGAAACTATCATAGTTCCGGCGTCTTCGGGGCGGTTTGTGTTTTTGATATTTATCGGTATGCCGGCATTTCTTGCGGGGAAGATGGCATCTTCGTGGAGAACTGTTGCACCCATATACGCAAGTTCACGAAGTTCACGGTAGGTTATTGTATCTATAGGGCGGGGATTGTTTATGATTCTCGGGTCCGCCATCATAAATCCGGATACGTCCGTCCAGTTTTCATAAAGATCTGCGTTGCATGCACGTGCAACTATTGAACCTGTTATATCGGAACCACCACGTGAAAACGTTTTAACGGTGCCGTTGGGCATACTGCCGTAAAATCCGGGGATAACCGCATTCTGATGCTTTTTGAGTTCTTCTGAGAGAACTTCGTTGGTTTGCTCTTCGTCGAAACTTCCGTTATCACGGAAAAACACAACGTTTTCGGCATCTATGAAGTAAAAACCGAGATATTTGGCGAGAATAAGACCGTTTAAATATTCGCCACGGCTCGCCGCATAGTCACGACCGGAATTATGAAGCATAGAGTTTTTTACATATTCAAGTTCTCCCGAAATATCAAAATCAAGACCGAGATCCTCTATAATGCTCTTATATCTGTTGCATATCAGGCTATATTGCTCGTCTATTTTCTCCTGAGGTGCGTGTTCTTTTATGAGATTATAGCAGGTGTACAACATATCTGTAACCTTTGTGTCGCCCGAGTAACGTTTGCCGGGGGCAGACGGCACTACAAAACGACGTGAGGGGTCTGCTTTTATTATACTCGCCACTTGGCGGAAATGATCTGCGTCTGCGAGGGAGGAGCCTCCGAATTTTACCACTTTAATCATATTTGAATTTACCCTTTCGGAATTTATAAATTTCAATTCACATACATTATAATTATATGAAATATGGTCTGTTTTGTCAATAGCACAATTTAAAAAAGCCCTGTTTTTTGTTGACAAAAAGGCGATTTTGATATATAATGATGAAGGTTTATTTAAAAAATGCCGTTTTGTACGAAAGTTTATCGTAGCGTTTTTTGGGAGGTATAATATGCACGACGAATTGACAAAAGTTGATATAAAGAAAATGCAGGAAGAGATAGATTACAGGGAATCGGTTTTGCGTCCCAAATTTTTGGCGGAAGTGCAGAGAACACGTGAGTTCGGAGACCTTTCCGAAAACGCCGAATATAAAGAGGCAAAGAGGGAAAAAAATCATAATGAGAGCAGGATAAGGTATCTGAAAAATATGATAGCAACCGCAAAGGTGATAAAGGTTGAACAGAAAGCGGATGCCGTTTGCTTGTTTGACACGATAGATATTTATATTGAAGAAGATGATGAAGTGGTTTCAAGAAAACTTGTTACGACGTTGCGTCAGGATGCACTTCAAGGATTGTTGAGTAAAGAGTCGCCACTTGGAAAAGCATTGCTCGGACGCCACATTGGGGATAGAGTATGTGTAAAGGTAAACGATAATTACAGTTATTACGTTGTTATAAAGAAAATAACAAAAGGCGTAGACGATGAGAGTTTGCCGATAAGTTCTTTTTGATATATTTCGAAAACCCGGTTCCTTAAAGGTTTGGAGCCGGGTTATGTATTTGAGAACAACGAAAAAAATCACTTGCCATTGCAAGTGATTTTTGGTGGGGGATGGTGGATTCGGACCACCGAAGTCAGTGACAACAGATTTACAGTCTGCCCCCTTTGGCCGCTCGGGAAATCCCCCATATGGAGCTGGTGAACGGAGTCGAACCATCAACCTGCTGATTACAAATCAGCTGCTCTGCCATTGAGCCACACCAGCATATTAAGTTTGAGTCGCTTCCGCAACAGTGATATTATATCACAAACACAATGGTTTGTCAACACTTTTATTGAAAAAAATGCAAGAAAAAATTCAATAAAAAAAGTGCCAAAAAATGCTGAAAATCAGTACATATTTGACACTTTGTATACATTATTTTACAGAAACAACACGGTATATCTCATTTTTTTGTACGCCACGGTCTTTTGCGGTCTTTTTTATAGCCTCCATTTTTGAAAATCCTTGGTCTACATACATACGGACATGTTCTTCTATCGAGAGTTCGCTATAATCGGATTTTGAAGGTGACACATCGGAGCCTCCTTCTACTACAAGCACGTATTCGCCTCGTGGATTGTTTTCCTTGTAATAGTCACAGGCGAGAGACAGTGTTGTACGCATAATTTCCTCGTTAAGTTTTGTAAGTTCACGGCAAAGAGATATGCGTCGGTCGTCTCCGAACGTGTTTTTTAAATCTTCAAGTGTTGCTATCAGTTTGTGCGGAGCTTCGTGAAATATCATAGTTCTGTCTTCGTAAGACAAGCGTTCAAGTCTTTCTCTTCGTTGGGATTTGTCAACAGGAAGAAATCCTTCAAAACAAAATCTACCTGTCGGAAGTCCTGAGAGCGTTAGTGAGAGTATTGCGGCACACGGTCCCGGTATAGACGTTACCGGAATATGTCGTTGTGCACACATTGCAACGATGTCTTCTCCCGGGTCGGATATTGCAGGTGTTCCGGCATCCGTTACGACGGCACACGACTCACCTGATTGTAATCTGTCGCAAATTATGGGACCGTGCGTTTTTTTATTGTGCTCAAAATAGGATATCATAGGCTTTTGAATACCAAGATATTGCAATAACCGCATGGTGTTACGAGTATCTTCTGCGGCGATAAAGTCCACTTCGGAAAGTACTTTTACGGCACGCTCGGAAATATCTGCAAGGTTTCCTACGGGCGTAGCCACAAGATACAGCATACCTTTAACTATCTTATTTTTTTCTTCCGAATTTTTAGATATTGTTATTGAATCGGTCATATTAAAATTTCCTTTTTGTATCAATTTTGATTATCGTTGCATAAAATCTAATAAGGAGAGCGATAAACGGAGGGTTTTATTATGGCAATAAAAATATATATCGACCAAGGTCATAATCCGGTAAATCCAAACGCCGGTGCTGAGGGAAACGGACTGAGAGAGCAAGATATAACATACAATATAGGTCAAATTCTCGCAAGTATACTTAGACGAAGTGGGAACTATGATGTCAGACTTTCACGTCCGAGTGAACAAACACAACTCGGAACTTCAAATGCATCGAGTCTGCGTGTGCGTGTTGAAGAGGCGAATGCATGGGGTGCGGATTATTTTATCAGTTTGCATACAAACGCTTCTGACATTTCCTCTGCGAACGGTGTAGAGGCATATTCTTATGCAAGGGATTCACGAGCTTGGAGGCTTGGGCTGGATATTGTGGACGGAATTTCCGACGTGGTCGGTGTGACCAACAGGGGAATGAAAGTCCGTCCCGGTCTTTACGTATTAAAAAGAACGTATATGCCCGCAGTTCTTGTTGAACTCGGATTTATCACAAATCCGAGAGAGGCGGAATTGATGAGTGGCTCCCCGAGTTTATATGCCGATGGAATTTACAGCGGTATAGTTGAGTATACCGGGATTGCGTGATTACTGTAACATAGAAAGCAATGTTTCTTCATCGATTACTGAAATGCCCAAGTCGTGTGCTTTTGTAAGTTTTGAACCTGCCGATTCGCCTGCAACGACGTAGTTTGTTTTTGATGAAACAGATCCGGATACCTTTCCGCCCTGAGACTTTATTTTTGTTGCGGCCTCATCACGTGACATATGCGGAAGTGTTCCGGTAAGAACAAAAGTCAAGCCTTTTAATTTTTCTCCTGTTGGTGCAGACGTTGACGTACACAATACACCTGCATTTTTCAATTTTTCACAAAGCGTTATATTTTGGGGATGAGAAAAGAAATTTACTATACATTCGGCGGTTATTTGACCGAAATCTTCAATTGTTACAAGATCTTCGAACGTAGCGGTCATGCAGGCTTCAAGCGTTTTATATTTTTGAGCCAGAGCAGTGGCTGCAACTTCACCTACATTACGTATACCGAGTGCATTCAAAAGTCGTTCAAGACCTGCATTTTTGGACTTTTCAATGGATGATATCAAGTTCTGAGCTGATTTCTCACCCATTCTGTCAAGCGATGAAATATCATTTGCTTTGAGTGAATAAAGGTCCGCCGCATCCTTGATAAGACCTGACGATATCAAAAGTTCTATAATTTGCGGACCGAGACCGTCAACATTCATGGCGTTTTTTGAAACAAAGTGTTCAATACCACGTGAGAGTTGTGCCGGGCAAGCGGAATTTGTGCAACGAACTGCCACACTTTCGTCTATGTCGTAGAATACGGGTTCTCCGCAAGATGGGCAAATTGTGGGGATTTGAATTTCGGTTTGCGTTCCGTCACGCTCGGCGGGCATTGCTGTTACGACCTCGGGGATTATATCTCCGGCCTTTCGAACAATTACAGTATCACCGAGCATGATTCCACGCTCTCGAATGAAATCGAAGTTATGAAGAGTTGCTCTTGAAACCGTTGTTCCTGCAAGGCGGACGGGTGAAAGGATAGCGGTGGGAGTGAGAACGCCCGTACGTCCAACGGCTATTGTCACATTGAGAATTTTTGTTTTTTTCTCTTCCGGAGGAAATTTATATGCAACAGCCCACTTCGGCGTTTTGGCACCCTCTCCGAGAATTTGACGGTCACGCAGGCTGTCGGCTTTTATAACTACACCGTCGATATCATAGGGAAGATTGTCACGTGCGATGCCGATATCTTTTATGTGAGTTATTATTTCTTCGTATGACGCTGTCTTTATACGCATTTTTACACAAGGAAATCCGAGACTTTCAAGTCTGTCGAGCATTTCCGTATGTGACTGCGGTTTTCGACCGTCTGTGTAAATATCACCATCTTGAAAATTAAATACGAAAACGTCAAGACCACGAGAGGCGGTGATTTGCGGGTCAAGTTGTCTGAGTGAACCTGCCGCCGCATTTCTCGGGTTCGCCATAAGTGGCAACCCTTCTTTTTCTCGCTTTTGATTTATGCGGTCAAAAACCGAGCGTGGCATATAAATTTCTCCTCTGACTGTGAGTGTGAGAGGTTCCGGAAGAGTCATAGGAATTGAAAAAATCGTCTTTATGTTTTGTGTCACATCTTCACCGACGTTTCCGTCGCCACGTGTCGCACCTTGTACGAAAATTCCGTTTTCGTATTTAAGCGAAACTGACAAGCCGTCTATTTTGGGTTCTACGGAATATTCAACATCCTGTATAACCTCCGCAGTGGAGTCGATAAATCTTTTAAGTTCGTCGTAGGAGAAAACGTCGGAAAGAGAATCCATTCGGATAGTGTGTGTAACTTTATCAAATTTTTCAAGTGGTGTTCCACCGATACGTTGCGTTGGGGAATTGGGATCGAAAAATTCGGGATTTTCTTCTTCAAGACGTACGAGTTGTGCATAAAGCATATCATATTCGTAGTCCGATATTTCCGGGGCGTCGTACACGTAATAGAGTTTTGCGTGGTGCGTCAGTTCCGTGCGGAGACTGTTTATTTTTTCCTTGATTTGCAATTTATTTTCCATATTCTGCTCCTTTGACGTTGCTCCATATGTTTAATTATACCACTTATCTTGTTTTATTTCAAGCAAAAAAAGAATTGTTTTAAAATTGTACTTGATTTTTGTGTATTTGGGTTCTATAATTAAATTGCAGTATTTGATTTAAGGAAAAGTTTATGAAGATTTTAATAGCGTATGCGTCGAAATACGGAACAACCGAAGAGTGTGCGAAGATTTTGGCGGAACAATTTAAAAATCACGAAGTTGCAGTTGTAAAAATAGAAAAAGTGTTTGAACCGAATTTGCGTGAATATGATGTTGTGATATTCGGCTCAAATATAAGGATGGCAAAAATTGATAAAACGCTTCGTGAATATTTGAGAGCCAATGAAAATACACTTTCTCAGATGCGTTGTGCATACTTTTTGTGTTGCGGTTTTGTGGATTGCTTCGATGAATACGTGGAAAACAATATACCTAAATTACTAAGGGATAGTGCCTTGAATATATCGTGTTTTGGCGGAAGCATGGAAGTGTCACGTGCAAAAGGGCTTGATAAATTCATAATTTCTGCCGTACGGTCGGATATTTTAGGGGGAGGTCAAAACGGGCAGGAAAGAGATGACATATCCTTGCCGACAATTTTAAGTACAAATATCGTGCAAATGGCGGATTATATTATCGGAAAATACAGACAATAGTAAAATTAGACAAAAGATCACCCAAAAAACACGGTAAAATTATATATCGACTGCAAAAAAAAGTGTTGACAAAACCAATCAATTGTGTTATAATATTCAGGTAGTCGAGAGACCCACTAGCTCAGACGGTAGAGCACTTGACTTTTAATCAAGGGGTCCGGAGTTCGAGTCTCCGGTGGGTCACCAACAAAAAAGAGAAGCAACGAAGTTGCTTCTCTTTTTTTGTTGCGACTTGGCGTAGCACGAGAATTCCGATGCTCAAAATCGCAGATTTTGAGTGAATGTTCGAGTCTCCGCATGTGCGGTGAGTGAAAAGTAAGCAAAAACAAGGAGTTACGTTATTACTCCTTGTTTTCATTTATAATAAATGCATATTACGTTAAGAAAAAATATGCAAACGTTGTGAGTACTACAAGGAAGAGGAGATTTAAAAGCGTGAAAAGTACGAGGTAATATTTTTTCTTTCCGGGGTTGCGTTGTGAATACTCTCTATACGTAATGAGGCTTGCAAGGGAAGCGATAAGTGTGCCTGCTCCTCCTATATTTACGCCCATAAGCAATTCACGGTAATTATCTGTAAAATGTGACAGCAATACGGCACTTGGGACGTTACTCATTATTTGACAGGAGAGAACAGAGAAAATAAGCGTGCTTTTTTCAAGAAGATGAGAAATAATCATTCGTACTGTTTCAATTCTTGACATATTTCCAGCGAAAATAAAGAAGAATACAAAAGTGAGCAAGAGGGCATAATCGGTTTTTCCAAGTGCTATCGGGTCTGCAAATGCAAGTATAAGCGGAATTATTATAAGCCCTGTCCAATACGGTACTATGCGAAAAACAATGACAATTGAGTAAGCAAAAAGCAACAAGTAGAGAAGTGTTCGCATATGTGGAAGGCTTTTTTTATTTTCGTTTGTTACACTTACTTTTTCACCTTTGACGAAAATCAGGCAAAGAACCGTTATGAGCATAATTGACAGCAGGAACAACGGCAACATAATTTGGACAAATTCGGCTGTCGGAATATTAAAATATGAATAGAGATAAAGGCTTTGCGGATTTCCGAACGGTGTAAGCATTCCTCCGAGGTTTGCGGCTATGTTCTGCATAATAAAAGTGAAAGCCATATATTTTTCTTTTCCCGTGTCTTTGAGTACGGAATAACCAAGGGGAAGAAAGGTTATAAGTGCCATATCGTTGGCTATAATCATTGATCCGATAAAAGTGATATAAACAAGTGCAAGTACGGAAAATTTTACGTTTCCGGTAAATGAGATTATTTTTTTTGCAAGGAATGAAAAAAATCCTATGTTTTTTAAGGCACAGATTACCGCAAGCGTGCAAAATAGGCACGTCAAGGTTTTGAAATCGATGTATCCGATATATTCCTTGTCAGGCGGTACTATTACAGACGTTACAATTGCAAGTATCGCCGCAATACACAGAACGGTGTGTTGCAATATAAATTTTTTTATATACGTTAAAGGTGAAATTTGTTTGTTTTCGGTCATTGTCGTTTGCCTCGTGAAATGAAAAATTGACAAAAATATTGTATCACTTTTAGTCGCATTTTGCAACAACAAGTCAAATAAAATGTAAAAAATAAAATCGAGAGAAACATAAAAGGGCGGTCAAAAGACCGCCCAAAATTTATTGTTTTATTATTTTGCCGCTTCTTCGATAGCAACCGCAACCGCAACGGTCATACCGACCATGGGGTTGTTACCTGCACCGATAAGACCCATCATTTCTACGTGAGCGGGAACAGAAGAAGAACCTGCGAACTGAGCGTCGGAGTGCATTCTTCCCATTGTGTCTGTCATACCGTAAGATGCGGGACCTGCCGCCATATTATC
>CAZGJC010000035.1:0-18997 GCA_964526505.1 uncultured Clostridium sp.
GAGGCTTAGGACAAGTGGTTATTTATGACTATCTTGTGAAAGCATATTCTTATCATTTGGGGGGAAATATACATAAACTGTATTGAATTTTTCAAAAGGAGATTTTTATGAGTAAGTCGTTTTTTGCCGCATCAAATTCAGCCGACGGATTTAAGAATTATTTTGACAAGATTTTTTGTGTGGCTGACAAATTATATATAGTCAAGGGAGGTCCGGGAACGGGGAAAAGTACGCTTATGCGTTGCGTGTCGGAGCGAGCGGAGGCAAAAGGATTTGAGGTTGAAAATTATTTTTGTTCTTCCGACCACACGTCGCTTGACGGTGTATTGGTTAAGACGGGAGACGGTTATATGGGAGTTATCGACGGTACTCCTCCACACTTATATGCGGAAAAGGCACCCGGAGCGGTGGAAGAGATTATCAACACGGGGTTATTTTGGAACAGTGAGTATCTGTCGGAGAATAGAGGAATAATACGGAATTTGTGCTTGGAAAAATCACAGGCGTATGCAAATGCGTATTTATATTTACGAGTCTGCGGAGAACTGAGACGGATTTACAACGCACATGCCGTAAAGTCTTGCACCGACGAAGTTTTAAAGCGTATATTTGAACAAGTTTCCGACGGCACTACAGGATCCGAAAAGAATGCAGGCACGCCTGTTCTGATTGACGGAATAGGAATGCTCGGCAGGTGGCATTTTGACACGTTTGAAAAAATCGCAGAGAGAATTTATCCGATAAGCGATTGTTTTGCACAGCGGTTTTTCGACTATTGCATTGATCGTGCAAAATCATTCGGTGTGCGGATAAGGATATGTTACAACCCGATATATTACGGAGAAACCGACGGTATTTATTTTGAAGAGAACCGCACATGGGTTGTTAGGGGCGGTATGTCGAAATCCGAAAAATCCAAATATTCGGAAAAGATAATTTTTACGGAATTGAGTGATGACTTAAACCTTTCTCGAAATGAAAGAGAGGAATGTAATCATTGTTTATCTATGTCCGAAGAATGTATAAGGCGGGCGGAAGTGTGGTTTGCAAAAGCGGGAGAACATCATTTTTCTCTTGAAGAAATATACAAATCGGCTATGGATTTTGATGCACTTGGAAAGTACGTTGATGAATTTTGCAAGAGATTATTTGAATAAAAATGCAATATTTTGAAATATATTGTTGAAAAATAAAGTATATGTTTACAAAAAATGAATGAAACCATGATAAAAATTCGTATGCCTTGGAAGACAATCTACGGCAAATTTGACGCAAAACGAAGAAAAAATGCCCTGCGGTGCAGGGCATTTTCGAGATAAATCAGATGGCTTGGCGTAGGACTGCGTTTACATACAAAAAAACAGCGGGTAAGACCCGCTGTTTTGCGATTTGGTTTTATCTGTTATTTTTGAGGGTCGAGGTATTTCCATGCACCCGTTATGTAATTTATGCCCGAGATTACCGTAAGCACCATCATTACAGCCGTCATAATGAAAGTGACGGGGGGATACTGTGTTACAAATCCGTCAACACCCAAAAGTGCGTAGATATTGGGTTCGACCATTGCCGAGATAACGGCGATTATTTGTGTCACCGTTTTAACTTTACCGAGCATATTTGCGGCAATAACGACGCCTTGCTTTGAAGATGCTATAAGTCTGATGGACGTAACGGCAAGTTCACGGAACACAACGATTACAAGTGCAAAGAAATAAAGTGTTGCAAGGGGTGTACTTCCCACTGTCGCATTATAGAAAAACAGGCAAAGTACCGCACCTATAACCATAAATTTATCCGCAAGGGGGTCAAGGAATTTACCGAAGTCGGTAACAAGGTTATATTTTCTTGCGATTTTTCCGTCAAGCATATCGGTAATTGACGCCAATGCAAAAAGCAACATACCGATAAATTGCAAGATTGCGTTTTGAGTTACGGTAAGGTGTGCAAAGCAGGGAACAAGCATTACCGCCATAAACACGGGAACCATACAAAGACGCAGAACCGTGAGTTTATTTGGAAGATTCATTTTCATTTTTCGGATTTCCTTTTTGAAAGTTTTTTTGAAAGTTTAAAATTATTTTGAAGTCGCAAATCCGTAGAGGTCGTAATCCAAAGCCTTACGTATCTTTACGTTTACAAATTCGCCCGGTGCGATTTTTCTATCGGATTTAAAGAACACTTTACCGTCTATTTCGGGTGCGTCCGCTTCGCTTCTTCCGAAATAAGATTCGCTTACGGGGTCGTAATCTTCGCACAAAACGGCTATGGTTTTTCCGATTTTTTCAAGGTTTTGCTCGTGATTTATTTCAATTTGGCTCTTCATCAGGATATCCATTCTGTCCTGTTTTACCTGTTCGTCTATCTGGTCTTCGAAGTCGTATGCGGGAGTGCCTTCTTCACGTGAGTACGTGAATGCACCTGCGTGTTCGAATCTTGCCTCTTTTACAAACTCGGCAAGTTCGCAGAAATCTTCCTCGGTCTCTCCCGGAAAACCTACGATGAACGTGGTTCTTATGGTGATATCGGGGATTTCGTGACGCAGGGTGTTGATGACGTCACGTATGAGTTGTCCGTTGCCGTGACGGTTCATTCTGCGGAGAACTTTATCGCTGATATGTTGGAGAGGAAGGTCGATATATTTGAGTATTCTCGGGTTATCTCTGAATTCGGCAACAAAGCCTTCCGTGATTTTATCGGGGTAGCAATAAAGCACCCTAATCCACGGAATATTGGTCTCCTCGGTAATTTTATGCAAAAGTTTATCAAGGCAGTACTCACCGTAAAGGTCTTTTCCGTACCTTGTAGTATCTTGAGCGATAATCGTGAGTTCTTTTACTCCCATTTCGTCAAGTTCTTTCGCTTCCGCAATAAGGTCTTCCATGGGACGGCTGCGGAATTTTCCCCTTATATCGGGAATTGCACAATAGGTGCAACGGTTATCGCAACCCTCGGATATTTTGAGGTATGCCATATAGTCGGGCGTTGTGAGAACTCTGTCACCGCCGAGACAAACGGTATTTTTATCTTCGTGAGAGTAATATCTACGTTCGGGCGTCTTTTTTGCCTCGATATTTTTTGCGACTTCGTTTACGGCATCGACGATATTATGTATACTTCCGACGCCGAGCACCGCATCGACTTCGGGAAATTCTTTGAGTATTTCTTCGCCGTAGCGTTCTGCCATACAGCCCGTTACGATAATTCCGCCGAGATTATTATGTTCTTTAAGCCAAGCGATATCGAGTATATTATCTATCGCTTCTTTTTTTGCTGATTCGATAAATGCACAGGTGTTTATTATAACTATGTCCGCATCGGTTTCTTCGGGGGTTATTTCATAACCTGCCGATACAACTTCGTGGAGCATTACCTCGGTATCGAGACGATTTTTCGGGCAACCGAGGGATACAAATCCGATTTTCATATAAAAACCTCTTTAAATTCTAAGTTTAACAAATCATTTTATCATACAAGATAAAAAAAGTCAATAAGTTACAAACAAGTTTACGCTTTTCCGCTGTTTTTCGGGTTGACATTTTACCGAAAATTTGGTATAATCGTGTGCGTAGGTTCGTCGGACGGTTGCGTGCGGTGGTGCCGAAAGGTATCCGCATGAGGAAAGTCCGGGCTTCGGAAGGCAGGGTAACTGATAACGTCAGCCACAGGTAACTGTCGGGAAAGTGCAACAGAAATAGACCGCCGACTTTGTGTCGGTAAGGATGGAAAGGCGGGGTAAGAGCCCACCCACTCTTACGGTAACGTAAGTTTGCTGTAAACCCTACCCGAAGCAACACCCCGTGGGAAAGTAGCCTTCAACTCTCGATTTTTCGGGATACTGCGAGGTGGCACGCCAAAGTTATGGCGGAGTTTTTCGGTGACGGAGAACAAAGATTAATAACCGTCGATTACAGAACCCGGCTTACAGACGGAACTACTCAAAAAAACGGCAGTCTTACAAAAAAGACCGTCGTTTTTTTCTTTTATCGGTCAATATTTACGCTTGTGTTACGGGCAGAATGACGGTGAAAATCGACCCTGAGCCGAGGGAACTTTCCACGTTTATTTTTCCGCCTGCAAGTGTAACCACACGTTTTACTATATTCAGACCTATGCCGTTACCGGAGGCGTGGTGTGAACTGTCGCCTTGATAAAATTTTTCAAAGATACGTTCAACCGTTTCCTCGCTCATACCTATTCCGTTATCTTTTACCGAACATATTACGGCGTTATTTTGTCTATGCAGAGATATTGAGATTTTACCGTCGTTTGGCGTAAACTTGACGGCGTTGGAGATAAGGTTTATCCACACGTGAGAGAGCATTTCTTCGTTGAACGTGTACTCTATCGGGTCAAGTTCGTCAAGGTCGAGTTCTATGTTTTTCTCATTCCATTTGTCGTAGAGCAAAATTGCCGTTTTACGGATTTGCTCGTCAAGTTCGAACGTGGTTTTTTCGCTTACTATTCTTTGGTTTTCAAGTTTTGTGAGAAGCAAAATGTTCGTTGACATTTTCGCAAGCCTATCCGATTCGGCAGCGATTATGGCAACGTATTCAGCCCTTTGTTCTTCTGTGACGTTGGGATTTTGAAGTTGATGTGCAAACCCTTTAATCGAGACTATGGGAGTTTTGAATTCGTGGGAAAAATCATTGATGAAATCGTTACGGAACAGTTCTATGCCGTCGAGGTCGGAAGCCATCTTGTTGAAAGTTGTTTCAAGCACACCGAACTCCGTGACTTTTCCTTTTTTGTCGTGTTCTTTCAGTCTTACCTTGAAGTTACCTTTGGATATTTCCATCATACCGTCTTGTATCTTTCGAAGACGTGAAAGGAAAAATTTCGAGGTTATTGCGGCTATGGTGGTTCCGACTATTGTAAACGCTATTATTGCGGAAATGACGATCGGGGTTGCCGAGGTGAATACCGAGCCTTTGAACACGGGGAACAGTCCCAAAATCAAAACTATACCGACAATGAGAATTGCGGTTGCCGCAAATATGAGGGCGGTCAGGAAAACGAAGAGAAAGCGTATGGAATATCGTGCTTTTATATCTTCGAATTCACGTCCGAATTTTTCAAGGGAGAAGTCAAGTTTGACTCCTTTTTTTTCGTTTGAATTATTTTCGTTTTTCATTTCGATATTACCGCTTTATAGCCGAGTCCTCGGACCGTTATTATTTCAAAATCTTTATTTTCTCTGAATCGGTCACGCAGGCGACTTACGTGAACGTCCACCGTGCGTTCGTCGCTTTCGCTTTCCATATCCCATATCTCGTCCATCAGTTGGCGACGGGTGAAAATTTTATTGGGGTAGGAGAGGAGTTTAAAGAGAAGCATAAACTCTTTTTGGGGCAGTTCCATCTCGCTCGCATCTCCGATTTTTACGGTCAATGCGTCGTAATAAAGCGTTGTGTTCCCGACGCACAATTTGCGTTCGTTGACGATTTTGGAACGGCGTAGCAACGCTCCGACACGAAGCACCATTTCTTCTTCGTCGATAGGTTTGGTCATATAATCGTCGGTGCCGATTATAAAGCCTTTTCGCTTATCGACGGGGGACTGTTTTGCCGTCACCATCAATATCGGAATATTACAGCCCGATTGACGGAGAATACTTGTAAATTCAAAACCGTCCATACGGGGCATCATTATATCCAAAATTATGATATCGACGTGTTTTTTGTCCAAAATTTCGAGGGCATCGACGCCGTCTGTGGCAGGGAGTGTCGTATATCCGTACTGTTCGAGTACGGTACACATAAGTTTTCTTGAATTTGCGTCGTCTTCAACGACCATAACGTTGAACATAGGGGTACCTCCGTGCGTATTATCATACTCGTATTATACAACTCAATTGTTAACTGAATATCAACATATTTTGCAAGTTTGAAACTCAAAACTTTCAAAATTCACACAAATCGGTAAAATTGCATATAATATAATGATGATTTGGTTATGAACAAAATGTTAAAAGTGAATTTTAAGTGAAAAAAACTGTTGACACGCAAGGGATTATGTGGTATTATTATCGATATAGTACTTTGTGGCTTTACTTTATAATTATATTATAAAAAAAGACACAACGAATTGTCATTGAAAAAATGAATGGCGAAATATGCAAGAGTATAACGTGAAATATTCATTTTTCAAAAAACACGGAAAGGAGACAAGATGGGAGCGGGATTTAAAAAGTTCAAACGCAAGGTGTTATGGAATACCATCATCAGGGCGGTTTCATATGCTTTATCTTGCGGAGCGGTTGCCGTAGCACTGACGGTGGCTGTTTTAAAACTTATCGGAGTCGAACAAAATTTTATATATTACATAATCTCGGGTGTGGTTGCGACGGCTGTGGGAGGCTCGATTTCGTTCGGGCTGTTACTTCGTTCCAACACACGAATAGCGAAGAGCGTTGACGAGGAATTGGGGCTTGGTGAAAAAGCCCAGACGATGCTCGAATTTGACGGTGCGGACGGCGTTATCATCGAACTTCAAAGGCGGGACGCCGACGCACGGTTAAAAGAACTTTCTTCAAGAAAGTTTTTGACAAGAAAGATTTGGACGGGTGCGGTCACGTTGATTATCTCGGTGGGATTGATTGTCGGAGCGACGTTTATTCCGACAAAAGAATCCGAAGAACCGTACGACCCCGATTACTCGCTGAGTGACTGGCAGAGAGTATCGCTTGAAAATCTTATACAGTACGTAAGAGAGTCGGATGCGGAAACCGAGATGAAAGAATACACGGTGGATGCACTGGAAGGATTACTCGGTGATCTTGAAAACGCAAAGAAAGAAAGTCTTAAAAACGAACTTGTCGGTGCGGTGATCACGAGAGTGAGAGTTACGGTTGACAGGCTTTGTGCATACGATGACATCGGAGAGAATATGAAAAACAACGGTGACGAGTGCATGGAAAAGTTTGACGCCGTACTCAACGAGTTGATGATATTACCCGATTCACCGACACTTGATACAATGCGTGGTGAATTTAACGCTTGTGCGGACTCTGTGGAATTTTCTTCGATGGTTGATGATTTTGCAAACGGTCTTACGTCGGCAATACACGGTTTCGACGGAAACACCAACATATTGCTTTACGGATTACTTGCGAACATACAAAAGCAAACGGCAAGTTTGGCGGAGAAGTCATCTAATGCAGGATATCCATTGGCGAATGCAAAGAGCGATTTGGATCAAATATTTGATTTGACGCAAAACGACCTTTACGACGCTATGTCGACAGAGTACAACAATATGACTGTCGGCGACTACGTTGTCACGGAACTTATGAGAATATTCAACGTGGCGGACCCTGACGGCGGTAGTTCTTCGGACGGCAACGGCAATGGCGGAGCATTTGACGGAGAAGGCAACGAGGTCGGCACGGAAGCCCCCGACAACGACAAGGTCGGCGACGACGGCGGTATGGGTTCGGGCGACATCTTATACGGAAGCAAGGACTCTGTATTTGACTACAAGAACAACACAATGACCGCTTACGGAAACGTAATCGGTGATTATCAGGCAAAGCAGGAGGAAGCGATGGAAAACGCTCCCGACGGACTCAAAGACGCAATGCAGGATTATTTTGAATCGGTTTACACGCCGTCCGGCAGTGGAAATTGACAACGGTTTTAAGCGGTTGTTAACTGCACGGTAAAGACGAAAATTTCAAACGAAACATACAGTACGCAAGTACGGAAAAATACACGCAGACAAGGAAAGAGGAAAAGAGTTATGGAAAACATTGAATCGGTAATAAAATTCAGCGAGCAGATTTCTAAGATAAAAGGCGAACTTCGCAGAGATATAGTGGGTCAGGAAGACATAGTTGACAACGTTATTATTGCCATTATAGCGGGTGGTAACGTTCTTCTCGAAGGTGTTCCCGGAGTCGGAAAGACTCGTCTCGTTCGTTCACTCGGACGTACGTTGAGTTTGCCCTTCTCACGTATTCAGTTTACCCCCGACCTTATGCCGTCCGACATTACGGGTACGAACGTTATCGAAAAGGACGAAAACGGAAGAATGACTTCCACGTTCCGTCCCGGTCCGATATTCGCAAATCTTGTACTTGCGGACGAAATTAACAGAGCGACGCCGAAAACACAGGCGGCGATGCTTGAAGTTATGCAGGAACACAAGATAACGGTTGCCGGAGCGACTTACAAACTCGAAGAGCCTTTCTTCGTGCTTGCAACGGAGAACCCCGTTGAGCAGGACGGTACATATCCTCTTCCCGAAGCACAGATGGACAGATTTACTTTCAAACTCGTTATGAAATTCCCGGGTCACGACGAACTCGTTGACATCGTTAAGATGACGCAGGTAACGATGGCGGAGAATGCGGAAGCGGTTATTGACGGTCATACAATCCTCGAAATGAGAGAACTCGCATCTACCGTTCCCGTAATCGACGACGTTCTTCACTATGCGATAAATCTTATATCTGGAACTCACCCCGAAATCGAAGACGCAACCGACACGGCAAAGAAGTACATCAAATACGGTGCGTCTCCCCGTGCGGCACAGGCAATTATCACTTGTGCGAAAGTAAGAGCGTTAATAAACGGCAACTACAACGTTTCCTATGAGGATATCGACGCACTTGCAAAGCCCGTACTCAGACACAGAATCAAGATCAACTACGCCGCCGTAAGCGAACATCTTACGACGGATGACGTTATCGGTATGCTTATCAAAGAAAACAAGAAAACCAAGAGATAAGGGGAAAAATGAGTTATTTTGTTATAGACGAGAAATTTCTGCAACGTCTTGAAGCGTTGCAGTCGCTTGTCAAAAACAACGTTGCGGGTCTTTTCGGAGGAATGCACAAGAGCAAGAATTTCGGTTCTTCCTGTGAATTTGCCGACTATCGTGATTATTGTCCCGGTGACGACATCACGAAAATAGACTGGAACGCTTACGCTCGTTTTGAAAAACTTTATCAGAAACTTTATCTTGACGAGCGTCAGATGCACACGAAAATTTATATTGACGCCAGCCGTTCAATGAATTTCGGAAGAGGCGGTAAAGCGGAGCAGGCAATAAAAATCGCCGCCGCATTTGCCTATCTTTCGGTAAGTGAAATGGACAAGGTTTCAATATACGTGATAAAAGACAAGCAGGTAATAGACGTTGCTCCCGGAATGGTAGGGAAAGACGCATACATAAATTCCATAGGTTCTCTTAACAATATCGAATTTGACGGCGACAGTTTTATAAGCGATGCGATAATACCCTCAAACGTAGGATACGGCGACGGAATGTCGATAATCATTTCCGACTTTTTGACCGACAACGACTACGAGAGTGCGATAAATCATTTAACGGACAAAAAGAGAGACGTGCTTTGCGTGCAGGTCCTTTCAAGAGACGAAGTGAATCCCCAAATAAGAGGAAAGGTTCATCTTTTGGACTCGGAAAATTCGGAGAAATTTTATCGTAAAAACGTAACCAGAGATATTGCGAAAGCGTACAAAGAAGCGTTGAAATACACCATTGACAGAATAAGCGGTGCGTGTGCGGCAAGGGGAGCGTCATATCTTGACGTGATTGCCGAAGATGATATCGACGAGATATTCTTTGACAGGCTTGTGGGCAAGGAGGTGCTGAAATGAGTTTTCTTTATCCTATCGGATTATTGGGACTTATCGGCATCCCGATACTGATAATAATTTATCTTATAAAGAGCAAATATGCGGAACAGACGGTTGCGTCCACTTATCTTTGGACGCTGAGTGAAAAGTTCTTGAAAAAGAGAAAACCTATTGACAAGGTTACGGGAATTATAAGTCTTATTCTCCAAATACTTGCGGTGACGATAATCTCTTTGGCAATTGCACATCCCGTGATTATTCTTCCCGATTCGGCGACGGAATATTGTTTTATTTTAGACGCATCGGGTAGCATGAACATCAAGTCAGACAACGGAAAAACAAGATTTGATATTGCAAAAGACGAGATCGGTTCGATAATAGACGAAGCGGTTGACGGAAGCGTATATTCTCTTATCAAGGTCGGAGACGACACGGAGATAATTTTTGAGAAAACGGAAAGCAAATCCCAAGCGAAAACGTTACTTTCCGAGGTTACGTCAACACATTCGGAGGTTTCATACACGGACGCAATAGGTATTGCACAGGGTTATTTTGAGGAAAATTCGGGTCTTAAATGCTATTTTGCAACAGACACGGACTACAAAACTCACAACAACGTAGAACTTTTAAACGTTGGCTCGAAAGTCGGCAACATTACGTTCACTGACGTAAAATATTCATACACGGGCAACTCGCTTGTGGTTACGGGTTACGCTTTATCTTACGAAACTTCGCTTAAAGCGAACATAGGTCTTTACGTAAACGGTTCGGATGAGTTTATAACGTCGGGTGAGTTCTCACTTTCGGCGGGAACGCCGGCACCTTTCAGACTTGCGTGCAAGGTTGACAATTTTGAGCAGTTCAAGGTTCAGATAGAAAATGAAGATTCGCTCGCTCTCGACAACAAGGTATTTATTTACAACAAGGAAAATGAAAAATCCTACAAGACGCTTATTGTCAGCGACACGCCGTTCTTCTTCCAAACCGTGCTTGATTCGGTTGTAAATTCAACGGTTGACAACGTTAAAACCTCCGAATACAAAGAGGACGCAAACAGCGGATACGGTTTATACATTTTCGATTCTTTCGTTCCCGAAAACTTACCGAAGGACGGTGCTGTGTGGCTTGTAAATCCCACGGGCAGTGTTGAAAACTCGGGATTCAGCGTACAGGGACGGATTGATATGGACGAAATTGTTCCGATTACGGTTTCAAATTCGTCTTCGTCGTTGGCAACAAGTCTTAAAGAAGGACTTAACAGCGACATATACATAAGCAGTTATGCAAAATGCGGACTCTACCGCAGTTTTACCACAATTTTAGAATACAAGAGCAACCCCATTCTTTTCGCCGGAACAAACTCTTATGGCAACCGTGAAGTTGTTTTTGCATTCAGTCTCCACAATTCAAATCTTCCTTTGCTCGGAGATTTCGTTTACCTTATCGACAATCTTGTTGAGTACTCTTTCCCCGACATAATCGAAGAGGTATCTTACAGTGTGGGAGATATGGCGTCGGTAAACGTTATTGCAAACTGTGACAGCATAAGAGTTGACTCGCCGAGCGGTGCGGTATCGTATCTCAGCACAAGCGGTGGCGTTACGCAGTTTAAGATAGACGAGGTTGGAACTTACAATATTACGGTTTCTATTTCAGGCTCGCCGAGACAATTTAAAATTTACGGTTCGCTTCCCGAAGCAGAGTGCAACCCTGCTCCCGAAGCACAGGACGAATTCAGTTTACAAGGTGAGGCAAGTGCAGGCAGCCTCAACGGTAAATACGACCCGCTTTTGTGGTTGCTTATTTGCCTTGTAGTTATATTTGCGGCGGATTGGGGTGTGTATTGTTATGAAAAATATCAGCTTCGATAATCCATACCTGCTCCTGCTTTTCATACCGCTTTTGGCGGCAATAATCATTCCGTTTGCAATATCAATACGAAAAGACAACCGCACAAAGAGTGTTATCGCTTCGTTTGTATTTCATATAGCGATAGCGTTACTTATTACACTCGGAATTGCCGGCACGGTAATTACCAACACGATGACCGAAACACAGGTTATCGTTGTGGCGGACGTATCTTATTCGGCAAACAGAAATCTTGACGTACTTGACGAATACATAAAGAACGTTGAGGGTGCGATGCCCGAAAAATCCAAACTCGGTATAGTTTGTTTCGGAAAAGATTACACTCTCCTCTCCGACATCGGCGGAGAAATAAAGAGCGTAAAGGATGCAAAAGTTGACGACAGTGCGACAAATATCGCAGATGCATTAAATTACGCAACCACGCTTTTCGACAAAGGTGTTATAAAGAGAATAGTTCTCATCACCGACGGCAGGCAGACCGACAGCGACGCCTCCTCGAAACTTATCACGTCGATTGAGAACATATATGCGGAGAATATTTACATTGATGCTATATATCTCGACGACAACATAGACGAGAACACAGCCGAGGTACAGATAAGCGGTATTGATTACACGAAATCGACGTATCTCAATCATTCATCAACGGCAAACATCATAATTCAGTCAAATAAAGCGACAAATGCTATACTTGACGTTTACCGCAAAGAGGACGATGGTGAATACCAAAAACTTACCGGAGCGGGAATGGCGATAACGCTTGATCTCGGATACAACGTTATAAACTACGACGTACCGACAGATGCTTCGGGTGAGTTTGACTACCGTGTAACGGTGACTGCCGAGGACGACACTTCTCCTTATAACAACGAATATTTATTTACGCAGAGAGTATCTACCGAACTTAACGTATTACTTGTTACGTCAAGTCAGGAGAAAATAGATTACGTAAAATCTCTCTACGGTGAGACGGCGACGATAGAAGCACACATTATTCACGACAAACTTGCCGACAAAAAGAAAAACGTTCCCTATACGATAGAGGACATTTGCAAGTTTGACGAGATTATGCTTTACGACGTTGACGTAAGAGAAATAAACAACTTTACGACGTTTATCGACAGTGTGGAAAAAGCGGTGTCAATATTCGGAAAGAGTCTAGTTACCGTAGGTGACACGAAAATTCAGAACAAAACAGACGACACGCTCAAAGCACTTGAAGATATGTTACCCGTCAAGTACGGAAACGGTGATCAGGATAAGAAGTTTGTAACAATTGTAATTGACGAATCGACCAGTATGGACACGCTCGGTCACTTCGAAATGGCGAAAGAGTCAGCCAAACAGATAGTAGGGCTTCTCAATCCCGGAGATTACATATCGGTTATAGGTTTTGCGGGCGAGGTCTACATCAGAAAAATGCCCGTTGAACTTGACAACACAAGTGAGATAAAGAAGATGATAGACGACTTGCCGGCATATCACGGAACTTATGTGGGAGCGGCACTTGACAAGGCAGCGGATATCATTTTGGCGTCAAGTCACAGCGACGTGGAAAACAAACAAGTTTTCCTTATAAGTGACGGACGAAACTTCTCGAACGAACCCATAAAGTCGGAAACGGCGGCACAGAAACTTTTCTACAACGGCGTCACAACTTCGGTAATACACATTCAAAAGACACACTCCGACACGGAAGGCGTCTCGTTTATGAAAAGTATTGCAAGCTACGGACAAGGAGAATATTATTCCGCCACAACGCTTGATGAAATTAAGGAAGTTATGCTTTCCGACGTTGCGAACAATATAACCGAAACTGTAATAGAGGTACCCACCGACGTTCGTATAAATTCCAAAAACGATTCGGTACTCGGAGGAATTGTTTCTTTACCGCAGATTAACGGTTACTTATATGCAAGGTCGAAAACCAGTGCCAACACAATACTTTATGCTAAGTATCAGAAGAACGCAGCCGTCACTGTTGACGTTCCGCTTTACGCATATTGGAACTACGGAAACGGTCGTGTGGCATCGCTTTCCACCGACATTATGGGAGAGTGGGCGGTAAACTACCGGGACGGAGACGGAAGAAAGTTCTTTGAGAACATTCTCACGTCCAACGTTCCGAAAGAAAAAGTCGACTACCCGTTCAGCGTGAACGTAGATTACGACGGAACTTATTCGACCATTGAGATTATACCCGTACAACTTAATCCGAATGCCGTGGTAAACGTAAAGATTACGATGCCCGACGGTGAAGTTGTGGAAGAAAAACTTATATTTGACTCGGAGAAGTATTTTTATAAGTTTGCAACTCCGTTACTCGGAAAGCACGATATTGAAATTACATATTCTTACAACAACAGAGAATTTGTCGCAAACAATTTCGTAACGCTTTCATACTCACCCGAATACGACAGTTTCGCTTTCTTTGACGTATCGAACATATACGAGGCGATAAGAGACAGAGGAAGTGTGAGCGAGGACGGCAAGGTTACACTTGAAAACGACCCGAGAAAAGTCGCAACGTACACGCTTGACTTTACAATTCCTTTCCTCATTGCGGCGATTGCACTTTACATTATCGATATTATAATCAGAAAAATCAAATGGCGTGATATTAAGGCGTTATTCACATTCCGAAAAAAGAAGGGAGGCATTTAATATGAAAAAGAAAATATTTTATAGGATATTTGCACTTTTAATGATTACCTGTCTTCTTGTCGGTTGCGGAGAATATCACGACGCTTTGGACGATCCCAATGAAAAACACACGTCGGCGGATACCGAGGGTGAGGTTGAAACCAAACCATCCGACGGCGAGGAAAACGAAGGAGACGGCGAAGAGATAGATATGGATTCGTTTTCGGTTACGCTTATGCGTGATGGAGCGGTTTATCTGCCTCAGGGTGAGGAAATCACCGCCAGGTGGACCGGTTCAAGCGGTGTTTACGAGGCTAAATTCGACGATGACGGCGTTGCGAAAGTGACGGGTCTTGACGGAGACTACACCGTGACGCTGACGGGACTGCCGAGCAAATACGCTTACAATCCCAACGGTCATACGGCAACGAACAACAATAAAAACATTACTATCGACATTTACGAATATGTTAAGCCCCGTACGGGAGGCGGAAGCATCAGCAACTGCATATCGGTATCCAAAAACAAACTTTACCGAGCAGAACTCAAAAATGCAAAATCCGCCGTATTCTACAAGTTTGAACCGAAAGACAGCGGTACCTATTACATTGAGTCGTGGGTAGACGTGACTGCCGACAATGTAAATCCTTCATTGGAAATTTGGGGTCCGGTAACATTGAAGTTACAGGAGACTATCGACGGCGACTCGACCGGCGTTGCTCCAAGCGGAACGTACACGAAGAATTTCCGATACGAGATAAGTGTTTCGGACAAAGACATCGGTCAAAGATTTATTTTCGCAGTCAAGGCTACAAGCACAGTAGATTATCCCGTAACGGTAGATTTTGAGGTGAGCCGTGCAAATGATTACAGCAATGAGAGAAACAAGGCTCCGCTTATACTCCCGACAGCAAAACTCGAATCAATAAACGTTATAGGACACAAATTGACATATTGCGATATTGAGCAGAACGGCAATCAAGTGTTGGTCAACAGCGGATATTATGTGGACGATGACGGAAACAAGTTCGATTTGTGGGGACTTAATTCCGAAGACGGATATTATCACAAGTACAATGAAAAGACCGGAAAGTACGACGGCGAATTATTATTTGCATGTATAACCACGGTTCTCAGAAGATTTAATTCGGATTCCGGAGCGTTACCGCTCAACCAAATGGAGAGTGCGGGAAACAGTTCTCTTACCGTTTGCAACGGGACCAAAAACTACAAGTTTTTCATAGAGGGTACTGCCTGTGCGACGACGGCTGCGACGTGTTATTTCTGTACGTCAAGTTCTCAAAACGGAGTGCAGTGTCCTTGTATGAAAAAAGAGGGTCATCCCGGATACTGCGTTGAGGGATGCAAGGATTGTCTCCCGGGTTGCAGGCAAGTGACACAGGAGCAGGCTGATCAGATGGCACAGGGCGGATATGCCGACTATGCCAATTCCGACGGATACTGTGCGGTGACCGAAGAACTCAAACAGTTCTTACAGGAATTCAGCGTTCAGCACAGGTATTTCAACGACGGAAACGGTTGGATAGACAACAATGACGTGACACCTCTTGACGCACTCGATTCAGACCAATGGCTTTGGGCTTGTGCATATTATAAGGGATTTACAAATCTCGATTGACAACAATTTTATAATTTGAATTTCAAAATTTTAAGTTCGGGTGTAGAAAATTTAAAATTTGAGATAGACTTTTCAAAAAAATTATTAAGGAGGAAACTACAATGAAAAAAAGTTTTCTGATTCTTCTCAGCGTTTTACTTATTGCCATGCTTGCATTTGCAGGTTGCAACAACAATGAGGATGAAAACAATTCCGAAGCAAATTCAACGGGTAATACCGAGGGACAGACCGAAGGTACCACGGAGCATACCCACACGTTTGCGGAAGAATGGTCAAGCGACGCCGAAAACCACTGGCATGCTTCAACTTGCGACCACAAGGACGAAAAGTCCGACGTTGCGGCACACGTTGACGAGGACGACGACGGAATGTGCGATGTTTGCAAATATTCAAATTGCGAACATACATACGACGAGAGCAAATGGTCAAGCGACGCAGACAGTCACTGGCACGCTTCAACTTGCGGTCATAACGTAAAAAAAGATGAGTCTGCACACAAGGACGAGAACAAAGACGGTATTTGCGATGTTTGCGAATACGTAATTTGTGCCCACACTTACGCTAACGCTTGGTCAAGCAATGAACTTTCACACTGGAAGATGTCTACTTGCGGTTGCTTCGTTATCAAAGACAAAGCAAATCACGATATGGCAGGCGAGGGCGGAAGTTGTTCCGTATGCGGTGCCGAAAACATTATGGGCGGTATCATTGACGCAGTTACAGGTGAAGATGTTGCCGAAAAAATCGCAAGCGGTTCGGTAAACTACAACACGGCAAAAATCGATTACCAGTTCGGAAACGGATACACACACATCTTGTATAAAGACCACGGTGAATATGCGGACGGCGAATCTTATGAATACTGGCACTATATGCTTGAAGATTCCATATTCTCGCTCAGAAGCATAAAATACGATTCTTGGGATTACGGCATTTCGAAGTTCAATTCGGAAGAAGCAAATCTTTTGGGATATGTTTTCTCACTTGATGATATAACTTACGGCGACCCCGATGCATACGGCGTTGAAAATCTGATTTATCAACTCTACAACTATGCGTCCATAGACGGACATGAGGACGTTGCGAAAACATACGAGTCTTACTACAACGCAGAAAACGGCGAATACGGATTTACTTTCTATGTACTCAGTTCCTACACCGATGAGGGTATAACCACTTACACAAAACTTGTAGTTGTAAGCACTACATTTACTATCAGCGAGGGCGGTTCTATCGCTACGGCAAATGTTAACATAAAGGCATACTGGGATTACGATAACGACTTTACGGTTGACGAGAACGGTGTTGCAACTGTTGTTGACGGTGCGGAAGTTGACGCCGAGACAACATATTCCATCACTCAGGTTGAGGGTGAAAGAAACGCAACTCCTTATCACGATATGGATAAAATTCTTGCAAAGTCCTTTGCGGTTACGGACGAAAACGGAAACGCACTCTCCGGAAAGCCTTCATTAGAGTTGGGTAATCAGTATACTTTCGGTTTGTCTGCAATCACGCCCGACACTGCATATTTAGGATATGACACTCCCGAATTCTCGGCACAGTTGGACGGAGAAGACGCATACTGTTACATAACATTTGACGAAAGCACAAATACATTCTATTTTTCACCTTATGACAGCGGTACGCTTGAAATTACAATTAAGACTGCATTGTACGAAGTTACGGTAGAGTTTGAAGTTCTTGCACCTCAACTCGGATCGCTTACGGCTCTTCGTTATGCTGATGATTTCTGGAATCATGACACAATTGACGGCAATGAAACAATGGCTGTCGGAGAGACAATGTACATTTCTATTGAACCGGATAATTGGAGTGCGGACTATGCCGTAAATGCCAACTGCACCGGCGGAACTCTTCAATCCTTTGGTATTTTAACAAACGGATACAAGTTTACGGCAACCGAAGCGGGTGAATACACGCTTACATTTACATCCATTGCAAATCCAGAAATCTCGGTTTCATTTACGGTTACCGTGGGCAGTGCAACTGCGGTTAATCCCGAGGATGTTTTGAGCGGAACGTGGACAGGAAACTTCTTTGAAGGATTTGACGATCACGATATTTCCATAACATTCAGCCCGAGTGCCGAAAATGTATTGCAGGGAACAATCGAAGTGGTTGACAAATACCGTAATGACTCCAATCCGAATATGGGTGGTACTGCAACAACGATATATTCATATAAGTACAGCGACGACGAGATTTCGATAAATTATGTTTCGGGTGACGATGCAAAAGTTGAGTTTGCTTTGTCAATAAATGCCAAGGGTAAATTGTGTCTTACATATAATGACAGTTATTACAATGAAGAACAGACAGCTGTTTTGAACTACGGTTCCTCGAACAACGGCGATGACGAAGAGTTTATCGGTATGTGGGCTAACTACAACGATGACGGTGAAAAAGCATACAGCCTGACAATATTCGAAGACGGTACGGCAACTCTTTATGATTGCGGTGTAGACTATCAGGATAATTTTACTTGGGTTACTGAGGACGGAACACTTTACTTGATATACAGCGGCAATATGGATGAACCGTATGCCAAATGTTCTATCGATGGTGGATATTTGGTCTACGAGTATTGTTTGGGTTCGATGACATTTATATCAGACAACTGATATTTAGGCAATTAAAGCAAAAACAATAACGAAAGTCCCCACGGCGTAAGTCGTGGGAACTTTTATACTTTCTGCAAGCGGAAAGTGCTAAAAGAACATTTTTTTACAACACTTTCTGTCAACAGCAACAGAAAGTGTTCAAAGAATGCCGTTCAAGGGAAGGGGATTTGATTTTTCAACACGGCGATTTTCCAAAAGAAAAATCTTCGTGTTTCAAATCTGCATACCCCCTCACCCTTGAAAATTCCCACCCTTTTTGCGTAGTTTGTTGGGGAGGGTAAGGTATATTGAAAATGCAAAGTATATGACTAACAACCTCTTCGGCACGGTAAACGTGCCGTTACACTATCCCTTACACGATAAGATATTCGGATGTAAAAAAGACCTCACGGGAGTAATCCCGTGAGGTCCGATTTTTATATTGGGTTTTGCCGATTTTTAAGTCGGCTTGTCCAAAAACAAAATTTGTTTCGGGGCAACGCATTTTTTAATTTTAGGGGCAATTTGAATTATAAAAATTTCATTTCATAATTCGCTTAAAAAATGATTATAAAATCCGTGTTTTATAAGCATTTTCAAGGGTTTTCTGCGTAAAAAAAGAC
>CAZGJC010000036.1:0-17230 GCA_964526505.1 uncultured Clostridium sp.
AGGTTTTTTTACTTTTTTTCATTATTGTGGGAAATGATAAGTTTATGTCGAATTTAGTTCGCTTAAAGTCTCAAAATTACCAAAGCAGATATTCTTTTCTGATATTTACAGCACCCTCATCAAGAAAACTCAAACATCCAAGTAGGGACTCGAACTTTCACTCAAAACCGTTGGTTTTGAGTATCGGGGTTCTTATGGTCAAATGGTCACCAACACAAAAAGGGAGTGATAAATCACTCCCTTTTTGTGTTGGTGGGCCATCAGGGACTCGAACCCCGGACCGACCGGTTATGAGCCGGTAGCTCTAACCAACTGAGCTAATGGCCCGTCTGATTTGACGGTGCGTTTTTTGAACGCTTGTTAATTATACTACATTTGCGTGTGTTTGTCAATACCCAAAATGAATTTTTTTCAAAAAAATCTCAAATATTCATAACGACTCTTGCATTATAATTTTCTTCCTATTATTATATGCAGTGTTTAAAATTCCGTTTTTCCGTTTTTATACGCATTTCTTCAAAAAACTATTGACAAATACAAAATGTGATGTTAGAATATTCATATAATTTAACGGAAGTGAGATTTATGGTATGCACGTATCAATCTTTGCATTTGCATATTATTACTTTTACTGTTTTGAGAGATAATATCGGTAAGAGTGATTTTTGCTATGCGTTCGGCACACCGACTCACATATGAACGGTACTCCACAGCAAAATCGCAGGGAGTACTGTTTTTTTACAATATTCCCTATTCTTTCGCAAATAATTTAATTCGGAGATTATTATGAAAATAGGAATTGCAGGTCTCGGACTTATAGGCGGTTCAATGGCGAAAGCTTACAAATCTTACGCCACAGACACCCACACAAATATTGAAATTTACGCACTTGACACAAACGAAGAAACGTTATCGTCAGCAAAACAATCAAGCACAATAGACGGTGAGCTCGATGCAGTCCACTTATCGGAATGTGACGTGATTTTTCTCGGTCTATATCCCGAGGCGTGTATAAAATATTTATGCGACAACGCAAAATTCATACGCAAAGGTGCAATCGTTATGGACCTATGCGGTACAAAACGCAACGTATGCACCGTCGGATATGACATTGCCAAAAACTACGGATTTACGTTTGTCGGCGGTCACCCGATGGCAGGTACACACAATTCGGGATACAAATATTCAAGATCGAATATGTTTAAATCCGCTTCAATGGTTATTGTCCCCGAAAACGTCAACGACACGGAAACCGTGCAAAAAGTCAAAGACATTCTCTCCCCGGTCGGCTTCGGTCATTTTTCAATCATAAGTGCGGAACATCACGACAAAATAATCGCATTTACTTCTCAACTCGCACACGTCGTATCCAACGCATACGTAAAAAGTCCGACCGCAAAATCCCACAAAGGTTTTTCGGCAGGAAGTTACAAGGACCTCACACGTGTCGCTTGGCTTAACGAAACCATGTGGACGGAACTGTTTATGGAAAACAGCGACAATTTATTATTTGAAATAGAAAGCATTATCGGTTCACTGACCGAATACCGAGACGCACTGCGAGACGGAGACAGAGAAAAAATGTTTGAACTTTTGAAAGAAGGCAGGATTGCCAAAGAGGAAATAGACGGATAATGAAAAAAGTTGAAGTTAACGCATCAAAAAAATACGACGTAATCATAGGAGACGGTCTTATCGACCGTTCGGGAGATATTGTTTGCGAATATATAAGACCTTGCCATGCAGTGATAATTACCGACGACACGGTTGCAGAACTTTATCTTGAACGTTTTGAAAGTTCACTTAAAAACGCAAATTTCCATACAGACAGCATCATAATTCCACACGGAGAAAACTCGAAATCCGCAGAAAACTATATAAAGATACTCAACAAACTCGCCACTTTTCAATTATCACGTTCGGACGTTCTGTTTGCACTCGGAGGCGGAGTTGTCGGAGATTTGACCGGGTTTGTTGCGTCAACCTATCTCCGAGGAATAAAATTTATTCAAGTTCCCACAACGTTACTTGCAATGGTGGATTCATCCGTCGGAGGAAAAACCGCCATAAATCTCGACGCAGGCAAAAATCTCGCAGGGGCTTTTTACCAACCGTCGCTTGTGATATGCGACTACTCTTCTCTCTCAACATTGCCACGTGAAATTTTCTTTGACGGATGTGCGGAGGTTATAAAATACGGGATTATAAACGATAAAAATCTTTTTGAAAGACTTCAAAATCCCATAGCCCCACAGATAGCGAGCGTAATTGAAACCTGTGTAAAAAACAAGAGCGATATCGTATCAGCCGACGAATACGACAATTCAAGCAGACAGCTATTAAACCTCGGTCATACTGTCGGTCACGCAATAGAAAAACTTTCGAATTTCACCGTGTCTCACGGAAAAGCCGTGGCTATTGGAACTGCCGCCATAACTCGATGTGCATACAAACTCGGATACTGTTCCGAACACGACGCATTGCAGACAGAACAACTGCTTGCAAAATACAATCTCCCCACAAGTTGCGAATACAGTGCAAGAGAACTTGCGGACGTTGCAATTTGCGACAAAAAAAGAAGTGGAGACAAAATAAATTTAATTATACCGTTCGGAATAGGAAATTGCAAAATCGTCCCTGTTTTAGCCGATGACCTTTGCGAATTCTTTTCAAATGGAATATAAGACGAGAAAAATCATGAATTACACATTTTCATCAAAGTCAACCGCCTCAAACGTAGTGGCTATTTCTTCAAAATCAGAGGCACACCGTGCCTTAATATGTGCCGCATTTTCAAAAGGTAATACGGACATAACATGCAACAATTCAAGCGATGACATAAGTGCAACAGTCAACTGTCTTGCACGCATCGGAACAAAAATCACACGCACGCAAAACGGCTTCTCGGTCATACCGGCAAATGATTTTAAAAAAAATATCGAAATAGACTGCGGTGAGTCCGGATCAACATTAAGATTTCTGTTGCCTGTCGTATCCGCCCTCGGCATTGAATGCGATATTTATATGCATGGCAGACTTCCGCACAGACCCCTTTCGCCTTTATACGAACTTCTTGCAACTCACGGCGTAAGTCTCTCAAAGCAAGGCACAAATCCTTTACACGTGAAAGGAAAATTTGACGCAGGAGACTACGAAATTGCAGGAGACGTTTCGTCGCAGTTTATAAGCGGACTGATTTTCGCTCTTTGCATATTAGGCAAAAGAAGCAACGTCACCATAACGGGCAATCTTGAATCGGAACCTTATGTAAACATAACCGTTCAAACGTTACGTCAGTTCAGGGCGGATATAAAAAGAAGCGGAAACACATTCCAAATTTTCCCTTCAACGCTTACGTCCCCCAAAACTTTCGCAGTTGGAGGAGACTGGTCAAATTCCGCATTCTTTTTATGTGCGGGAGCGATAGGCGACAAGGCAGTCTGCGTACACGGTCTCAACCTATCATCAGAGCAAGGTGACAAAGAAATTATAAATATTTTGCGTCGCATGGGTGCCAACGTCGCAACAAATGACGGGTGCGTATTGACAAGCAAAGGAAATTTGCACGGCACAAAAATAGACGCATCGCAAATTCCCGATCTCGTTCCCGTACTTGCAACGGTTGCATCGGTTGCACAAGGAGAAACAGTGATATACAACGCTTCCCGCCTCCGTCTCAAAGAAAGCGACAGAATAGCATCGGTTTGCAAGTCCCTCAGTGACATTGGTGCAAATATTACGGAAACCGACGACGGACTCATTATAAAAGGAAAGAAAAATTTAATCGGCGGTACAACAGACGCCTTCGGAGATCACAGAATTGCAATGAGCATGGCAGTGGCGTCACTTGTATGCGACAACCCCGTTACGGTTTGCGGAATTGAAGCGATAAACAAGTCCTATCCGAATTTTCTTTCGGATTTTGTAGTATGAACCCAGAAGAAAGGATATAAAAATGTCCACAACCTATGGAAATAACATAAAACTCACAATATACGGTGGTTCCCACGACGAAAAAATCGGCATGAAACTATCGGGAATACCCTCGGGCATTAAAATTGACGAGGACGAACTTTACAAATTTATGAGTCGCAGAGCCCCCGGAAAAAATTCATTTTCCACATCAAGGCGTGAACCGGACATACCTGTTTTCCTTTCGGGAATATCCGACAGCATAACAAACGGCGACATTATAGAGGCGGTAATATACAACACAAATCAGTGCTCTTCGGACTATGATTCTTTACGTGATATTCCGAGACCGTCGCACGCAGATTTTTGTGCCGTAAAAAAATACGGAGAGAGTGTAGACCTGCGTGGCGGAGGTCATTTTTCGGGACGATTAACCGCTCCGATGTGCATAGCGGGTGGAATTTGTTTGCAAATTTTGAAAAGCCGAGGAATACACATATCGGCACACGTCTATTCGATAGCCAACGTGCAAGACCAACGTTTTGACAGCGTTAGTTTTTCGCAAAAGGACGTCGCTCTTTTAGCATCACGCTCTTTCCCGACGATTGATGAGAAAATCGGCGAAAAAATGATTGCGGAAATCCAAAGAGCGAAAGACGACGGAGATTCGGTGGGCGGTATAATCGAATGTGGCGTCACCGGTCTCCCCGTGGGACTCGGCGAACATATGTTTGACGGTGTAGAAAGCCGACTTTCAAGCATTATGTTCGGCATTCCTGCCACAAAAGGCATAGAATTCGGTGCAGGATTTGAAAGTTCTAAACTCAGAGGTTCTCAAAACAACGACCCGTTTTACACAAACGGAAAAACAGTCAAAACTCTCACAAACAATTGCGGAGGCATTCTCGGCGGAATGACCGACGGCATGCCACTTATTTTCAGAGTTGCTTTCAAACCAACTCCGTCAATTGCAAAAGAACAAAAAAGCGTGTCGCTGTCACGCATGGAAAACGTATGCTTGCAAATCAGAGGTCGACACGACCCGTGTATAGTACCACGTGCGGTACCTGTGGTTGAAGGTGCGTGTGCCGTCGCCATATACGATATGCTTTGCGACAAATAAAACAAAAGGAATATTTTAAAAATGGAACTGAATTTAGACAAAATACGGGAACAAATAAACCAAACCGACTCGGAAATAATAGAACTTTTTCGTCGCCGTATGGATTTATGTGCCGACGTGGCACAATACAAAAAAGATCATAATCTACCTGTGCTTGACGCTTCCCGAGAGCGTGCTTTACTTTCAAAAATAGCTGATATGGCAGGCGAAGATCTTGAAAAATATGCCGTGACGCTGTATCACACAATGCTTGACGTATCAAAAGCACGTCAGTCATCCATACTTTCAAAGAGTTCTGTTATATACGATAAAATTTCCGAATCAATTGAAAACACTCCGAAAATTTTTCCAAAAAGGGCAAGAGTAGCCTGTCAAGGCGTTGAGGGTGCATACTCTCAAATCGCAACGGAAAAACTTTTTGAAATTCCTCGGATAAATTACTGCCCCACTTTTGAAAAAGTATTCTCGGCAATCGAAAACGGTGAATGTGATTACGGGGTTTTACCTATTGAGAACAGTTCGGCAGGCTCGGTAAAAAAAGTATACGAACTTATGGTTCACCACAAATTCCATATTGTAAGATCACTCCGACTCAAAGTCGATCACAATCTTCTTGTGGGCAGAGGCACTTCCCTTGAAAATATAAAAGAAATAGTTTCTCACGAACAGGCAATAAATCAATGTTCCGAATTTTTGGAAAAACTCGACGGTGTTAAAATCACGGTTTGCGAAAATACCGCAGTTGCGGCAAAACTCGTTGCCACGTCGGGACGAAGCGACCTCGGGGCTTTATCTTCACGTGCTTGTGCCGATCTTTACGGACTTGACAACATCGCTCCGTCAATTCAGGATATGGACAACAACTATACGAGATTTATTTGTATTTCCAAAAAGCCCGAAATCTACCCGGGAGCGGACAAATGCTCGGTTATGCTTGTCACGGCGAACCGTCCCGGTGTGCTTTACAACGTTCTTTCCTGCTTTAACGCACTCGGCATAAATATGACAAAATTGGAATCGGCACCCATTCCCGAAAGAGATTTCGAATCTATGTTCTACTTTGATTTTTCACTGTCCGTCTACTCGGAAGAACTCAAACCGTTGCTGTGCGAACTTCAATCACGAAGTGAAAACTTCCGTTTTCTCGGTGCTTATTCGGAAATAATTTAATATAACGGAACAAACTATGATAACAGGAAAAAAATCACAAATATGCGGACTTGTCGGGGAAAAACTCGGTCACAGTTTCTCTCCCCAAATACATTCCAACCTTGCAGATTACAAATATTCCCTTTTTGAAGTCGAACCCGATTCGCTCGAAGACTTTATTCGCAGTGACAAATACGACTCCGTAAATATTACAATCCCATATAAAGTATCGGTTATGGAATATCTCGACAAAATATCCGACACGGCAAGGAGGATAGGCTCGGTTAACGCCGTAACTCACGCCCCCGACGGCACTTTATACGGCGATAACACGGACTATTACGGTTTTGTCTATATGTTAAACCATGCGGGCATCGACGTGCGTGACAAGAAAGTTCTCGTGCTGGGTTCCGGCGGTGCATCGAAAACCGCAAAGGTCGCTTGTATTGACTTAGGGGCGAAAGAAGTTGTTATTGTGTCACGTAGCGGTCAAATAAATTATGAGAACGTATATTCCTTGCACCAAGACGCAAACATCATAGTCAACTGCACACCTGTCGGAATGTACCCCAACAACGGTGACTCACCGATTGATATTACAAAATTTCCTCTGCTCGTCGGCGTTGCGGACATCATATTCAACCCTGCAAAAACAAAACTCTTGCTTTGTGCGGAGGAAATGAACATAAGACACACAAACGGTCTTTCAATGCTTGTCGCACAAGCGAAAACGGCGTGTGAGTTGTTTTGCGATAAAAAAATATCCGACAGTGAAATTGACAGAATAACAAATATCATTTCATACCAAACACAAAATATTATCCTTATAGGTATGCCCGGATGCGGAAAAACAACAGTCGGCAAACTTGTTGCCGATAAATTGGGACGTGAATTTGCGGATACGGACGTTTGCGTTGAATCTTCCACGCAGATGAGCATACCCGACATATTTAAATTACACGGCGAGGACGCTTTTCGACAAATTGAAAGCGAGAACGTAAGCAATATAGGAAAAAAGACGGGTATGGTTATCGCCACAGGCGGAGGCGTTGTAACACGCAGTGAAAACTATTTTCCGCTCCGTCAAAACGGAATGATTTTTTTCATCAAACGTGACCCCGACCTTCTTGACAAATCCGGCAGACCGCTCTCTTTGTCCGTTGATTTGCAAGAAATGTATGGCAAGCGACTTCCGCTGTATCAAAAATTTTCCGACTTCGAAATAGAAAATCAAACGCCTGAGCAGGCGGCTTACGATATTATAAATATTGTCAAAAAGGAGACGCATAACGTATGAGAAAAATTCTGATTATCAACGGTCCCAACATAAATCTTTTGGGGCTTCGAGAGCCTGACATTTACGGAAAAGAAGATTACAAATCTTTATGTACAACGGTAAAAGAGACTTGCCGTAATCTCGGTATCGAATATGAAATTTTCCAATCAAATCACGAAGGCGTAATCGTCGATAAAATTCAAGATGCATATAGGCACATAGACGGCATTGTAATAAATCCCGCCGCATATACGCACACCTCAATAGCAATTCTTGACGCACTCAAAGCCGTCTCCATACCGACAGTTGAAGTGCATATCTCCGACGTCCCATCACGTGAAGACTTCCGCCAAATCTCATACGTCTCATACGTGGCAATAAAAACCTTTACTGGTCTCGGAATTGACGGTTACCGTCAGGCAATCGAATATCTTTACAACTATCTTTCCGAAAAATAATTACGAAAAAAATCCCCTCTCGGGGATTTTTTCATTTTTAGGAATCAAAATTTGCACTTGTGGTTTTTTGTGTTCTTTTGTATGTCTTGGCTCGTCCTCGAATACCGTCTTCTTCAAGCAGACCTATCTCACATAAAGTTTTTACTATCGAATATGCGTCCATTCCGTATATTTTCGACGATTTTGAGAAATCCTTTACTGTAAAGGACTCGGGCAAATCATCACGTATAAAGTATTTGTAATCATCAATACTTTTAAAAACGTATGCACCGATAAGCGACATGGGAATGAGTTCGTACTTTTTTGTACGCCTACCACGTGATGATGCTTTGACGTACTGCTCCGCTTCAATCATCAAAAGCACAAGAGAAAATCTCGGAGAATTTAAGAACTCGGTAAAAAAATACAGTTGACTTGCGACGTCCTCCACTCTTCCGTGAACGGGTGATTTACGTCTGCAAGTTATATCTCCGTTCGGCATTATTTTGCTTACCCACTTGGTTTGTGAAATGGGATGAATTACAACAACGTTATATTCGGTATTATCCAAAATCCATTTGATTTTTTCCTTCAAAGGCGAAAATCCGCCCGTTTGAATTTCGTATATTGTGTCATTCAAAATAACGTCCGCCACGTATTTTCTGCGACTGTTTTGCACGTCGCTCTTCCCTGTAAATTTTTCGCTTTCGGCTATTTTTATTTCGTGCAAACTCTCATCGGGACAAATAAATAATTTTATGGCGGAATGCATTTGTTTTTCGCCAAGTCTGCCTATTCCGTCATACTCGCAATCATCAAGCGAATCGGCAGTTGCGGATTTGGCAAGATTTTCAAGTACGACTTTCCGAAATTTTAAAGTTTCTTTATCGGAAAATTTATAATATATTCCCTCCGTTTCAAGCATATTATCCGCACTCCTTGCATTATTGATACAATAATTTTATCACAAAAAAAGAATTTGTCAACTTAAAGTTCAATAATTGTTAAACATAAAACGTCACCGTAAAATCCAAAATAATAGTGTGGTCGAAAGACCAAATGATTATGAAAAAAAGGAAATTTTATGATACGAATAAAAAACAAATGCCACTTGTTACGCTTTATTTGTCTGACCTTGTGCCTTTTGACAATCATTTCCGCTTTTATGGGAACAACGGTTTCGGCAACCAAGCAAAACGGCAAATATGCAAATTTGAAGTTAATTCCCGGCGGTCAAACCTTTGGCGTGAAATTTAATCTTGTCGGTGTGCTTGTTGTCGGTTTTTCCGACGTGGACACAAAAAGCGGAAATATATGTCCGGGTACACTTGCGGGGCTTAAAACAGGCGATATTATAAAATCGGCAGACGGCACGGAACTGAAAGACGCATCTCAATTTATACAAACCGTGAGTGAGACGAACGGTCGGTCAATAAGCCTCACATATTCTCGCTCGGGAGTTGAAAAAACTGTAAAAATCTCTCCGAAATATTCCGTATCCGAAAATAAATACAAAGTCGGCATAAACGTTCGTGACAGCGGTGCGGGAATCGGGACGGTTACGTATATTTTCCCCGACACGTACACGTTCGGAGGTCTCGGACACGGGATTTGCTCGTCCGAAAGTGGGCGTTTGGTTCAGATGACAAGAGGAAGCGTATGCGGTGTGACTGTAAGCGGAGTTAAAAAGGGTATGTGCGGAGAACCGGGCGAAATTCGAGGAATATTCGGCACTGAAAAGACGGGCAGTCTTGTTTGCAATACTGATTGCGGTGTGTTCGGAATATTCTCAAAACTTCCCAATAACTCGCAAGAACCGATATCGGTGGGAACGAGAAACGAAGTCAAGAACGGGTCCGCTTACATTATGAGTACACTTGACACAAACGGAGTGCAAAAATACAATATCGAAATAAGTTCCATAAAACACGACGAAAAAGGCTCAAAATGTTTTATAATCACCGTAAAAGACCCGAAACTGACGGAGAAAACGGGCGGTATCGTTCAAGGAATGTCAGGTTCTCCGATAATTCAGGACGGAAAACTCATAGGTGCGGTAACGCACGTAATGATAAACGACCCTACGGTAGGATACGGTATATTTATAGAAAATATGCTTGACAATATGCCCGACAAATTAAAATGATTGTAAATACGACAAACAAGCGGATAGTTTTGCTGTCCGCTTGTACTTTTGAAAATTCCGTCTTTTAAATTACCGTTCACGGCAACTCGGCGAATCCGTAAGCGACAACCAACCGATTCAAATAAATTAAAAATATTTCCGAAAACCACTTGACAAAACAGCAACTGAGATGTATAATAGATAGGCAAGTTCATTTAAACGGTCGGCTTGCAAGGGTATATACGGAGATGTACTCAAGAGGCCGAAGAGGCGCCCCTGCTAAGGGTGTAGGTCGGGTAACCGACGCGAGAGTTCAAATCTCTCCATCTCCGCCAAAGAAAAAGGCATCGCATAAGCGATGCCTTTTTCTTTGGCAAAATGCGAAAGTCCACTTGAATCCTTATGCCAAACTGCGAAGCGGTTTGGTGAATGTTCAAATCTCTCACCTGCCCTTTTGGGCATTATCTATTGTGTCGCATAAGCAGTGCCTTTTTGTTTGTCTAAAACGTGGATGTACGCCTTAGAATTTAAAGCAAACCGTAAAACGGTTTGGCGAAAGTTCAAATATCGGATTTCGATACAATATATATGTTTTTTCGACACGATGAAAATATGCAACAAAAATAAACAAAATGACGATAAATTTTAAATGAATTTAATCGAAAATAAAAATAAATTCTCAAAAATATGAATTATTTTTGAAAAAACCACTGTACAAATGAATTTTTTTGTGATATAATTATTAACGTCGGCTAAAAGTTTGTGAATATTTCGAAGTGAAAAAATACAAAATATTTTATTTTTGGATTTTTTATGACCAAATTTCGCACAGAATTCAAATTACGTTCACACGCACTTCCCGATATACCAATATAATCATTATGTTAAACTCGGTAAAATAAAATTCTCGTTTGTGCAATAAGGAGATTTAAATATGACAAACACAAAAATTCTTGTCATCGACAATGACCCCGCAACTTGCGAACTTATAAAAAATCATTTTGAGAGTGAAGGAAACGAAGTCAAATGTGTTTCCGACGGCAGTGAGGGCGTAAACACGTTTAAGATGTACGAACCCGATATTACGCTTCTCGATATAATTCTTCCCCGTAAAGACGGCTGGCAGGTTTGCCGTGAAATTCGTGAAATATCCAGTCGCCCGATTATTATGATAAGTGCGAAGAGTGATATTTTTGACAAGGTTTTGGGTCTTGAACTCGGAGCGGACGATTATCTTGTAAAACCTTTTGATATCAAAGAACTCGCCGCAAGAGTCAAAGCGGTCCTCCGTCGTTGCCACAAGGATACAAGCCCTGTGGACGAGGATATAGTTAAATTTGAAAATATCGAAATAAGTCACCAGAAATACGAACTCAAAATCAAGGGTAAATCAATTGACATTCCTCCCAAGGAACTCGAACTTCTCTACTTCCTTGCATCGAATTACAACAGAGTTTTCTCCCGTGACCAGTTGCTTGACAAGGTTTGGGGATTTGACTATCTCGGCGACTCACGTACCGTTGACGTTCATATAAAGCGTCTCCGTGAAAAACTTCAAGACGTTTCCGACAAATGGCTCATTAAAACAGTTTGGGGCATCGGATACAAATTTGAAGTTCTCAACTGAATTAAATAAATTGACAATATCTGCGTGCCTTTGAGTTAAAAATAAAAAGGCACGCAGTTTAACGCACGCAAGGGAGGTTTTGAACTATGGAAGAAAATAACGTTCCAAACGAAAATACAAATTCGACCGTCTCGAACAACACGCCGAAAAAGCAAGGTGGCATATACGACGAAAAAGGTCAGTATATCTTCAAAGACGGAAGTTACTATGACGTGTACGGCATTTTTCACCCGTCAGAGAACGGCAGTGCAAACAATACAACGTACGCATTCAATTGGGAAAGCATAAACACGGCATCCGAACAGAACGGCACGTCAGACGCCCAAACTCAAAATGATGAGTCCGACTCTCATCAAGACAGTGATATGTCGACAAATGACATACCGTTAAACGAAGAAGCACCCACTCCTCCGGATTACAAGAAAAAACGTTCCGCATTTAAAGTTACAATGATAGTTATGGCTTGTGTATTCGCACTCGCTCTGATAGTTCTCATTTGCACTCTTATTTTCGGAATGGTTGACACAGTAGACGGATTAAAAGATACCAACACCACTGTAAATATTCAAGTATCAAACAAGGGTCCCACAAACCCGGAAGAAGGGCTTGCGTCATCCGAACTTCTAAGTAACGTTTGCGACTCGGTAGTTATAGTTTCAACCCAAAAACAAGACAGTTCGGGATTCGGAAGCGGATTTATAATCAGCGAGGACGGATATATCGTCACGAACCACCACGTAATAGAAGATGCCGACATTATAACGGTTGACTTGCACGACGGGTCTTCATACAAGGCACAAGTTGTAGGTTCAAGTGAAAAGGACGACGTTGCCGTTCTCAAAATAAATGCGAAAAATCTCACTACGATAACTTTGGGTCAAAGTAAAAATTGCTACCTCGGAGAGCGTGTTTACGCCATCGGTTGCCCCGACAGTTACGACTATTCATGGACGGTAACCTCGGGAACAATCTCCTGCACCGAACGAAAAGTTAAAATAACCGACAGTTCGGGAAATTACGAAAAAACAATGAACCTCATCCAAACCGACACAGCGGTAAATCCCGGCAACTCGGGCGGACCGCTCGTGAACACAAGAGGCGAGGTTATCGGAATAGTAACGCTTAAAGTAACAAATTCAACAGGTCTCGGATTTGCAATTCCGATTGACGGGGCTTTGGAACTCGTAAAGTCAATAATCGAAAACGGAAATATTGACGGAGTCACGTCGTCCGTATCGGTTCCCCGTACAATGGTGGGCATTACCTGCGTCGGAATTTTGGCTGATACGTATTATGCAAAAACCGAAACAGGCGTTAAGGTAATCAGCGAGGAGCAGTCAAAACTTTATTCCGATTATATCTACTCCGATGTCAGCGGAGTTTACGTTATGGGTATCGACAGCAAGTACAACGCCGTAGGCGTTTTAAATGAGGGAGACGTTATAACGGGAGTTAACGGCGGACTTGTGTATAACAATGAAATCTTATCTTTTCGCCTTAACAAGTGCAACGTGGGCGATGAAATAAAAATTGAAATATATCGCAACGGAAAAACCCAAACGGTATCTCTTGTGCTTGCACAGGAGATAACCGAATAAAAATCGAATATACTGCCACCGGGCAGAAGAACGCAGGGCGTTCGTTTGTGTATCGTTAGGTCTTTGAAGATACGCAAAACGAGCGTCCTCTTTTTTGTCAATAAATAAAAATCAATATAAGAGAGGTAAAACTTATGTCAAGCAAAAAGGTTAAAATTCACTATTTTGCAAAAACGGAAATAATCATTTGGTCGCTGTCAGTCTCGCTCATTCTCGCATCGTTTTTTCTGTTCGGCGGTCAAGGATATCTTGTGCTTATCGCTTCGCTTATAGGTGCAACGTCGCTCATTCTCAATGCAAAAGGCAATCCGACGGGTCAACTTTTAATGATTGCTTTCAGCGTTTTATACGGCATAATATCATACAATCTCGCATACTACGGAGAGATGATTACATATCTCGGTATGACCGCTCCCATGGCTCTTTTCGCACTTATTTCGTGGCTGCGAAATCCTTATCAGGGGAACAAATCGGAAGTCCGTGTAAACAGTATCGGGAAAATCGAAACAATACTTATGTTCGTCCTGTCCGCCGTTGTAACCGCAATATTTTACTTTATTCTCAAATACTTTAACACCGCAAATCTTCTGCCGAGTACAATTTCTGTCACCACCAGTTTTCTGGCGGTATATCTGACTTTCAGACGCAGTTCATACTACGCCGTAGCATATGCGGCAAACGACCTCGTTTTAATTATTCTGTGGTCTCTTGCAAGCATCTGTGACCGCTCGTACATATCGGTTGTTATTTGCTTTTGCGTATTCTTTTTCAATGACGTATACGGATTTATCAGTTGGCGAAAAATGCACCGCAGACAAAGAAAAGGGAGTCTTTAAGACTCCCTTTTCTTTGTCAATATTCGGGATAATAATAGTCATCGTCCGAGTAGTCGTAAAACCCGTGTTCATCTTTCCACGCTTCAAAATATTCGTCCCAAGACAATTCCGGATCTTCATTGATAAAATCGTATTTGTATCTTCCTATTTCGTTATTGCCTTTATAAATTGCGTAAATACTTTCCCCGTCGACATCCTCGACCCCTTTTCGGATTATACCGCAGTTATTACATTTCAACGTTCCAAGCGTCTCGCCGGGAACATTATGAAAGTCGCATTTTTCGTAAAATATAGATTCTACCTTACCGCATATTTCACATTCGTATTTCAATATATAACTTCCGCAATTGCCTACGTATATGGTTTCAATGCTGTCTTCCCCGCCGAACGTGCAGTACTCTATCATCTCATCGTCGGAATATAAAACTTCTCCGCATTTGGTACAATAATACGTAAGGTATACGCCATACATACAACAAGGATGTTCGCTGTCCGCAAATTCCGCATCATATTCATAATTGTGGTTTTCCATTTCGTAAGACGACTCGCACTCACATATCACGTTACCGTTGCGAGAACACGTCTCCTTAAAAACATATTCGGCATAACAGGTATCGTCCTCGATAATATAGGAATCATACTTATACGTCAATTTGCAAGTCGCACACTGTGCAGTATAAGTCGTATGCACGTATCCATCCTTATCGGTATATGAAGATTCGGTTCCGTCTGTCAGTAAATCAATACTGCAATTCGTATCTATGCTGTCTATCGAAAGTTTTTTTCCACAGTCCGAGCATATCGTGTATTCTATCGTTCCCTTGCACGCTCCGCATTCGGAAGAATTAACGGTTACGGTTTCGGTATTTTCGTGTGCCTCCGTCGACGTTTCGCTTCCGAGTAAATTCGAAATAATTGTATTCTTTCCCACTGCAAGAGTCAAGTATGTTTTTATGGTCATTTGACAATTTTCGGTAGTATAAACCATCTTAATCTCGGTTTTTAAATTGCATTTTCCGCAAATGGTGGAAATACACATATAATCGTCGCCTATATCAAAATCTCCGAGTTCGGCATCATCGTCGGAACAACCGACAAATGCATCTATATTATCGAAATCGTCTGCATCCATAGTGCTTATTTCGCCACATTTGCAAGTTTTATACGTGATTTTTCCGCCCCCGCAAACGCCGTATTTTGACAAATCAACGGTAACGGTTTCTGTAAGTTCGTGATTGCAAGTAACCTCACTCGCTCCGCAAACAGTGCAAATACCATTCGAATATGTATGTTCACCCGTTGCGGGGATTTCGGTTTGAGACACTGTTATCTTTCCGCACACGTCGCATTTTTTGCCATCCGATAAGCCCTTGTCAATGCACGTCGGTGCTTTTCCCGGCACAACTGCCTCAGTGTGTCCCAACGCTTCTCCTTCTTTCATTGCACACATCGTGCATACCTTGGGCGTTGTGCAAGTTGCCGGTATAAAATTGTGTTTGACCGATCCCTCGGTAACACCGCAAACAGAGCAAGTTTTTGGCGTTGTACAGGTTGCACCGATAAAACTGTGGCCTTTTGCCTCACCGTCAACCGCACCGCAATTCTTGCAGGTTTTAGGTGTTGTGCAGGTCGCATCCGCATAATCGTGACTTGCGAGTTCTATCGCCTCGGTTTGAATTTCACCGCATTTTGTGCATTTGCGTGATTGTTCTCCCGCAACGGAACAACTTGATGCCGTGCTTACCGACCATTCGCCCCATTCGTGTGTACAAGCCGAGTCTGTCTGTGTGTCATTTTCGCTCTCACCATCGCATCCGACAAAAATAAACGCACAGAGCAAAATGCAAATAATGCACAGGCATAAACTAATTCGTTTCATAATTGTTATTTCCTTTCAATTAACGACTTTGATTTCTTTACTGCAATCATTGTTGTCAGTCATTATATTATTGTATACCCCCCGAAAAATTGTCAATGCAAAAATTGAACAAAATCAGAGGCTGAAAATTATGATTAAAATTATTCCGAGTGTCAGAATGCCGAGTCCGAGAAGCGAGCGTTTTGTAAACTTCTCTTTAAGCACAGCAAAAGAAAACAGCATTGTGAGTAATATGGACAATTTTCCTATGGAATTGACCGCAATAGGATTTACCCCGTCCGTATTCAACGCATAATATTCAAACAGCCACGCTCCACCCGTTGCAATACCCGAAGCCGTTAAAAAAATCCAACTTTTGGCGGTAATCTTCCCCGCTCCTTTGTGTTCTCTGCGTGATATTGCTATAATACTTGCAAATATAAACACTATAATTGTCCTCAAAAGCGTTCCGAGATCAGACGGTATGCCTTTGAGACCGATTTTTACAAACAGAGAAACAAAACTCGCAAACACCGCCGAAAGGACGGCGTATATAAGCCACGAGCGAGAATTTCCCTTACCGCTTCCTCTGTCATACACCATAAGCACCGTGCCTACAAGCATTAAAATAATGGACAGAGCCAGCATGCATATGACCAAGACGTCTCCGCCCTTAGTGGTGTCATCAAAGAAAAATATCAAAAAGAGTATGCTTGTCAAAACAAAACTTGATTTATCAATCGGTGCAACCTTGCTGGCATCTCCGAATTTTAACGCCCTGTAATAAAACAGCCACGAGCAACCTGTTGCAATACCGGATAAAATCAAAAACAACCAATTGTAAACAGACAATCTCCCTATCTCACCGATATTGCCTGTAATCAAACACATAATAACACAACAAATTATCACAACACCCGTTCGATATGCAGTTGCGAAATTTGATTTAACGTCACGTATGCCGATTTTTGCGAAAACAGTCGTAAGCGACGTGGATACGGCACTCAAAAGTGCCAAAACAAGCCACAACATTAAATATCACCTTGCAATCTTAAAACTTACTGTAATTATACCTCTGTTTTATATTTTTTTCAATAGGAACAATGTATTTAAATATTTTTAGCAATAATTTATATTTTGTTCGAATATTTTAAAGCAAATACAGTTTTTACTTTGGTCACCGTAAGGATTGTTTTTATCATATGCCACAACTATCTGCCAATATTTGTTGGTGTCCGTAAGGTTATTATTTATCTGAATTTGACGATTTTTCGAATTTACCATATCTT
>CAZGJC010000037.1:0-16838 GCA_964526505.1 uncultured Clostridium sp.
ACGACGGTAAACGTTTGCGCGGGGGTTGTCCCAAGAACGGAAGACTGCCTTTACGGCGCCCATAAGCTGCTCTTTGGGATCGGTGGGGAAGTCGGAGCCTATCTTGGACTTGTACTCTGCCTTGAACTGATTTGCGAGTTCTTTGAGGTCGTCCGCGGTGAGCTCGACGTCCTGCTTAACGCCCTTTTCGGCCTTCATCTTGTCGATGAGCTGCTCAAAGTACTTTTTGCCGACTTCCATAACGACGTCGGAGTACATCTGGATAAATCTACGGTAGCAGTCCCATGCCCATCTGGGGTTATTGGAACTCTTTGCCATATATTCAACAACGTCCTCATTGATACCGAGGTTAAGAATGGTATCCATCATACCGGGCATAGATGCTCTTGCACCGGAACGAACGGAAACGAGAAGAGGATTTGTCTTATCGCCGAATTTCTTACCTGTTACGCCTTCCATCTTAACGATATACTCGTTGATTTCAGCCATAATTTCGGGGTTGATTTGTCTGCCGTCCTCATAATACTGAGTACAAGCCTCTGTGGAAATCGTGAAGCCCTGGGGAACGGGAAGACCGATATTGGTCATTTCCGCAAGGTTTGCACCTTTACCGCCGAGAAGTTCACGCATGTTTGCATTACCTTCTGTGAAAAGGTAGCAATACTTCTTTGCCATTGGAATTACCTCCATTATAAAAAATATTTTAAACTGCTTTGGGTGGATTGCGGGTCCGCACGAAAAATGCGGAATTATGCAGTCCGACACAGCATATTATAACATATATTTCAAATTTGTGGAAGAGGCAAAACGAAAAAAAGATATTTGCCAAATGTAAACTTATTGTGAACGCTTGTCAATGTGTTCAAAAAGCGTTTGACAAGAGATATTTTTAATAGTATAATTGATAAGTAATAAAATTTTTGTCGGCAACAACCCTCGCACGGGCATTGCTGACGGTTTTTTGCGTGTTGCGAAAGATGGCAGTCGTACGAAAAAGGCGGTAATTTAAAAAAATGGGAAACATATTTGACATATTCAAAAAGATAGAAAGTGAGCGTGGCGAGAGTTCCAACGCTCCGATAACGCACATATTGGCAGGACTCGGAAATCCGGGAGAAAAATATTTTTACACACGTCACAATGCGGGTTTTCTGGCTATGGATTACATTGCACAACAGTGTGGCGTTGCGGTAAATCGTTCCAAGTTTAAAGCACTTGTGGGAGAAGCGGTAATTGCGGGCAAGCGTGTTTTACTTATGAAACCGCAGACTTTGATGAATGCGTCGGGAGATGCGGTCGTGGAAGCGGCAAGGTTTTATAAGGTGCCTGTTGAGAACATAATCGTTATGTCGGACGACGTGAACTTGGACGTGGGACGAATGAGAGTACGCAAGTCGGGAAGCGACGGCGGTCAGAGGGGTTTACGTTCGATAATAGCACAGATGGGTTCGGACAACTTTCCCCGTGTACGTTTCGGCGTGGGTCAAAAGCCTCATCCCGACTACGATATGGCGGATTGGGTACTCGGAAATATTCCCGAAGCGGACAGAAAGAAAATATCGGAATGTTTCGACGTAGCCCTTTCGGGAATAGAGAAAATACTTTCGGGAGACATTGACGGAGCGATGCAAATCTGCAACTCCAAAAAATAATTCACACGGGTAATTTGGATGAATATTTTAACGGACAGCGTTAGAGCGGACAGCGAATACGGTCAATTACTCAAAACGCTGAAAAACAATTTTACAAGCAAACCCCTGCCGGCACTTGCAGGGGGTCTTTGTACAGGTGCGGCTGACGCACTTTGTCTTGCTCTTATCGAGGACACGGAAGATTTACGAAAATTTCCGTCGCTTATAGTATGTGCGGACGAAAAGGAATGTGCAAGGCTTTGCAACACATATTCACGATTCGGAAAGAGGGTTGCAATTTACACATCCCGTGACTACAATTTCCACAACATAGCATCGTCGCATGAATACGAATATCAACGAATAGAGGTACTTTCGGGCATACTTGACGGGGCGTATGATGCGGTTATTACCACACCCGACGCCACTCTCGGCATAACGTTACCGCCCGACGTACTCAAAGAGAACACGTACTCAATAGATTACAACACAAGGATATCGCCCGAGGAATTATCACGAAGATTGGTTGACGCAGGCTACGTTTGCGTGAAAATGGTAGACGGTGCGGGTCAATTCGCACGCCGTGGAGGAATTGTGGATTTATATCCGCCGTTCTGTTCCGCTCATGCGACGGACGGTGCGGATTACAAGGGCGGATATGCCATCAGAATAGAATTTTTCGACGACGAGATAGACAGAATGGGGATATTTGACGTTGACACGCAAAGGCTTCTCGTCTCTCTTGAAAGTTTCAAATTCGCTCCGGCAAGGGAACTTATAATCGACAAAGAGGCAAGGGAAAGAATCCTCGGTGCCGTCAAAAAGCAAGTCAAAGTTTGCGACGACGAAAGGATACGGGAGGAACTTTCAAGCGAAGTTATAAGTTTATCGTCGGCGTCGTCGGAACTGCATTTTGCGGACAAGTATGCGTCGCTGATTTACCCGAACGTCCCGTGTCTGCTCGACTATTTTTCGGAGCGTTCGCTTATAATAATCCGCAACAGCGGAGCGATAAACGACAGGTTTAAATCCTCGGAAAAGAGTCAGGCACAGGTTTTAACAGATCTTATCGAAAGCGGACTTATTTCGCAGTCGGTTGCGAAATATTCAAAAAAAGTCGGAGATTTCGATGAGTTTTGTGAAACCAACGTCGCTCTGCACGTGGACTCACTGGCTTACGGTGTAAGTGACAGAAGGCTTTCGGGGATTTTCGGATTCAGAACCCGTCAACCTGCGGTTTATTCCGACAACTACAATCTTCTTTGCGAGGACCTTATATCGTATTTCAAAGGCGGATACAGGGTTATTATCATGGCGGAGAATGAAGTCAGTGCGAAAAATCTTGCCGAGATTTTGGAAGAGGCGGATTTTCCGGCAGTGGTTGAGAGTCGTGACTGCGAGCGTGGGCTTTCTGAAATACCGAAGAACGTGATTTACGTCAAGTGGCGTGAGAGTTTATTCGGTTATGAATTTATCACGCCGAGAATAGCGGTACTTACGACCAACACCGACGCACGCACGCAGAGTCTCAACACCGTGCAGAAGAGCGGAGGAAAGAAGAAGCGAAGAAGAGACGCAAAGACGATATTGTCTTATGCGGAACTTGAAGAGGGAGATTTTGTGGTTCACGAGACTTACGGAATAGGTCGTTATCTCGGAATCGAAAAACTCACCATTGACGGCGTTACAAGGGAATACATAAATATTCAGTACGCCGGCACGGACAGGCTTTGCATGCCTGTCGAAAAACTCGATTTGGTATCAAAGTACATCGGAGCCCATTCGGACGACGGGCTTGTCAAGTTGTCAAAGATGGGAGGAGAGAATTGGAAGCGTGCCACCGCACGGGCAAAGGGTGCGGTCAAGGATATGGCGAAAGAGCTTATAAAACTTTATGCCGAAAGAATGAGACGCCCCGGATATGCGTTTTCACCCGACGACGAAATGCAGAGAAGTTTCGAAGAGTCGTTTGACTACGATGAGACGTCGTGTCAACTTGACGCAATCGACGACATAAAGCAGGATATGATGCGGTCGGTGCCGATGGACAGATTACTTTGCGGTGACGTGGGTTACGGCAAAACCGAAGTCGCATTTCGTGCGGCGTACAAGGCGGTGCTTAGCGGTAAGCAGGTTGCCATTCTCGTTCCGACAACCATACTGGCACTTCAACATTATCAGACGGCGATAAGCAGAATGAGAAATTTTGCGGTCAACGTGGATATGCTTTCACGTTTTCGCACGGCAAAGCAACAAGAGCAGATACTCAGGCGATTGGAGCGTGGGGACATTGATATTATAATAGGAACGCACAAATTACTCGGTTCATCGGTGAAGTTCCGTGATTTGGGACTGCTTATAGTGGATGAGGAGCAACGTTTCGGCGTGGCACAAAAGGAAAAACTCAAACAGATGGCTCAAAACGTAGACGTTTTGACGCTGACGGCGACGCCTATCCCACGTACGCTTAACATGGCTATGGGCGGAATCAGGGACATGTCGATACTTGACGAAGCACCCGGGGACAGGTTACCGGTACAGACGTACGTGCTTGAATACGACGACGTGATAATCACGGACGCCATAAAGAGAGAGTTGAGGCGTGGCGGTCAGGTATTTTTCTTACACAACTTTATTGAGTCTATATACGGTGTGGCACAGAGGTTATCCGTGGCTATACCGGATGCGAAAATAGCGGTCGCACACGGCAGAATGGACAAGGAAGAACTCGAAGACATTTGGGCAAAAATGTTTACGGGAGAAATAGATATACTCGTATCGACCACGATAGTGGAGACGGGTATCGACATACCCAATGCCAACACGCTTATAGTCGATCGTGCCGACAGGCTGGGACTTTCGCAACTTCACCAATTACGTGGGCGTGTGGGTCGTTCGTCACGCAGGGCGTATGCTTATTTTACGTTCCCGAAAGGCAAGGCTATGTCGGACATCGCTCGCAAGAGGCTTGAAGCGATGAGGGAATACACGGAGTTCGGAGCCGGATTCCGCATCGCACTCAGAGATATGGAAATAAGGGGTGCCGGAAACTTACTCGGAGCGGAGCAACACGGTCATCTTGACGCTATCGGATACGACCTTTACATAAAGTTACTCAGCGATGCCGTACTTGAAGAAAAGGGTGAAGTTTGCGAAGAGCGGAAAGATTGTGTAGTCAGTTTCAACTACGACGCTTTCATTCCCGAAACTTACGTAAAATATCCAGCACAGAGAATGGCTTTATACAAGCGTATAGCGTTGATAAGAAATGAGTATGACGCCGACGACATTGCGGATGAATTACTCGACCGTTTCGGGGAACTTCCGAACTCGGTTGAAAATCTTTTGCGAATCGCACTTATACGGTCTATTGCCATAGACATAGGCATAAAGCAAATAACGCAAATGAATTTTGAAGTACGCATGTATCCCGAAAAAATGGATCTTGACGTTTGGAGCGTTATGTCACAGATTGCCGGAAGCAGGTTAAGACTTGTATCGGGGCAACTTGGAGAGCATTATGCGGTCTTTAAAGTGAAGCCGTCGGAGAATGCTACCGCACTCATTAACAGATTGTTTGAAAAATATATCGAAACGGTACAAAAAGCCGAAAAGAAATAGTTATCTTTTCGGTATATAATAAACGTAATATTTTACGTATTGAGGAGACATTTTATGTCAATTAAAAAAATTATATCGTCTACGCTTGCGTTCTCGCTTTTGTTGTCCGCATTGTTTTTGGTTTCGTGTTCGGGCAAAAAAGTCATGAGTGTGGGTGAGAGCGAAGTATACGTTGACAAGTATGAGATAGAGTTCTTTATGTCAAGAACAAAGGGCATGCTTTACGGTTACGGCTGGGACGTATCGTCGTCTGACATTTGGGGAACGATTATCGACACGTCCGGAGTGACGGTTGACGAATACTATCGCACGGTGACGTTACAGGAAGTGTCCAAATATGCAATCGCTCAATATCTTTTCGAAAATAAGGGGCTTGAACTGACGGACTCGGAGAAGAGCGGAATAGACGACACGATAGATGCTTTGATAAAGTATGCCGGGTCGAAAAATCAATTAAACTCGGTGCTTTCGGAGTACGGTGTAAACGTGAAAATTTTGCGTCGGATTTACGAAAACGAACTTAAAATGGAAAAAGTAAAAGAGTTTTATTTCGGCACGGACGGTCTTGGGGCTGACGACGGAAAAGAGAGAGCGGAGCAGTATCTGAGTGACAACTATATTTGTTTCAAACAGGTATTTTTGGCAACTTACGGGTACAAGACCGAAGTTGACGGGGACGGCGAGACAATTTATTTTACGGATGAAAAGTACAACAAGATAGCATACGACGAGAAAAACGGCAAGCCGAAAGTTGACGTATACGCTCAATCCAGATATGAAACTGACGGAAACGGCGACGTGATTTACTACACAAGCGACGGAAAAATCGCTTACGACGAGACGGGTTATGCGAAGTATATACTTGACGATGACGGAGAAAAGCAAATCGAATATTACGATGAGGCGAAAATCGCAGAAGTCAAAAAGCAGGCGGAAAAACTCGCAAGCGGTAAATTGACGGTTGAAGAGTTTGAAAAGTTGATATACGATTACAGCGAACTTGACGGAGACGAAAACGGCAAAAAGGTTTACATCCGTTCGGAAGAAAAATATTACGAATCCCAAAGTTCGTCTCACAAATATCTTGACGAGATTGCGGAAAAACTCAAAGAGGCGGACGACGGCGAATGTGTTGTGGTTCAGTCGGGAGCGGGATTTCATATAGTATACAAGTACGAGGTCGAAGAGGGCATATACACAAGCGAAGAATACAAAGACGCATTTTCGACTTTCAATGAAGATTTTGTTAATATGCTTTTCGACGAGTTATGCGAAAAGTACAAGGACACGGTCAAACTTGACGAGGATATATACGACAAAATTCCTCATATGAAAGACGTGGGAGTCAACATTTTGTACTGACGCCGATCGTGCGGTTTTACACGGATTTAGCAAACGGAGGAATTTATGGAGAAAAACAGGAAATTTGGCAACAGAGGAAAGATAGCGGTGGCGATAAGTGCCGTGGCTGTGTGTCTTATTGCGGTTATTGTCGGATGTATCGTTGCCTCTTGCGTATTATCCGCAAAGAGTCCCGTTATTATGGAATACGGCGACGTGAAGATGAGAGCGTCGTTTTACGAGTTTATGTTATCCCGTATGAGGGGAGATTTATATCGCAAGCAATATGACGTTGAGTCCGATGATTTTTGGAGCGGTATCATGTCGGGAAGTGACAAAACATACGAGGAATATTACAACGACTCGATACTTGAAAGTTGCAAGGTATATCTCGTGTCTCTTGCCTTATACGACGAACTTGTGAAAAGCGGGGAATTGTCGGAACTTCCGCAGAGTTACTACGACGAGATAGACGAAGATATTGAACTTTACGTCAGTCTCGGGTACGTGGGTGACGGTTCGAAAGAAAAATTCAATTCGATACTGTCGGATTACGGCGTTGATGCGGATATTTTAAGAGAAATATACGTATGCGAGGCGAAAGCGGAATACCTGCGTTCGTATCTTTACGGCGGTGACAGTGCAACGAAAATAGGCGATGCCGTAAAGGAAGAGTACTACAACGAAAATTACTTCCGTTTCAAGCAGATTTTCGTGGGTGATTTTTACTACGAGTATATAACCGACAAATTCGGCAACGTGATTTATTTTGACGGAGACGACGGAGACGCACTCTACGACGAGGCTAACGGAATATTCGAATACGACGAGGGCGGTAATCACGCAAAAGACGACGACGGTGTGGACGTTCGCATTGACAAGGATACGGGAGAGTACGTTTACGACAAAGAAAACGGTACACCGAGGTATATTGCGGATTCCGACGGAAATTACAAGAAGTTTTATTATTCCGAATCGGAAATGGCGGAGAGACGGAAACTTGTACAAAATATAAGTCAAATACAAAAGGGCGATTTTGAAACGTTTGAGGAAAAAGGCAAGGACAAAGACATCAACACCGATTATTCGGAATCTTTTTCAAACAGCGGAATTTACATGTCGGATATTGAGAGCGGTTCATACAGCGGATATATGAGTGACATTCTCACGGCGGTTAAAGGTATGGAAGTCGGAGAGATATCGGTTGTGGAAGCGGACGACGGATATCACGTTATTATGCGTTACGAACTCGATGAGGGAGCGTATTCGGAAGATGACAATGCAGAGTGGTTTAAGTATTTCAACACTTCGCTCATAACGAAAATGTATCTTGAAAAATGCCGTGGCTTATTTGACAAAATAGAAATTGACACGGACGGTTTGAGTCGTGCCAAGTCAATAAAAGAAATAGGAACAAACACGGATTATTGACGGGTTTGCAAAGGCGGAGACGTTTGGCGTCTCCGCCTTTGCTTTTACAGTACAAAAGGGCGATTTTCACTCAAAAAATGCGGTTATTCAATAATATTTTTTCCATATTGACGAACAATTTTTATTGTGTTATAATATAAGTAACAACAAAAATCACAGCGGTATTACAAAGCCATACGTGTTGATATACAGATAGGAAACGAGAAAATGATATATTTACTTTACAATCCGAAATCGAACAACGAACGCAATGACATAAACGTTATTTTGAGGGGAAAAAGCGAATCGAACGTGAAAAGTTTGAGTTTGCTTGACACGGATATAAAGGAACTGATATCGAAACTGACGCCGGATGACAAACTTCTTCTTTGCGGTGGTGACGGTACGATAAGCAGATTTGCATCAAACAACTACGGATATGAATTTCCGTGTCCCGTTTGCGTACTCAAATCGGGTTCGGGCAATGATTTTGTTCGTGACATAAACGAAAACGAAACGGAGAAAATAGAAAAACTTACGGATATTCGTTCGTATCTCAAAAATCTGCCGACGGCGGAAGTAAACGGTATGAAGATGAAATTCATAAACGGCGTCGGAGTCGGCATTGACGGCGAAGTTTGCCGAGAGGTGGAAGAGCAGAAGAAAAAATCCAACAAGAAAGTAAATTACACAACGACGGCGTTAAAGTTACTTATGGGCGGATACAAGTGTCCGAATGCCACGGTGACAATTGACGGAGTGGTGAGAAAATACAAGAAGGTCTGGCTTGCAACCGCAATGAAAGGTCGTTATATCGGCGGAGGAATGATGGTTTGTCCCGTACAGGACAGAACTTCGGACGACATATCCGTGATGATTTTTTACGGCGGAACGAGAATTAAAGCGTTGAGCATATTCCCGTCGATATACAAAGGCGGTCACGTCAAGCACACGGAAATGGTGGAGATAGTCAAAGGAAAACATGTTGACGTGGAGTTTGACACACCTACGGCCATGCAAGCCGACGGAGAAGTTATACCGGGTGTTCTTACGTATTCGGCATACGTTGACGGATATGAAAAAGCAGATTGATTTTTTGTCGAAGATAATTAAAAAAATTGCCGTAGTGCGGCAATGAAACGGAAAATATTATGGAATTGACTTTTTTAAAAGTTTTGGTTCGACTTGTATCGGCGATGTTTTGCGGTGGATGCATCGGATTTAACAGAGGTCGAAGAAATCGTCCTGCGGGACTGAGGACTCATATGATAGTTTGCATGGGTGCATCGCTTACGATTATTCTGGGAATATATCTTTCGCAGATGTCGGAAGTTTGGAGCGTTACGGCAAGCACCGATATTTCACGACTCGGCGCTCAGGTCGTAAACGGAATAAGTTTCATCGGTGTGGGTACGATTATAATAACGGGCAGGCAGAGAGTAAAAGGAATTACCACGGCGGCAGGTCTTTGGGCGAGTGGCTGTATGGGATTGGCGATAGGTGCCGGATTTTACTTTGCGGCAGTTGTGAGTTGTGCTTTTATACTTATAACCGTTGCGTTTCTTTCACGCATTGAAAGAGCGTTATTTGCGAACACACGCAGAATGGAATTATACGTGGAACTTACAGGACGTGAATATCTGTCGTCGCTTGTTGATCTTTTACGCAACAATGATATTGAAATAAGGGATATTGATATTTTTTCGTCGTCGGTCGGTACGTCGGAAAACAGTGTTAACTTATCGCTGAAACTCCCTTCAAAAATCAATCACTACGAGATATCGGTACTTATAGCAACACATGAGAACGTGGTTTCGGTTGAGGAAGTTTGACCGAGTTGACTAATCGGAGTTTATTATTTTAAGAGAGTTTAAATATGCTTGAATTTTTTGATTTTTTGAGAACGGACGAACTCGGCTATACAGCCGTGCTTATACGTTTGGCACTTGCCGTTATTTGCGGAGGTCTTATCGGAATAGAAAGAGAACGCAGAGGGCGTGCCGCAGGATTCAGAACGCACATTCTCATATGTCTCGGTGCGGCAATGACAACCTTGACCAGCCAATACATTGTGTTCGAACTCGGTTTATATGCTGACCTCTCTCGTATCGGAGCCCAAGTTATAGCCGGTGTGGGATTTATCGGTGCGGGTGCGGTTGTGGTTACACAACGCAAGCAGATAAAGGGAATTACCACGGCGGCAGGCATTTGGACGTCGGCAATAGTGGGTCTTTGTTTCGGTGCGGGATTTTTTGAGGGTGCGTTACTGACGACGGTTTTGGTTTTATTTGTGGAAATCGTATTTTCGAGAATAGAAGAAGCGATTCAGTCCAAACGTCGCAGATTTTCGATTGCCGTTGAGTATTCCTCACCGGATGCCCTTGCGGACGTAGTAAGTGCAATAAAGGAGTCGGACGTGGCTATTTGGGGGCTTGAAGTGAAAAACGGAGTCGGAGACGTGAAAAAATCCTGTGCGATTTTTTCAGTGAGGCTGTCAAGGAAACTTACGTACGAGGAGTTTTGTCGGCGGTTGAGACTTATTGATTGCGTTGAGTCGATAGAAAGAGTTTAAAATAAAAAGATTGCCGTATGCAACGGCGGAGGCAATTTATGAGGAAACAAGCGTGACGTATAAAGGTCACGAAAACTTAAATTTGGGAGGCAGAGGTCAAAGGTTATGGCTACACTTTACGGAAATGCGGTTGTCGGACAATCGGGAGGACCCACGGCGGCGATAAATGCGACGCTTGCGGGAGTCATCTCCGGTGCTGTTGAAAGCGATTATATAGGCAAGATTTACGGAATGAGAAACGGAGTTGAGGGGTTACTTGAAGAGAGGCTTATCGATTTAAATGCCGTTTTCGAAAATTATCCCGAAAAAATAGAATTACTCAAAAGGACACCTGCCGCCGCTCTCGGTTCGTGCAGGAAAAAATTACCGTCGCCCGACTCGGGAGACTACGAAAAGGTATTTGAAAGACTTATAGAAGTATTTAAAAAATACGATATAAGATATTTCTTCTACATCGGAGGAAACGATTCGATGGACACGGTTGCCAAACTTTCGGAGTACACGAAAGAGTGCGGATACGAAATGCGTATTATCGGTGTACCGAAAACAATTGACAACGACCTCAAAGGAACGGATCACACGCCCGGGTTTGGTTCTGCCGCAAAATACATCTCCGTCGTTATGCAGGAGATTATAAGAGACACGGCGGTATACACCGTGCCGTCGGTCACTGTGGTTGAAATAATGGGAAGAGACGCAGGATGGCTTACCGCTTCGTCCGCACTCGGCAGAGTGGTGAACGGTAACGCTCCGGATTTTGTATATTTGCCTGAGAAAAAGTTCAATATGGGTGAATTTATCGATGACGTAAAGTCTGCGTTAAAGAAGAAACCGAATATTGTGGTTGCGGTATCGGAGGGGCTTCAAACTGAAAGTGGTGAATACGTCGGAGAGAGCATACAGAGCGGAGCGGTTGACGTTTTCGGTCACAAGGCGTTATCGGGAACGGGAAAAGCGATTGAAATGGCTATCCGTGAAAAGATAGGATGCAAGGTACGTTCCATTGAGTTGAGTTTGCCACAGAGATGTGCGTCACACATTTCGTCGCTTTGCGACGTAACGGAGTCGTTCGGCGTGGGTCGTTCGGCGATTTTGGCGGCAGAGCAAGGCGTCAGTCGTGAAATGATGTTGATTATTCGCAACAGCGACGGGGACAGAGAGCCGTATTCTGCGGTTTACGGTCATATGGACGTAATGCTTATAGCCAACAAGACAAAGTACGTACCCAATAACTACATCAACGAAAGAGGAAACAACGTAACCGACGAATGTTTGAAGTACATTTTACCTCTTATCGAGGGAGAATGTTATCCGTCGTACAAAAACGGTTTACCTGAATTTTTTGAATTTGAAAAATAAAAATCATATGAGTGCATAGCCATTCGGCAATTGCATTGATAATTGTAAAAAAAATTGTCGGCTCTCGGGAGCCGACAATTTTTTTCTTTTATGTTATAATTTTTTCGACGGCTGTATAAAAATCCCGTTTTTGCGGGATGAAAGGAGAAAATTATGACTTTTAAAACTATTATAGATTACGTTGACAAGGTGTCTCCGAACGCTTTCGGTACGGACGAAAAACTGTTATGGCTCGGAGAGGTTGAGGCTATGGTTAAATCCGAGATATACGGAGAGGAGACAAACGGTTCGGTTACGGTGACGGAAAGCGACGTGCCTATTGTGTCAGCACCGTACTCGGCAATTTACGCATATTATATTTTTTCGATGATGGATTATCTGACGTCGGATTTCGACAGGTATGGCGTATCTTCCGAACTTTTTGAGAAAAGTATGAATTTATACGCAAAATATTGCCTGCGTTGCAGAGGCAAATAATGGGTGAGAAAATGAAGTATTTTGCGGAGTCGGGCAAACTCAAAACGCAACGCTACGTCGAAAGTGTGGATTTTTCACGCATGATATGCGATGAACACGACAGAGGTGACGAAGGGATTATATCGGGCGTAAATTTCTCGTCGGACTTTTTACCTTGGCTTGGAACACGCCGTGGGTGTCACTATCTGAGTTTTTCGTCGGATTACGACGGCGTGGGAATTTACGATGGAAAACTGTACTACGTATATGCGTCGGGGTTTTATTACAACGGTGCATTGAAATTCGGTTTGTCATCGGGAAAGAAATTTTTCAGACATTTTAAAAACAGAATATACGTCTTTCCCGATGCGTTATATTACGAGCCGTCAACGGGGGCGGTAGGAAGTTTACGCATAAGTACGGGGAAGATACAAATAAAGATACAAAACAGAATTCTGGGAGATTTGGAGTTCGGGCTGGCGAAAGTCGCCTGCGACGGAGTGAGGTTATCGTCATATTTTAGAATAGGCGACTGTGTTGACATCGTATCCGACGGATGGAAATATTCGGGGCAAACGCACAAGATAAAGAACATTGTGGAGTCGGACGGAACTTTGATATTCGAGTCGTATGAGTTCGGAATGGGTGAAGATTACACGATTGAGGCGGTTATGAGTAACGGAATGCCCGAGTCCTGCGAGTGTGCATGCGTATCAAGGGACAGGTTATGGGTTACGTCGGGGAATAAAATTTTCGCAACTTCGCTAAATGATGAGTCTTACAAAGAGGACAAAAATTCACGGTTTTTGTGTCAAACCTCCGACGGCGAGGATATTATGGCGTGCTTGGAGTTTTGCGGTTCACCCGTGTTTTTTACAGGTGAGAAAATTTACGTTTTAAGCGGTAACGATTCGCTCGATTTTTCACTTGACGTATATTTGCCGTGGTGCGGACTTGCAAGAGGAATGGAGAAGAGCGTTTCACTTTTTCGTGATTCGATTTTTTATATATCACGGTACGGAATAGCGATGTTTGACGGGTCGGACGTGAAAATAGTGGGGAAGATGCCGTTTTCGTGTGACGGATACACGGTGGTTTGTTTTGCGGGATATGACAAATACTACGTGAACCGAGTGTCGGCATACGGAACGGGATATCTTTACGCTTACGACCCGACTTGTGGGCTTTGGAGCGATTACGGGTCGGAGGTAATTGATGATTCATTTATTTACAACGGAGCGGTTTGCACTTACGGAAAGAAAAAACTTCGTGTTATTGACGGATACTTTAACGGCATTATTACGGGCAAGAATTTTATACAGGAGAGTATATTCGACGTTGAGGGAGAATTTCAACTCGACGCACATGGCAACAAGCCGACTCTTTTGAGAATAGAGTGCAAAACGCCGTCAAACGGTTCGTTTGACGTTGAGGTGTATTATGACGGAGAGAGTGTAGCGGTCGGAACAATACCGAAAAATTATTCGGGTGTATTTGAAACGTCGCTTATTCCGCAGGCGTGTCGTTATTTTAAAGTCGCATTATCGGGAAAGAGGGCCATTACAATAAAGAAAATTGAGGTGGTAATGCAAGGAAAAATGTAAATAAACGGTAAACAATTTTTAAAATCGTTGCATTTTACAAATCCGCATTATATAATCATAATCGTAGAGATGTGAATATACAGTTACTTACATCTAATGGATAATTCGGAGAGGTTTTTAAAGATGACTGACATTTACGTTTTAATTCCGCTTTTGGTGCTTGCAGTACTCGGTCTTTTTGCGGTTGTTTCCGCACTGATAGGTTTGGGACGTGGACTCAAAAAGACAATCGGTTCGACTGTGGTTATTATTGTATCCGCTGTGTTTGCACTGATTATTACTTTGACGGTATTCAGACCGAGTTCTGAAATTATGAGAACTTTTGCATTGCAACTTTCGGCTGCACTGCAAGACGTAAGTTCCGACATGGCGGACATTTTGGGACTTCCGTCGTTTTCGGAGGCTATGATATACTACGTGTATATGATTTTATCTCCGTTCATATTCATAATTTTGTTCTTGATAATACGTCTTGTTCTCGGAATTACAATGAGAATAGTTATTCGTTTTATTCCGTTACTCGGCAGATTACCGAAAGTCGCACACCGTCTCGGCGGTCTCGGCGTGGGTCTTATCAACGGAGTGATTTTATGTTCGATTTTGTTTATGCCTTTACTCGGAACGGTAGACGTGGCAAAAGTTGCGGTCGAACAGATAGAGAGCATGCAGGAGAATGACGAAAATCCCGAAACGGAAAGTGCGGATTTCGACATTACCGAATGTTTGAACGGCATAAGCGGTAAAGGTGCCGGAAAGGTTATGCTCACGATAGGCAAGCCTTTTTACAACGTGCTTACAAGCACGAAATGCTACGGCGAAAAAGTCACTCTTTCAAGTGAAATATCTACAATAGGACAAATGGCGTCCGAAATATCGGGCATGGACGACGGAAACACAATGACGGTCGCCGTGGACGCAGTTGTAGGCGGTGTTGAAAAGTCACCGATTATAAAGAATTTTGCGGCGGAACTTATATCAAGCATGGCTCAGGCTTGGCTTGACGGCGATACGTTTATGGGTATGTCCAAAATATCGGTGGGCGAAGATTTCGACCCTGCGATAGACGCAGTTTTGGGTGTATTCGCAACCGAGGACAGAGAACATATAGTTTCGGATTTGAAAGCGGTCGGCGGATTTATAAAGACTGCGGACGAATACGGTCTTATGAGCAGTGAGAACAGCGGTTCGGACATTCTCAATCTTTTTGCGGAAAGCGGTAAGTTTTCGGGTCTTTTGGCAAACCTTGACCAAAACGAAAGAATGTTACCGATAATTGACGAGGTTAACCGTTTGGCTATAAACATCTTTGCGGATAAATTCGGAATTTATAACAGCAAGGATGAAGTTTACGTTGAATTGACAGCGAAAATAAATGAAACACGAGGCTACTACCGAACCGGAGGTATCAGCCGTGTGGACGCAGAGCACAGTCTTACAAATATTTTGGAGGATTATGCCATTGATTCCGAGTCAGAAGAAGCGAAAGCGTTTATTAAGTCGATACTTTATGGGACTTACGAAGAAAAAAAACTCAAAAGATTGGATATGAAGATTGTAACGACGGATGAGTTACTCGGTCTGCTTGTTAAATACGGTGACATTGAGGACAGAACGTCGGAAACCGAAAAGATTGATGCGGTTATGGTATCCATTGTTTCTTCATACAACGATATGGACTTTGACGGCGAGGAAATTCACGCATCCGACGTCATGGATCTTATGGGCGGTTCGCTTGATTATATGAAGAAAACCAACGTTTACGGAGGCATGACGGATAAGTTCTTGACGTCGATTATGCAGTCGCACAAGGTTGCGGACTCCATCGGTCTTTCCGTAATGGAGATGACGGAATTTGCGGAGAAGATTTCAGCCGGTTGCAAGAACGATACGGGTTACAAGGAAATTTCTCATACAATCGCAAACAGTTTCAGCGTTCTTGAAAATATGAATGACACGGAACACAAGAGCGAAAAGATAAAAGACCTTATGAAGGACTTGACTCCCGAATCCGCCGGCGTTATGCAGGAGATTACGACACCGTCGCTTATGATGAACTACGGCGTAAAAGAGGACAAGGCGGAAAAATCTTCGGACGCCATATCGAAACTTTTCGGAAATATGTCGACTTACAAGGAAAGTCATCCTCAGGGTGAATTATCCGATGACGAATACAAGGAGTCCATAAATCACGAAGCGGAAGCGGTAAACAAGATCATCACAATTGCCATTAAAGCCAGTGAGGACAAGGAAGACAAGGGAGATTTGTTCAGTCGTGACGAACAGTCTGGTTCTCTTGATATGTCGGCGTATGACGTGGTTGACTTGTTTGTAAATTCCGACGTTGCAAGCGACACGGTTGACGACCTTGTAAGAGGTGAGGACGGAGAACTTCAATCCGACCCGATGGGAATACATGGCAGTCTCGGCGAGGCGGACAGAGAAGAAATCACGAACGCTTTGAACGATTATGCCGCGGCAAATTCCGACGTTGACGGTATTGACGACAGACTTTCGGATATTGCACATTTATTCGGAGTTGAGTACTCGGCACAGTGATTGTTTGATTGATTTAAAAATATAACAGGGCATGGCGGAGCGATTTTGCTCCGCCCGAATTTATATATTTACGGTGTCGGCGGGGTTTTAAGAAAAAAATTGAAAAAATTTCAAAAAAGGTATTGACAAAATAAAAGTGTTGTGGTAATATATATAGGTAATCGCAAGTCACCTTTGCGGTTGAACTTAATAGTTGCGAGTGTAGTTCAATGGTAGAATTCCAGCCTTCCAAGCTGGTCGCGTGGGTTCGATTCCCATCACTCGCTCCATTATTTTTTTGCCGAGCGG
>CAZGJC010000038.1:0-16777 GCA_964526505.1 uncultured Clostridium sp.
CGCATATGCGAAGTGTATTTTTGTATATACGAGAATAATTTTTCGATTATCTCTTGGAGAACTGAGGTGCACGACGAGCGGCTTTGAGTCCGTACTTCTTTCTTTCCTTCATACGAGGGTCTCTTGTAAGGAATCCTGCCTGTTTGAGAGCAGGACGATTTGCCTCGTCTGCTGTAAGAAGTGCACGAGCAACACCGTGACGAATTGCACCTGCCTGACCGGATATACCGCCACCGTTTACATTTGCAACAATATCAAACTTACCGGTTGTGCCTGTAACACCGAAAGGCTGGTTGATTATGAGTTTAAGAGTTGCGATGCCAAAGTAATCATCGATATCTCTTCCGTTTATAGTAATTTTACCTGTGCCGGGGTAAAGTCTTACACGGGCAACAGATTTCTTTCTTCTACCTGTTCCATAGAAGTAGGGTTTTGCACTTGTATACATAGTTACTTACTTCCTTTCCTCAATTAAAACTCGTAAACTTCGGGTTTCTGAGCCTCGTGCTTGTGAGCCTCGCCTGCATATACTTTAAGTCTTGTAGCGGCTGCACGACCGAGAGAGTTCTTGGGAAGCATGCCCTTAACGGCGGTTTCCATTGCGAACTCAGGCTTTTCTTCCATGAGAGTCTTGTACTGAATGCTTTTAAGACCGCCGATATAGCCGGAGTGTCTCTGATAGTATTTCTGTTCAAGTTTCTTACCTGTAAGAACTGCCTTATCAGCGTTTACTATAATTACAAAGTTTCCACAGTCAACGTGGGGTGTGAATTCAGGCGTATTTTTGCCACGAAGAAGGTCTGCGGCAACAACAGCGGTTCTGCCCATCGGCTTACCTGCTGCGTCGATTACATACCACTTGCGGACAACTGCCTCTTTTTTTTGCATAAATGTAGACATTTTGCTATCCTCCAAATAATGGCTTTTTAATAGATTTTTTTACCTTATGAATTATACCACAGAGTATCTCGTTTGTCAATAGTTTTTTTGAAAAAAATCGATTATTTTAATTTACCGATTGCATATCTCCCGTTTTCTCGTGTTTTCTCACTTTTTTGAATACAATTCTCAACTTTTGTTTTTAAAAACATTATATAGTCAAAATAAAAATGTGCATTATTTCAACAGGAAACGAATAAAATGTATCATTACCGATGGATAAAATTAAAAAACTCGGAGGTTTAGGAGGATAAATATGACAAATACATACGTGCCGGAAGGAATGCTGACCGGCAATGCTCAAAATCGTGAATTGATTTCAAGTAAGCAGGGACTTGAAAGGGCTATGTCGCAAGGAACTATATTGGAATCTGTTGCAATGCTGTGCGATAGCCAAATGAATCTTCACGTCGATTTGCACGGAGTAATAGGCATAATTCCAAAAGAAGAGGTAGCATATTGCAGAGACGGCGACAGAATCAAAGATATTGCCGTTATAACGAGAGTGGGAAAACCCGTCTCCTTTAAAGTAGTTGAGTTATATGAAAAAAACGGAAATACATATGCTACACTTTCACGAAGACTTGCACAAATGGAATGTATGAGAAATTATGTTGCCGATTTGATTGCAGGAGATATAATTTCCGCAAGAGTAACCCACCTTGAACCATTTGGTGCGTTTGTTGATATCGGTTGTGGTATCATTTCTCTTTTATCTGTGGACTGTATATCCGTTTCACGTATCTCCCATCCGTCCGACAGACTTTATACAGGTATGAATTTAAAAGTTGCTGTTAAAAACATAGATGAAATAACCGGAAGAATTTTTGTGACCATGAGAGAGCTTCTCGGAACGTGGGAGGAAAACGCTTCCCTTTTCAGTGCCGGGCAAACCGTTGCCGGAATTATAAGAAGCGTTGAGGAATACGGTGTGTTCGTGGAATTGACACCAAATCTTGCAGGGCTTGCCGAACTTCACAAAGATATGGTGAAGTTCGACAGAAATCATTTAATTGATGATAATATAAAAAATAATATGTATAACGGTCAAGTGGCTGCGGTGTATATAAAAAGTATAATTCCCGAAAGAATGAAAATAAAACTCGTACTTGTAGATTCGTATAAAGGAGAATCGGTGCCTACGAAAATTAAATACTTCGTAGACACCGAAAAAATCCTCCATATGGACTCGTGGCGATATTCTCCTAAGACCTGTACCAAACTTATAGAAACGGTTTTTAATTGATTTTTTGAAGTCTGGCATAAGTTGCCATAAGTTTCTTTGTCCCGACTTTTTCAAAAATAATCTCATATAACACGTCCGCTCCCATTTGTCGAACAGATATAATTTCTCCGATGCCAAACGTCATATGCTTAACTTTGTCCCCGGGGGCAAATGTTTCTTTGGACGAATTGCCGGATGCGGTATTTTTCTTTATCGCTGAATACGGCTTGCCTATATTGAAATTTCCATTCATATAGGCAGGTTGTTTTTTGTTATATGTATGATCGCTGTAATATACTTTAACTCCCTGCTTTGGCGTATATACACTTTCATATTCTTGCTTTTCAATCAAATCTTCCGGAATTTCGGTTATAAATCTCGATAACGGATTATGTTGTGTTTGACCGTAGAGCAGCCGAGTTCCTGTATGAAAAATATAAATTTCTTCTTTTGCACGGGTAAGAGCAACGTATGCGAGACGTCGTTCTTCTTCCATATCTTCACTTGAACCTACTATGTTTTGCATGCCGGGGAAAATACCGTCTTCCATACCGGGTAAGAAAACAACCGGAAATTCAAGACCTTTTGCACTGTGTATTGTCATCAAAACAACTGCGTCTGCCGTGTCGTCATACCTGTCAACGTCCGCAACCAGTGCATTTTCTTCTAAAAAGCCCATAAGCGTTGGTTCTTCGGTATTTGTTACGTATTCGATAATGCTTGACTTGAATTCGTCCAGGTTGTCAAGCCTGTCTTTTTCTTCTTGACCTGCATCTATGAGCATTTGTCTGTAACCGCTCATTTCAAGCACAGCGTCAAATAAGTCCGGTAGTGACTGCTCTTTTGATATTTGGGTAAGTTTATTTATAATATTTGCGAAATTTTCAAGTGCCGATGCACTTCTTGACAGGGCGGTATACTTGCTTGCATTTTCCACTACTTCGAATACACTGCAATTGTTTTCTCTTGCTATTTGACTTACTGCATCTAACGTTGTGTTCCCTATTTTTCTTTTGGGTTCGTTTATAATTCGCATTAAACGCTCTCTGTCATCGTGGTTTGCAATAAGTTGCAAATAAGCAACTGCATCACGTATTTCTTTTCTGTCCGAGAAACGTACTCCTCCAAGCATTCTGTAAGGAATAGCACTTTTCGCCAATGCACGTTCTATGCCACTCGATTGGGCGTTGGTGCGGTAAAGAATCGCAAAATCCTTATATTTGCGACCGTCTTTTACCATCTTGTATATGGAGTCAACTATCGCTCTCGCTTCGGCATTTTGATCATCAAGTTTTCTGAGCGATATCTTTTTTCCTTCCGCACCGTTTGTCCAAAGTTTTTTTCCTTTTCTTCCGCAGTTGTTTGATATAACTGCGTTTGCGGCATTTAGTATGGTTGCAGTGGAGCGATAGTTTTGTTCAAGTTTTATCACGGTGGCGTCATCGTACGATTTATCAAAATCAAGTATGTTTGTTATTGTAGCACCTCTGAATTTGTAAATCGATTGGTCGTCATCTCCCACAACCATTATGTTTCTGAAACCATTTGCAATAATTGACGTGAGAACAAATTGGGCGTGGTTGGTATCTTGATATTCGTCAACACAAACGTACTTGAACTTTTTTTGATAATAAGCACGAATATCCTCATTTTCACGAAGCAGAGTTACCGTATTCATAATTATATCGTCAAAGTCCATGGCGTTAGATTGTTTTAATTGAGTCTGATATGCATTGTATATGCGAGCGATTTTTGATTTTCTGAAATCTCCGTTGTTTTCGTTTGCATATATTTCCGGGGTCATAAGATTGTCTTTTGCACGACCTATTTCGGCAATAACACTTTTAAGAGGAAAACTTTTTTCATCTATATTAACAGACTTCATGGCAGATGCCACTGCTTTTTTTGTGTCATCGGCATCGTAAATCGTGAACTGACCCTTGTACCCGAGTCGTTCTGCATTAACACGCAATATTTTCATACATATCGAGTGGAAAGTTCCTGCCAAAATGTCTTTTGAATATGTTTCATCGCCGTCGAATGCATCTACAAGTCGTGATTTTATTTCATTTGCCGCTTTATTTGTAAATGTAATAGCCAATACTCTGTAAGGCGGGCAGGGATTGTGTGCAAAATCAGGTAGGAGTTTTTCGGCGTCATCCAAAGAGTCGGAATTTAAAGCTCGCTCCATTTCGGATATATATTCTTCATCAACAAATTCCGGTATAAAATTATTGTAATAAGCGTTTCCGTATTTTATAATAAAAACTATTCTTTTAACAAGAACGGTTGTTTTACCGCTTCCTGCACCCGCAAGAACGAGCAATGGATTGTTTACAGTATAAATTGCACGTTTTTGCTCTGAGTTGAGCGTTGCATAGCACTTGTCAAACAACGCTCTTTTAAGTGTCAAATATTTTTCGTCTATATTCATATCAATGTTTGTAATTTTATTCAGCAATTAATGTATTTGTGTGAAATTTCGGATTTTAAAGTGTTGCAAAACAGGTATGCGTATCCGACAAATATAATATCAAATGCAAAGGTAAATATCGTAGCCATTTCTATATACCAAACACTTGAATTACTTGTAATTGCTCCGAGATAGTAAAGTTTAAATATGCTGTCTACTATCGTCAAAACAATCAAAATGATTTTTCCTTTTCTTATTTCATCGTAGTATAAATCCCCTCGTGAAAGTATGTCTTTTCCATTTGGTGCGGCATGGCGTATGGCTATATTTCCCAGTGATATTGCGATACATACGACAAGTACTATGAAGATTATTTCGCATACGGCATTGCTTGCAAACATTGTAATAAATTTGCCGTATATTTCCATATTTTTCATAGCGTCCTGAGGATAATAATTATTGAAGAAATTGACAGACAATATTTGAGATATAACTGATACGACAATGTATATTGCGGAGACAATTCCCGTAATTTTAAATTTTTTTCCGAACTTGTAAAGTTTAAATGATGCAATCAAAAGTACGGTGGCGGAAATAAAATTCGGAATTATGTTAAAGTAGTCAATGTAGAAATTTATTGATAAAAGAAGTCCGCAAAAAATGATATTTATACCACTTAAAAGTTGTCGTTTTACAAATAATAAAGGTCTGTCGGCGACAAAACTTGCGTATTGCCTTGTTGTATTTTCAATAAATGTTTTGTCTTTGAAAATTGAGCGTATATAACGAAATACAGATATGAGCCATATAATACCGACAACTAAAACAACTATTGCACTCAATGTACGTAAAATACCGATAAATCTGTATTCGGAATTGTCTATAAGCGATGTTAGTTCCGGAAGAAAAGCACCGACCGCTTTAATAATAATAAATGCCGATGTAAAAACAGTTATTCTTTCGGTGTAGTTGCCTCTTGACTTTCTGTCTTTGAACATCGCTTCCCCGTTATTCAAAATACCAATATTTGAAAAACCCTCAAAAAAGTTTTTGAAAGCGGGTATTACAATAAGTATATCGGCGACGCCGAACAAAAAAGTCAGCGTCAGTATAGTGAGACTTTTTTCGGACTCGATTACAAATCCGAAAAGTATCGCCAATGACACGAGTTCGGCAATGCCCGCCCATATAGCATATTTGAATCTTTTTCTCGCCTCGTCGAAATGATAATCCAAATCACTTAATCTTCGAAGCGAAAAATACATAATTATATATCCGATAATATCCGGTATCGGATCGACAACGGCAAAATTAGGATTAAAAAAGAAAAACAGCGAAACGGTAATGCCGAAAAATCCGAGCTTGTTAGATGATTTGATGTTCATTTTTATTTTTTCTTTTTACGTTTTTTGTTTCTTATATTTTCGATTTTCTTGTTGTAGTAATCAATGGTTTCCTGTTCCTTTGCGTCGTTCTTTTCACGCCATTTGTTTACAAACGCAAACCTTGACGGCTTTCGTTCCATTGATTCGTCTCCCTCCGGGCAAATAAATGCATAGCATTTAAAGATAAGCACAAGGTTTAAAGCCGTGCAGACAAGCATGGGTATCATCAGCAACGTTATAACAAAACTTGCGTTTTCTCCAAGTACATTTGTGGGTATAAATTGACAAATCGTACTTATTCCCACAAATACCATATTGCGATATGCCGCCGATTTGATTTCGGGAAAATCAACACGCCGAGACAAATCCGCTATTCCGTATAATAACGCAAAATTAAATATGCATTCGATTACAGATTCGATTACTCTCATAATTGTGGCAATTGTTTCACTTGTGAAAATGATTTCCCAACCCGTTAAAACTTCGATGCCTATTGCGGTTTCGTAAAACGAGCAGATGAGCATTGCAACCGAAGCAATTATGGCATAGAGAAACGTCGGAGCATATCTTCGAAGTTCAAGTAAAGCCGAAAACATAAGAAAGTATCCGATAAGCAATCCTATAAAACTGTATGACCCGAGCATGGAGAAAATTGCGGAAATCGAATATCCTAAAAAAAGTATACCAAATCCCATATCAAGTTTCCTTATTGATTAACGGATGAACCGCAACAATTTTTATATTTTTTTCCGGAACCGCAAGGACAAGGTTCGTTTCTGCCGATTTTGGTTGATTTCACGGGGGTATTCACTTTTTTGACAACAGTTTTGTTATCTCCGCCCGCAAAACCCGCACTTGTCGGATTTGCAACCTGTACACGCTGACTGTATTGTGTACTTTGCTTTAATACGGCACTTAAAACTTGTCTGACTGTTTTTTCTCTTATTTCGTCAATCATTACGTCAAACATATCTCCGCCGATTATTCTGTATTCGTTTACAGGATCTCTTTGTGCATATGATTGAAGTCTTATTGTATCTTTGAGGTCGTCCATAGCGTCGATATGTTCCATCCACGCACGGTCAACGTTTTGAAGAAGAATGGCTCTTTGAATTTCGAGATATCTTTCTTCGCCGAACATTTCCTCTTTTTCCGCATATATTTCAAGTGCCTTTTCGCCCAATATGCGTACAACCTTGTCAACGTTCAAACTTGCCTTCTCGGCATCGTCAAATACCATTTCACCCTCACCGTAAAGATACGGCATATCCGAACGCAGTGCTTCAAAATCCCATAAGTCCTTGTTCTCATCTGAAATATGTGAGCGTACAATGCTGTCTATACTTGACAAAATAAGTTTTTTAATTGTTGTTTTTATGCCGTCTCCGCCGTCAAGCACTTCTTTTCTCTGTTTGTATATAATGGTTCTCTGCTGGTTCATAACGTCGTCGTATGACAATACGTATTTACGGCGTTTGAAGTTGCTGTCCTCTATTCTTGCCTGAGCGTTTTCGATTTTGTTTGACAAAATTTTTGCGTCTATCGGCGTGTTCTCGTCGATGCCCATTTTCTGTACAAGACCGATAATTTTGTCTGAACCGAAAAGTCTCATAAGATCATCTTCAAGCGAAATGTAAAATCTTGATTCACCCGGGTCGCCCTGACGTCCGGCACGTCCTCTTAATTGGTTGTCAATACGACGGCTTTCGTGTCTCTCGGTACCGAGTATAAATAATCCGCCGGCTTCTCTGACACGTTCTGCTTCGGGTGCAATTTCCTGCTTGTATTGTGCGTAGAGTTCCGCAAAGATTTTTCGAGCGTCCAAAATATCTTGATTATCAGTTACAGACGTACCGTTTGCTTCCGCAATTATCTCTTCCGGAATATCCATAGAACGCATTTTGTTTTTGGCAAGATATTCGGCATTACCTCCGAGCATAATATCTGTTCCTCTTCCTGCCATATTGGTAGAAATTGTAACCGCACCGAGTTTACCTGCCTGTGCAACTATCTCCGCTTCTTTTGCGTGGTATTTCGCATTAAGCACCGTGTGAGGAATTCCCTCACTGCGTAAGCGGTGAGAAAGTTCTTCCGATTTTTCGATTGAAATTGTTCCCACAAGTACAGGCTGACCTTTTTGGTGACATTCACGTATCTGTTCGACAATTGCGTTGTATTTTCCTCTTGTTGTAGTGTAAACTCTGTCCGGATGGTCAACCCTGATCATCGGCATATTGGTCGGAACTTCTACGACGTCAAGTTGGTAAATTTCTCTGAATTCGCTTTCTTCGGTCAATGCAGTACCCGTCATACCGGAGAGTTTCTTGTACATTCTGAAATAATTTTGGAATGTAATTGTGGCGAGAGTTTTGTTCTCCTTTTCGATTTTAACGCCTTCTTTTGCCTCTATTGCCTGATGCAAGCCGTCGGAGTATCTTCTTCCGGGCATAATTCTGCCCGTAAATTCATCAACTATCATTACCCCTTGGTCGGTAACCATATACTGTTGGTCACGATGCATTATTCCATGGGCTTTGATTGCCTGATTTATATAGTGAGCCAACTCGGAGTTTTCGGGATCGGAGTAGTTTTCAATGTCAAAATATTGCTCCGCTTTTGCCGAGCCTTTTGGAGTAAGGACAACGTTTCTCGCCTTTTCATCAACAACGTAGTCGGCATCTATATCGTCAAGTTCCTGCTTTGAATCCATTTCTTTTGTGACGTATTTTTTAAGACTACGCACAAATCTGTCAGCTCTGTCATACATATCTGTGGGTTCTTCACCTTCACCCGATATAATAAGCGGAGTGCGTGCCTCGTCTATAAGAATGGAGTCAACTTCGTCCACAATCGCAAATTCATGACCACGCTGAACTAAGCGTTCTTTGTATATAGCCATATTATCACGCAGATAATCAAATCCGAATTCATTGTTTGTACCATACGTAATATCTGCGTTGTAGGCTTTTTGCTTCTCTGACGGTGACTGATTGTGAACCACAAGTCCCGTGGTAAGTCCCAAAAATCCGTAAACCCTGCTCATTTGTTCGTAGCCGTATTGAGCGAGATATTCGTTGACCGTAACAATATGAACACCACGACCGCTCAAAGCATTAAGATATGCAGGCATAGTTGCGACAAGCGTTTTTCCCTCACCCGTTTTCATTTCGGCGATTCTGCCCTGATGAAGAATAATACCGCCTATAAGTTGAACGTGGAAAGGACGCATACCGAGTACACGTGTGTCTGCCTCTCTCACTGCCGCAAAAGCGTCGGGAAGAATATCGTCAAGGGTTTCGCCGTTTTGAAGTCTTTCTTTGAGACCGACAGTAACTTCTCTGAGTTCGTCATCCGACATACATGAATATTTGTCCGATAAAGCCTCTATTTTAGATGCGATTTTTTCGACTTTCTTTATTTGTTTTTGACTGTAAGTTCCGAAAAGTCCCATAAATGTATATCCTCCGTGTATATTAAACGTTGCTTAAAGAACAAAAAATATATAATTCAAATAATTATATCACAAAATCGAATTGAAAGTAACTTTTTTTTGTAAATTTTCGTAAAATACTTGCAAAGAATTAAATTTTGGGATATAATAATTCAGTTTACAAAATAAATCAAGGTAGGACGTAAAAATTGCATATAAATATTGTTTTACACGAACCGGAAATACCTCAAAACACGGGAAATATAGCACGTACGTGTGCGGCGACGGGAGCGTCACTGCACCTTATTCGACCTCTCGGATTTAAAATAGATAACGCCAAACTCAAACGTGCAGGACTCGACTATTGGGACAAACTCGATATAAAATATTACGATAATCTCAGTGACTTCTACGAGAAAAACCCGAACGCAACAGTCTATTATTTTACAACCAAAGCCCCCCGTGCGTATTCGGATGTAAAATACCCCGACGAAGCGTGGATTATGTTCGGTAAAGAAACAAAAGGTCTCCCCGAAGACCTCCTCTTTGCTAACCCGACCACCTGCGTAAGAATCCCCATGAGAGATAAATTGCGTTCGCTTAATCTTTCAAACGCCGTGGCTGTCGCCACGTATGAAATCCTGCGTCAACAAAACTTTTGCGGATTGCGTGAAGACGGTGAACTCACGTCATATTCATGGAGTGACTGTGAGCAAGATACGTATAAATAAAGAGGTGTAGTAAATGGAAAATAAGCCCAAAATCGCCGTTGCAATGAGCGGTGGCGTTGATAGCGGAGCGTCCGCACTGCTTGTAAAACAAAACGGCTACGACGCATTCGGCGTTACCATGCGACTTTATAAACACGGTAACGAACAAGACCTGCACGTCGATAAAGATATCTCCGACGCCAAAACAATTTGTGATAAAATAGGAATTGAACATAAAGTTTACGATTTCGGAAGCGAGTTCAATAAATACGTGGTCGATAACTTCGTTCAAACGTATATAAACGGTCAAACACCTAACCCCTGCGTCGTGTGTAATAAATACTTGAAATTCGGCATACTGCTCCAAACCGCACTAAATGACGGAGCCGACAAAATTGCCACGGGACATTATGCCACAATTGAAAATGATAACGGTAGATACCTGCTCCGTACCGCAACCGATAAAAGTAAAGACCAAACCTACGTCCTCTGGTCGCTTGACCAACACCAACTCGCCCATACCGCCTTCCCACTTGGACAGTATACGAAAGCACAAATTCGTGAGATCGCCGAAGAAAATAACCTCGTAAATGCTCATAAATCGGATAGTCAAGATATCTGCTTTATCCCCGACGGAGACTATGCCTCGTTCATTTCACGCCATAGCGGATATGTGACCCACCCGGGTAATTATATTGATATTCAAGGCAATGTAATAGGTACTCATAAAGGCATTATTCATTATACCATAGGTCAAAGAAAAGGTCTCGGAATATCCCTCGGTAAACATATCTTCGTAAAAGAAAAAAATGCCGAGAATAATACCGTCACCCTGTCCGATGAACAGTATATTTTCTCAAAAAAGATCGTCATAAAAAATATTAACCTTATTCCCTTTGACAGCCTCAAAACACCACTGCACGTGCAGGCAAAAATAAGATATAGCCAAAAAGCAAGTCCTGCAATAGCCGAAATGACAGGTGAAGACGAAATAACCCTCACTTTCGACGAACCTCAGCGTGCCGCCACCCTCGGTCAGTCCGCTGTAATGTATGACGGAGACTACGTTGTCGGCGGAGGAATAATTTCCAAAACAATTTAAAAATCAAACGCATAAAAAGCCCGTGGCATTGCCACGGGCTTTAACTTTTGTGTATTATTTGTTTACTTCCTGTTCAATAAGAGTACCTATTGCCTCATGGAGATGAGCCATAAGTTCGGCGTCTGACTTGTAACTGATTACACTGGTTGTAATCTCATTTATAATGAGGTCAACCTTGTCTTTTCCGATGTACTCTTCGAGAATTGTAAAGTATTCGTAATCCTCAATACCGTCTCTTACGCATTCAAGTCTGAGAGAACCTACGGGATATGCATATTCAACGTCAACCTGTATACCGCAGTAAATAAGAATACCGCCACCATATATGTCTAAGTTGTTTGACACGCTTATCTCGTGCTTTGAATACCAGCCGTACGTATCGTTGTATTCCTTTTTAAGGTCATCAAGGTTGTCGGGTTTGAAACCATCGGATGACGGAGCCCAGTCAACACAAGAATAATAAAGGAAGTTGTCAACGTTGTAAAGTTTCTGTTGCCAGAACAAAATTCTGTACTGAACGGCGTCTCTGTCAATGTTGAGTGTGATTTCGGGGTCGTTGGGTCTACGTGTTACGTACCACCAAGTCTCGTCACCACCTGCCATCTGTGCTTCCATTCTGTCCTTAAAGAGTCCGAACACGCTTTCCGCATACATCGAACTTCCCTGCGTTGTGCCGAGATTTGTTGCATATTCCTCAAACGTTGTGTAGAAGAACGTCTTGGGACACCAAGAAGTTACAGCGTCTGCAACGTACTCAAAGAAATCCATTACCACGCCGTCCGAATTTACTAAATGGCTTGTAACGTGCATCGGAGCAATAAGATTATAGTCATTACCCCACGAACTTTCCTTTATAAGATTTGCCTTTGCGATAATCTTGTCAAGTGCCTCCTGATTGTTAGGTTCGTCTACCGGATAGAAGTACGCTTTATCAAGAAGCGATACACCTGCACTGTCGGTTTTGCCATTGAGCGAATTATATGCGTTTTCAAGTTTTTCTTCCGTAATATCATTTTTCCAGCCAAGTGCGAGGAACGCAACCACTCTCGGGTTTTTGAGATAACTCATAATTCCGCTGTCGTTTCCGTAATTTCCATCCGTGTTTGCTGTGCCGAAAATTGCTATTCCGGGAATGTTATATGCACAAATTCTGTTTTCAAGCAAATAATCGTAATAATTCTTGTAGAGAGGAAGGTGTCCGTCATAGTAATGACCTGCACCCATACTATAAATTGCGTTGTAATCCAAATCCATAAGAACCTTGCACGAAGTATTCTCAGAGAGTGTAAAGTTCCAAACGTAAGCAAATACCGTAACTCTCTTTATTTCGTTTCCGTCGGCGTCGTATACGCTTACCGTTGCCGAATATTCACCGGGAGTTGTATTTGTTGTGGACTTCGCTTTCACAACGAAAGTCTGGCTGTTCGCCTCCTTAATATCAAACGTTGAGAAGTTGCCTACGCCTGCCGGAGGAAGCGGGTCAATCACCCATTCGCCGTCTATTTCAAAGTAGTAACCCTGTAAAAGTTCGGACGCCATGGTGTCTTTGCCGTTTGAGTGAGTAAACTCGGAAAGTTTTATTGTAAGTCCGCTCTTTGCAACGTTCGATGAAAGTATAAGTTGACATCCCTCAATCTCGTTTTTCGCAAGCATGATTTTATAACTGAAAAGCGAAGTTGTGGGGTCAACCTGCGTCTGAGGGGTTCTCGTGTACGTGTGGTTGAACCAAAGATTGATGTCGCTGTCCTCGTGTTCTGCTGTCTCACCTTTGTAATTATCATAACTGCCCGAGGGAGTCGTTCCGGATAAGAGTTCATCTTTCTTTGCAATATCTTCATCGCTCGGTTCATTGCTGTCCGAAGTGTTGAATTCAACTCCGATGTATGAGAACATCTCGTTTCTCGTTTGGAAGCCGACTATCGAAGAAATAAGCACCGTGCGAGGACTTTCTTCCGTTGCGGATGAACCGTCCAAGTCAAAACGGAAAGCCGTTATTCTTCCGGTATAATTAAAATCGGAAATGTCGTATAACGCATATCTCCATTCACTTTGATTTGGTATAAACTCCGAAGATTGTACAAGTTTAACTATCGGTGTGCATTGATCATTATTGCTCAAATACATATTAAGCGTGCCATCGGAGCATCCGTTACTTTTATACTTCACTATAACGTATTTATAATCGAAAGTAAATTTAACGGAACTTTTATATGAGGATATATTAAAGTAGAAATTCGGGTCTGTTTTTTCTGTTGCCTTGAACTTCAAATATGACGTGCCGTCGCTACCGGTTTCAAAAGTAGCCGATGTTCCTGTACTTTCACCTAAAATATAATTGGAACCGTTTTCCGTTTGTTTGATCTCAATCTCAACTGTAATATACGTTTTGAATGTAGCAGTTACCCCATCACTTCCACTTATGGCGATAACAATATTTTTGTCCGACTTTACCGAGAAACTATCCTTGCTTTGATTTTGTCCGTTATACGTAATTGTGTATTCGTCGTCGGAAACCATTTGGAACGTTCCGCCCACGCTTGTCTTATACGAGTAGTACCACGTTTGAATATCACTTGTAAATTTAGAAGTTTTAGTTTCTCCCAAAACAAGTTCAAGTCCCCATTCACTTGTAGTACCACGTACCAAACCGCATCCGTCGCATACGCCGTCGTTATTTTCGTCTACGTGGTGTCCCACTGCGTCGATTGTTTCCTGACGTGTGAGTACTTTATTGCAAACCGAACAATGACTTCCCTCTGTTTTACCCTCGTATACGCAAGGAATAACGGCAGGGTCTGTAACAGGTTCGTGACCGAGTGGCAAAATACTTGAATTTTTGATAAACGCACCGCAATCTTCACAGTAAATCTTACATTTACCGGGTTGCTCGCAAGTCGCCTCTTGTCCCTCTATCGGAACTTGCTTTTGGTTCTTGTGTGTACAAAAACCTCCGCAGACGGTGCAAATACCGCTCTCGTTGTATGTATGTGCCTCAATTTCGCCCTTTGCACCGCAATCCTGGCAAACCTGCCAGTGACCGTCGTCGTTGTAATCGGTCTTATACGTGTGTTCGTGTTCCGTGTTTTCTTCGCTTGAATTCTCACTTGAATTCTCACTTGAATTTTCGGTTAAACCCTCAGTTAACCCCTCGGTGGAATCCTCGGTCAAACCATCGGTTAAATCTTCGGTTGTTTCTTGCGTTAAGTTTTCGCTCGACTCCTCGCCATCATCGCACGAAACCAGTAAAAGTGCAAAACACGTCATTACCGCAACTAAAAAAATCAGAAGTTTTTTCATTTTTGGTTCCTTTCAAAATTTGCGTAGTTCTCGAATTTCTTCGACAAACCGTAAAAATTATTGGTTTTCTTTTATAAGAATAATATCGGACGCATACGGGAGTTCTTTTATCCAATCACAGAAAGTGTGCCACTCGGCAAGTTTATGGCTTTTCCGTGCGTAGTAAATGCTTATGAGATTTTCGTAATTCAGAGTTACCGTTCTCATTTGGTTATAAGAAGACGGCAACGTTTGAATCATGTTGTGCCAATGCTGTCTGTTTGAAGTGTCGGCAAGAAATGCAACTCTTTCACTTTCAAGATATTCGATTACCCTGTCCAGCATATCCAACGCTCCTGCGTCCATCCTGTCATGGGAAAAATCGTCTCTTGAAAATTCCTTTGCCTGAATTTTGTGCATGGTTGAGGTTGAATTGGCAACCGTTCCGACCTTGTAGGTGTCAAATTCTTTCCACCAATAAAGCGGTGCGGTAATATCAAGCGAGACAAAAATTTGTCTGAGATATTTGCGGTGGTCGCTTCCTGCACTTGCAAGGCGTTTTGCAAGCGAAAGGTCGTTCTCCCCAAGTACGTAATTTCCGCAATCGTCATAGTAACTGTCGCTTCTTGACCAACTATTCAGAGGGTTGCGAGCTCCACGTATTGCGTTTTCAAAATTCATTACCGAAACTCTTTGAATTTTAAGCATTTCGCTCTCCTTTTTGCGTTTGTCCTATCCGTGTTATTATACCATATTTGCTTACTTTTTGTCAACCATACTTATTGACCAATTTATTTTTTTTCGTTCTATTGACTTTGCACAACGTTTGATTTATAATAACTATACAGTATGTTTTACGGGAGTTTGTTATGGAAATTGTAATTCTTGTTTTTTGTATCTTGACCTGTGTCATCAGTGCCGTATGTTGTTTTTTCACAGTCTCATTCTCAAAAAAATTGAAAAGTATAAATTCGGATGATACTCGTTCCGATATCAAAGACCTGCGTGAATATTTGCTCAATGAATTTTCTCGTTACAGACAGGAACAAAACACGAGCAATTATAATCAACGTCAGGAAATATCGCAAAACCTTGCAAGTATCGGCGAAACCGTAAAGCAACTCACAAAAACCAATTCCGATATGCTTACGGCAATATATAAAGATATATTCGGCAAACTCAACGAGTTGCGAGACAAAAATAACGAAGATTTGCAAAAGCAAAACGTAATTATTCAATCGTCGCTTGACAAAATACGTGAGAGCAACGAAAAAAAACTTGAAGAAATGCGAACCGTGGTTGATGAAAAACTCACCAATACTCTAACGGAAAGACTTGATTCGTCCTTTAAAACCGTATCCGAACAATTAACAAATCTTTATAAAGCACTCGGCGAAATGAAAGAAATGTCGGGAGGCATCACGGAACATGTATCCGTACTAAACCGTGTGCTTACCAATGTCAAAGCGAGAGGCACGTGGGCGGAAGTTCAACTTAAAAATATTCTTGACCAAAGCATACCTCAAATGTACGTCGAAAATTACGCTCCCAATGAAAAATCACGTGACAGAGTTGAATTTGCAATTAAAATACCCTCGGGTGACGGCAACTGCGAGATAACTTATCTTCCACTTGACTCCAAATTCCCCGTTGAGGACTATATCCGCCTGTGCGACGCCGCCGATAACGCTGATAAAGTTGCACTTGATAAGGCAAGAAAAGACCTTGAAGAGAGAGTTTTGCACGAGGCGAAAAGTGTGTCAAAATACATATGTGTCCCGAAAACAACGCCGTTTGCCATTATGTATCTTGCCACCGAGGGTCTTTATGCCGAGATCGTTTCTTCTAAAAACGGCTTGGTCGAAAAAATTCAGCGTGAATATAACGTTATGATTGCAGGCCCCACAACAATAACCGCCCTGCTAAATTCAATATCAATGGGCTTTAAGATTATGGCAATCAATCAAAAAGCCGACGAGGTAAGACAAATATTGTCCGCCGTAAAAACTCAATATGATAAATTCGGCGACCTGCTCGGCAAAGCCAAGAAAAGAATTGACGATGCAGGCAAAACTCTTGAAGAGGCACAAAGAAAGAACGAATTTATTCAAAGAAAACTCAAAGCAATCGAAGCGGTCAGTATCGAGGAGTCCGAAACCATTCTTGAAATCCCCGAACCATCGGACGACTAATTCCGCCCACTTGTGATAAATAGAACGCTTTTTAAACACTTACTATAACAAAGCCTCGCCAGATTGTCAAGCCAAGTGCAACACTTTTTTCAAAAAATCGTTAGG
>CAZGJC010000039.1:0-13928 GCA_964526505.1 uncultured Clostridium sp.
AGCCAAACGCTTGGCTGATAAGCATTTGGCTATGTATGCAGAAGGCTTTTCTTTGTCTTCAGCAGGTCATTATTTGGTTTTCGGTAGTTCGAATCTGTCCACAATTTCAGCTCTGTGGGAACTCAATAACAAAAAATGCAATTCGTTGGTTCGAATCTGGCTACAGGTTCGAAAAGCCCGAAATGCATCTACAAAATTCTGAAAAACTTTAGAGTCGAAAAAAACGGAGAAATCTCTCGAAATCTCCGTTTTTCTCTTGTTTTCGTGCCTGCATCTAAATCAGACACTCATCATGGCTGGGGTGGCCAGATTTGAACTGACGAGTGCAGGAGTCAAAGTCCTGTGCCTTACCGCTTGGCGACACCCCAATATAAAATTATGGTCGGTTACAAGAGAGTTTCTTGACAACACACCGTATTATATCACAAAAGGTGGGCAAATGTCAAGACCTTTATGCAACAAAATATTCGATAAAGTGAAAAGTTATTCAGTTTGTTAAAAGAATACGGTATATACAAGGGGTGTTTTATGGAATAATGACGGGAGTTGTCGAATACTTTTTTGTTCAATTTTCAAAAAAGGTATTTACATTTGGCAAAAAATATTGTAGAATATACACGGAGTTATCTTTATCGTGACGTACTTTTGAATGTTACGGTGAATTTTACGAACAAGAAAACGGACGGAAAGTTACTTCACAACAACGCAAGGGAGCAAAGTTACAAAATGAAAAAAGCACCACACACCCCCGAACAAATTAAAATGCTCAAACTTTTGTCAAAGCAATATCCTTCGATACAGTCGGTTGGAGCGGCAATAGTCAATCTCAATGCCATTCTCAATCTTCCGAAAGGAACGGAGCATTTTTTGAGTGACCTTCACGGGGAGGCGGAAGCGTTCAATCATATTTTAAACAACTGTTCGGGAGTTATACGTGAGAAAGTTGACAATCTTTTTTACAGATTCGTCTCCGAAAGTGAAAGACGGGAACTCTGCACGCTTATATATTATCCGGCGGAAAAAATAGAAGAATTACACGCAAAAGGTGAGGACACGTACGAATGGTACGATATTACGCTTTACAGGCTTGTTGACCTTGCACGCTCGGTTGCATCGAAATACACACGTTCAAAAGTTAGAGACGCATTGCCGAGAGAATATCGGAAAATCATCGACGAACTTTTGCACACGTCGGGCGAAGAGCATAACAAGCAAGAATATTACAAGCACATCATATCTACGATAATCGAAACGGGTCAGGCATCTATGTTTGTTGAGGCGTTATGTTCGCTTATAAAACGAATGGCGGTTGACTGTTTGCACGTGGTCGGCGACATTTACGACAGAGGGCAGAGAGCGGATAAAATACTCGATATGCTTATGGCTCATCACAACGTAGACGTTCAGTGGGGAAATCACGATATTGTATGGATGGGAGCGGCGGCAGGAAGCCCCGCTTGCGTTGCAAGTGTGATTAACTGTGCGGTGCAGTACAACACGTTGTCGCTGGTTGAAAATTCTTACGGTATAAGTTTACGTGACCTTATAGGATTTGCACAGGAGACTTACGACGATTGCACGGGATTTATGCCTCGCTCACGTGAGGACAAAGACTACATAAAAAATAATATGAACAGTCTTTCGAAAGCCCACAAAGCCATAGCGATAATACTTTTCAAACTCGAAGGTCAACTTATTATGCGTCACCCCGAGTATGAAATGGAAAACAGGCTGTTACTTGACAAGATAGATCGCAACAAAAAGACAATTAAGATAGACGGCGTGGAATATGCGTTAAACGACGCACAGTTCCCGACGGTTGACCCCGAAAATCCATACGAATTAACTCCCGAAGAGGATGGACTTATGGTATCGCTTGTACGTGCGTTCAAGCACAGTGCGGCGTTGCAACGGCACGTCAAGTTCTTATACGCAAGGGGCAGTCTTTACAAGGTATTCAATCAAAATTTATTGTTCCACGGTTGCATACCGATGACGGAAGATTGCGAATTTCAAGCGGTCAAACTTTACGACGGGCGAGAACTGTCCGGACGTGAATATATGGACGCCTGCGACCGCATAGCACGTCTGGCGTACTATCAGGGAGACGGGGATTCTCTTGACTTTATGTATTATCTCTGGTGCGGAAACAAGTCGCCTCTGTTCGGTCGTGAGAGAATGACCACTTTTGAGAGATGCTTTATTTCCGACAAGCGTGCGTGGGTTGAAAAGAAAAATCCATATTATTCGTTTATAGACAATTACGACGCCATATGCAAAATATTGCACGAGTTCGAACTTGACGAGGCGTATTCGCACGTTATTAACGGTCACGTTCCCGTAAAAGCGGGAGCGGGAGAAAACCCCGTTAAGGCTAACGGAAGATACATTCTTATAGACGGTGGGTTCTGCAAGGCATATCACACAACAACGGGAATTGCGGGATACACGCTTATATATTCGTCACGAGGACTCAGACTTGTTTCTCACGGTCCGTTTGAGGGAAAAGCGGCGGCTATAAAAGAGAACAAGGATATACTTGCGACTACGGACGTGGTTTTCGAAATGATGAGACGAAGAATGATGGTTGCCGACACCGACGAGGGCAGAGACCTGATGGACCAAATGTCGGACCTCAAAGGTCTTTTGCTTGCGTACCAGACAGGTGTTATAAAATCTGCGGGAAATTAAAAAAACACGGCACCGAAAAGGTGCCGTGTTTTAATATTGCAATCAAATCGTTTCGTTGTTATTTCCCGTCGGCATATCATTTGTGCAATCCGTATTTTCCGCATCGGCGATGCTGTCAGATACGGAGTCCGTGTCGGTTGTATCGGAAGCGTTACGGCTTGCGTTGTTTGACATATTTGCGACGTATTCGTTTGTGAGTTGTGCTACTCTTGCGAGTTCAGCCTCTTCTTTTGCGATATCCGCATTATTTTGGATTTGTTTTGCATGGAGTTGCTTGAAGAGAACGGACGTGGTTATCAAAAGTCCGCTTATGCCCGCATAGTAAAGGAGCAACGTAAAATTCGTTGAGTTAAACAACGCTTCTACACCGCAGATGATACCCATAACGAAAATAAATTGGTTGGGGCAATTTGCGGCGCTGTACTGACCCGTGGCACAGGTATCTTCCAAACTTTTCACGCAAGTCTCGGACTTTTTGAAAGCGGAAGAGAGGAGAATATACAGTGCAATGGCACAGCCTATTACTATAATGCATACTACGCACACGATAATCCAAAATGAGGCAGAGAGAATAAAATCAACCAATTCGGACGTCTCAAATGGAAGTTCGATTTCAAATTCGGCAAGATACGAGTCTATGTTCTGAATCAGTTCGGGGTCATTGAGAGCGTCTTCGAATTGTGACTGAAAAGCACTCATCACAAGTGCGAATATAAGCACAAATGCCGCAACGATTATGAGCATTATGTAAGTTATTTTGAAAATGACTTTAAGCGTTGTGTAGATTGATTTAAAGTTTTTGATTTTCTTTGCATCGGGACGACCGTGAGATGCATAGAGTTGCCAACCCGCAATCATGGAAACAAGCGAGAAAGCGAACACGAAAGATTGAAAACTCAAAAATGACAACGTTGAAAGCACGTACAGTATACTTCCCCCGCAAAGCACGGAGAGGAATATACACAAAACCAAGAATACGGGCGAGTGAAATGCGTCAGCCAATATATCGGTTGATTTCGCTCTTGCTCTCAAAAATTTTCCACGCTGTTCTTCAACCGCAAAGTGTTCTCCGCAGACGTCGCACGCAAGGGCGTTATCCGGAAGGGGAGCGTTACATTTTGGACAATACATAAAAATACCTCCGTTTTACGTTTTATTATCACATAAACATTATATCAAATTTAAACTTAATATTCAATAGAGTTTTCGATATTTTTCACGCTCACAGGTCAAAAAAACACAAAAGAAGCAATCGTCGGCAAAAAATGAGATATTGTGAGAGTATATATTCGGTGTCGACGGGCTTTTTCAATTGACATTGCAATTTATTTGTGATAAAATAATAAGATGAAAATAATTACTGTTTGAAAGGCGAGTTTATTTGTGAATAAGAATATAAAAAAGCCCGAGTTGCTTTCCCCTGCCGGCAATTTCGAAAAACTCAGAGCGGCGTTGCTTTACGGTGCGGATGCCGTTTATTGTGCAGGCACGAACTTCGGTATGCGTTCTGCCGCCGACAACTTTACGATTGAAGAACTTCGAGAGGCGGTTACGTACACGCACGAGAGGGGCAAGAAGATATATCTTACGCTCAACACGATGCCTCACGGCGATGAATACGAGGCACTTGAAGAGTTTATCGTCACCATAAAGGATTTCGGCATAGACGCATTTATAGTTGCCGATCTCGGCGTTATCGCACTTATAAAGAGAGTTGCACCCAATATGGAAATACATATCTCAACGCAGGCAAGTATCGTTTCTCCCGAATCCGCAGTGGCGTATGCGTCGCTCGGAGCGAAGAGACTTGTGCTTGCAAGAGAACTCAATTTCGGAGAGATAGCGAAGATAAGAGAGAGGCTTGACCCGGACGTTGAACTTGAAGCGTTTATTCACGGCTCAATGTGCGTGTCTTACAGCGGAAGATGCATGCTGTCGCAGGCACTTGTCGGCAGAGACGGAAACCGAGGCAGATGTGTTCAGCCTTGCAGATGGAACTACGTACTTTACGAAGAAAAGCGTCCCGACACGCCTATTCCGATAGAGCAGACGGAACTCGGCACGTTTATTATGTCATCGAAAGACATGTGCATGATAGAGCATATTCCCGAACTTATACACAGCGGAATAGATTCTTTCAAGATAGAGGGAAGAATGAAGAGTGCGTACTACACGGCGGTTGTCACAAATGCGTACAGAATGGCGATAGACAAATATTTCGACGACCCCGATTCATATGAGTATGATTCACGTTGGTACAGAGAACTTGACAGCGTATCCCACAGAGAATACTGTTCGGGATACTATCTTGACAAACCGATAGAAAACGCACAACTTGCCACACAGACGGGTTACATACGTGAAAAGGCGTATTTCGCAACCGCAACCGAATTTTGCGACAAAGAGTTTGAAGCACTTTCCTTGCGTGGTATCGAGACTGAAAACGCCGACGGAAAACTTTACAGATTTATTCAGCGTAACAAGGTAAGTTCGGGTGACTCGGCAGAGGTCATTTCTCCCGACAAAATCGGTCAACCGTTCAGAGTACGTGAGATATATTCGCAGGTCGGTGAGGTTTTGGAGTCCGCTCCGCATCCGTCGATGATATTCTGGTGCAGAGTCCCGTTTGACGTCAAACCGGGAGACATTATGCGTTCGGGCGATTGATTTTTCGGAGGGTTTATGTTTATAGAAATTTTAAAGGCGATTTTCTACGGAATAGTTGAGGGAATTACGGAATGGTTACCCGTATCCAGCACGGGGCATCTTATACTGCTCGGAAATTTTTTGAAACTTGACGTCGCTCCGGAACTCGGCGGTGCATTCGCAACTCAGTATGAAAATATGTTCGACGTTGTTATACAACTCGGTGCCATATTGGCTGTTGCGGTGATTTATTTTACGAAACTCAATCCGTTCTCGGGTAAAAAAAGCAAGACCGAAAAGATAGGTACGTGGTCGTTGTGGGGCAAGGTTATACTTGCGAGCATACCCGCAGGTCTTATAGGTGTTGTGGGTGACAAGATAATCGAAAAAATTACGGGAAAGAGCATAGACGGTTGGCTTTTCAATTGGCAGGTGGTTTCCGCAACGCTTATCATTTACGGTATTTTGTTTATAATCGTCGAAAAGTTCCACAAGTCGCACGCATCGGTTGACAGTGTGGACGATATAAGTGTCGGCCGGGCGTTTGCGATAGGTTGTTTTCAGGCGTTGTCGATAGTTCCCGGAACTTCACGTTCGGGTTCGACAATACTCGGTGCGAGAATGATAGGAGTATCCCGTCCCGCCGCCGCCGAATTTTCGTTCTTTCTCGGAATACCTGCGATTGCGGGAGCGGCACTTATAAAGGGACTTTCGTTTGTAAAATACGTATCGGAGTCCGGCATTACTCTTCCGCTGACGGCGATTGTCGCACTTATTGTTGCAACGCTCGTTTCGTTTTTGGTTTCCATGCTTGTGGTTAAATTCCTTGTGGATTTCGTAAAGCGTCACAGTTTTATTCCGTTCGGAGTTTACAGAATAGCACTTGGCGTGCTTGTTATAATTTACTTTACCGTTTTTGCGTGATATGGAAAAAATAAACGTAAGATATCCGATAATTGTCGAGGGTAAGTATGACAAGATAAAACTTTCGTCGGTGGTTTGCGGTAATATTATCGCAACGGACGGGTTCGGAATATTCAAAAACAGCGAAAAGATGTCGCTTTTGCGTAAATTATCCGAAAAGACGAAAATAATCGTGCTTACCGACCCCGACGGCGGAGGGAAAGTAATTCGTTCGCACATAACGTCGGCAATCCCGAGGGAGCGGTTAATTCAACTTTACACACCTCAAATAAAGGGGAAAGAGAAGCGTAAGGAAAAAAATTCGGCAGAGGGTTTTCTCGGAGTTGAGGGAATGGAGGCTGAGTTACTTTATAATCTTTTGCGTCCGTTTTCGGTTGAAACAGAGGACGAGTGCGGTGAATTTGTGCGAAGCGAGATAACCAAGGTGGATTTTTTCTGCGACGGTTTGTCCGGAGGGGATAACAGTTCGTCTCGCAGAGACGCATTGTGCATTCGGCTCGGTTTGCCATTGAATATGACTGCAAATTCGCTTCTCGAAGCGGTGAGGATTCTTTGCACTTACGAAGAATACAAAGAAATTGTGAGTAACCTGTAAATTAAGTTTCGGGGCGTGTTTTAAGGCGTGATTTTTGTTGACAAATACAGTCATTTGTGATAGAATGGTGAAAAAGTAAATTCGGAAGTCTTGATTTGGAATTTGCGTGGCGGTTACAGTCGGGCAATCCGAAAAAGGCTATTCGGTGAATTGTTTTATGTGCATGCGAGGATGCGATTGTGGCAGATAATATAATAAAAAGCAAAAAATTTCAATATATATACGTTCCGCTGCTATTTGTGGCGGCGTGTCTTATAAACGTCTTCAAAGCGGAGATTTACGGTGCCGCACTGTTTCTGCTTTTGGCAAGCGTGTTACTTGTGGTGTCGTCCAGACTTACGGACGCCATGCTTCCTGTATTGCTTGTCACGGTTTTCGTGACGAAATTGTACGATGTGCTTGGCAACGAAACTTATAAAACTCAACTTACGCACGTCATATGGGTGGCGATACCCGTTGTGGCGTCGGTGATATTTCATTTTATATATTACAAAAAGCCTTTCAAGAAGGGCAGATCGTTTTACGGAATATGTGCCATATCCGCAGCACTGATTTTGGGCGGTCTCGGTACTATTCCCGCAAAGGATTATTTCTCTCCGACGGCGTTGTTTTACGTTTTCGCTCTCGGTATCGGGATGGTGATATTCTACCTCCTCATAAAGTCGCAGTTTACGTCGGATGCGGGAGCGGAAGTTGCCAAAAATATGTACGTTATGGGACTGCTTGCATGCTTTTGCGTAATAATGTTTTACGTGCGTGATTGGGACAAGTATGTGGAGACAAGGGAATATATATATTTCCAATCCAAAAACAATCTCTCCACGTTTCTGATGCTTGCATTGCCGTTTCCCGTATTATATGCCGTGAAAAATCCCGTGCATATATTATCCACGTTCGTCATGTACGTTTGCATAATCTACACGGGTTCAAGAGGCGGTTTCCTTATGGGAACGATAGAATTGTTCCTTATTCTGCTTGCATACGTGTTGCTTTATCCGAAAAATCGTGAGCAGAGAATAGTTTCTCTTACTTGTTCGGCAATTCTCGGTGTGGGAGTTATATGTTGTCTGCCGTTTATTTCCAAACTTTACGGAATTACGGGTGTGGACGGTGAAGAAGTAACTTTTCGTTTCAGCGAACTTATAGGAAAGCTCAAAGGGTATATCGTTAAAGTCGGCGAGGCAAGATACAGGTTGTTCGGCAGAATGTTTGACGACTTCAAGGCAAATCCCCTGTTCGGTGTGGGAATAGGATACAAGGGTAATCAGGATATATACAATCCCACAAGCGGAGCGATGAACTGGTATCATATGTGGTTTGCACAGGTTATCGGCGGTCTCGGAATTACGGGAATACTCGCTTACGGATATCAACTTGTTGACAGAGTGATTATATTTATCAAGAACAGAAGCAATATAGCAATTACTATGTTTTTGTCGTATATAGGTCTGTTTTTGATGTCGCAGGTAAATCCGGGTGAATTTTGTCCCGTGCCTTACGCTATGCTTGCGGTTACGTTCTTTGCCATTATGGAAAAAGACCCGGCAAGAGAAGCAGTGAGCGAGGCTTGCGTTGAGGAGAACACGGAAGTTTCGGAAAATTGAAAATAAAACAAAAGGGACGTGTGTTACGTCCCTTTTATGTTTTTTGCGTTGTATTGACAAAATACCGAGTGCGTGGTATAATTTAGTTGTTTTTACAACATTAAGATAAGGGAAAGAATAATGACGGAACAAAGATTTCAACTCTTCACAACGCTTATAGCGAATATAAACCGAAGCGTCAAGAAAATAAAGACGGAAGAAATGTCGGAATTCAACTTAAAAAGCGTTCACGTATCCTGCATTTATTATTTATACCGTTCGGGTGCATTGACGGTAAAAGAACTTTGCGATATATGCGATGAGGACAAGGCAAATATTTCACGCTCGCTTGAATATCTTGAAGAAATAGGATATATAAATCCCCGTCCGTCCGGTTCGAAAAGATACAAAGCCCCACTCGAACTCACAAAAGAGGGCGAGAGAATAGGCGAGATGATAAATTCAAAGGTCGATAAAATACTTATCGGTGCAAGTGAAGGTATATCGGAGCAGGACAGGGCAATAATGTACAAGAGTCTTGAAACCATTTGCACAAATCTTCGCAAGGTTTGCGACGGGTACGATTGTTGACGTTGTTGTCGAAAAACCGAATTTTTTCGAAAAATACTTAAAAAGAACACCTGTAAAACATAAAAAAGGAATAAGATATGGGTATAAAAGTTGTATTGTTTGATTTGGATGGGACTTTGCTCCCCATGAATCAGGATGCGTTTATTAAGTGCTACTTCGGTTCTCTCGCAAAAAAACTCGTGCCGCACGGTTACGACAAAGACAGATTTGTCCGTGCGATTATCGACGGATGCGACGCTATGGTAAAAAACGACGGCAGGTCGTTAAATTCGGAGGTCTTTTTTGAAGTTTTCAAAAAAGCGTTCGGAGAGCGTGTAGAGGAAGATATGCATTTGTTTGACGAGTTTTACGAGAACGATTTTGACCGTGAAGTCAGACGCTCGTGCGGATTTAACGAACAGGCATGCCTTGCCGTCAGAGAAATTCGGGCGATGGGATACAGAGTGGTTCTCGCCACAAATCCGCTTTTTCCGTCGAAAGCGACCGAGAGCAGAATATCTTGGGCGGGACTTGAACCGTCTGATTTCGAACTTTACACCACTTATGACAATTCACGCTACTGCAAGCCCAATCTCGATTATTACAGAGATATCGTAAACAGAATAGGGGTTTTGCCCGAAGAGTGTCTTATGGTTGGTAACGACGTGGACGAAGATATGATTGCTGAGAATATCGGAATGAAGGTTTTCCTTGTGCCGACGGAACTCTTAAATCGCACAAACAAGGATATAACGAAATATCCGCAGGGAGATTTTTCATCTCTCATCGAATATATAAAAAATTTGTAAACACGTAAAACGGAAAGACTAACGGGTTTTGCTTTTGTACGAGATATTGAACGAAAACGATACGTCGGAAAATCTTTGCGGGTCTATTTTGAAAGGAAAACACATATTATGGAAAGAAAAATTAAAATCGTAACGGATTCATCGTCCGACATTTTGTCGATGGACGGAATAGACTTTGCGTCCGCTCCAATGAAAATTATCACGGACGAAAGAGAATTTACGGACGATGCTTCGCTTGACGTATACGATATGGCGGATTATTTACAGCATCATCACGGAAAATCCACAACTTCCTGTCCAAATGTTGACGATTGGATATCCGCTTTCGGCGACGCAGACGAGATATACTGCATTACCATAACCGGTCAACTCTCGGGAAGTCACAACACCGCTCGCATAGCGAGAGAGACGTATATTGAAAATCATCCCAACGCAAAGGTTTTTGTGTTCGACTCTCTTTCAACGGGTCCCGAGATGGGTCTTATTGCCGACAAGATGAGAGAACTTATACTTGACGGGAAAGAATTTGAAGAGATTTGCGAATATATTGAAAAGTACAGCAAGAGAACGGGTCTTTTGTTTATGCTTGAATCAATGAAAAATCTTGCAAACAACGGAAGAGTAAGTCATCTCACGGCAAGTATGGCAGGTATTCTCGGCATCAGAGCGATAGGAAAAGCAAGCGACGAGGGGCGTCTTGAAATGCTTGACAAGTGCAGAGGAGAGAGAAAGACTCTTGAAACAATAATCGCAAGACTCAAAGAATTGGGTCTTACAAACGGAAAAGTAAAGATCGGATATTGCTGTAACGAAAGCGTCGGCAAATCGCTCAAAGATTTAATCCACAACGCATTTGAAAATGCAAAGGTTGAACTTTACCGTTGTTGCGGACTTTGTACATACTATGCCGAAATGGGCGGTCTGCTCGTCGGATTTGAAAAAGCGTAAGTTCTTAATTTTTTAAAACACTTTTATCGGAGGTTTGTTATGAAAGTTTTGATTGTGAACGGAAGTCCGAGGGCTAACGGAAACACGACAAGAGCGTTGGAGGAAATGGTTGGCGTATTCAAGTCCGAGGGAATAGACGTTGAATACTTGCAGGTTGGCAACAAGGAAATAAGAGGTTGTCTCGGTTGCGGTGTGTGCCACAAGACGGGTGTTTGCGTGCAAAAGGATATTGTAAACGAAAGTGCAAAACTTTTTGAAGAATGCGACGGTATGGTAATCGCAAGTCCCGTATACTACGCATCGGCAAACGGAACTTTAATCGCTTTTCTTGACCGCTTGTTTTACAGCACACGATTTGACAAGAGAATGAAAGTCGGTGCGTCTGTTGCGGTGGCACGCAGAGGAGGTTGTTCTTCTACTTTCGACGAACTCAACAAATATTTTACGATAAGCGGTATGCCCGTTGCGTCGTCGCAGTATTGGAACAGCGTTCACGGTGCGAAACTCGGTGAGGCAGAGGGAGACGCAGAGGGACTTCAAACTATGCGTACGCTTGCAAAGAATATGATCTTCCTTATGAGAAGCATAGAACTCGGCAAAGAAAAATACGGTTTGCCCGAAAAAGAAGCCCCCGAGAGGACTAACTTTATCAGATAATTTATCGTCTTTGAAAGAGAATTAAGGCTATGGGATATAACAAAAGGGCATACGCTCTCGGAAGTAACAGATCCGTAATAAGAGAGATATTCGAATATGCAAAGATGCAAAGCGAGCGGATAGGTGCTGAAAACGTATTTGATTTCAGCATAGGCAATCCCAGCCTGCCCGTACCGCAAAAGGTGAGTGACACTTTGATGCACCTTATAGAAAACCGTGATTCCGCGTCTCTTCACGGATACACGTCCGCACAGGGAGACTTTTCGGTTCGCTCTGTAATTGCCGATGACATAAAGAACAGGTTCGGCGTGTCGGATATCACTCCAAACCATATATATATGACTTGCGGTGCGTCGTCGTCGCTTATTATATCGCTTGGGGCGATAGTTGAAGAGGGCGTGTGCGACGAGTGCATTGTTTTTGCACCGTTTTTTACCGAATACCGTGTGTTTATCGAGACGGCGGGCGGTCGTGTGGTTGCGTCGATGCCGGATGACGGAACGTTTCAAATAGATATTGACGATTTCGAGAAGCGAATTACGCCGAGGACAAAAGCGGTGATTATCAATTCACCCAACAATCCGAGCGGTGTTGTGTATACGGAAGAGAAAATAAAGGCGGTTTGCGATATACTCCGAGAAAAATCCGCCGAATACGGACACGACATATTTATAATCGCAGACGAACCGTATAGGGAACTTGTGTACTCCGACGTCCAAGTTCCGTATCTTATGAATTATTATGATAACACGATAGTGTGTTATTCGTATTCGAAAACGCTGTCTTTGCCGGGCGAGCGTATAGGATATATTGCGGTTTGCCCCAAAGCACGGGACGGAGAGAATCTTTATTTTGCAATTTGCGGTGCCGGTAGGGCATACGGATATATATGTGCTCCGAGTTTGTTCCAATACGTTATTGCCGAATGTGCAAACGTATTGGTCGACGTGGACAGGTACAAGGAAAACAGAGACGTACTTTATCGTGCGTTGACGGATTTCGGATTTGAGTGCGTATATCCCGACGGGGCGTTTTATTTGTTTGTAAAAGCACCGAGCGGTGACGCATACGAATTTTACGAAACGGCGAAAAAATTTGAAATTTTGGTTGTGCCGACAGATGATTTCGGTGTGTCGGGATACGTGAGAATTGCCTACTGCACGGAAAAGGATAAAATTTTGCGGTCACTCCCGTCGTTTGGCAGGCTGGCGGACATATATTTTAAAAAGGAAAAATGAGTCATCGGAGGGTGGACGGTTACAATGAAAAAAGTTTGTATTATATATACGGGCGGAACGATAGGAATGACGAAAACTCCGAACGGTTATGCACCATGCAAGGGATTTTTGGAGAAGACTTTGCTGGAAAATCCCGATTTTCACAGTGACAAATTACCACGCTGGGATTTGGTCGAGATGAATCCTTTGCTTGACTCGTCGAATATGGCTGTCAAGGAATGGAACGTGATTGCCGAGGAAATAGAGAAAAGATATAACGACTACTGCGGATTTGTCATTTTGCACGGTACGGACACTATGGCTTATACTGCATCGGCTTTGTCGTTTATGCTTGAAAATTTGGACAAGCCCGTAATTCTTACGGGGTCGCAGATACCTTTTTGCGAAGTGAGGAGCGACGCAAGGGATAATCTTATATCGTCGCTGATAATCGCATCGGAGGGAAAAGTGTGTGAGGTTTGCCTGTATTTCGGCGGTCATCTTATGCGAGGAAACAGAACCACAAAATATTCGGCGGACGGATTTGACGCATTTAAATCTCCGAATTGTATGTACCTTGCCGAGGCGGGAATAGATATCAAGTACAACGACGCTATTTTGCGGAAGCCGTCGGGCGGAAAACTCAACGTTCGAAAACTCGGAACGGCAACGATAGGGGTTATAAAAATATTCCCGGGAATACAGTTTAAGTTGTTTGAACCTATAATGACGGAAGATTTAGCGGGGATAGTGATTGAATCATTCGGTGCGGGCAACGTCCCGAGCGGAGAAAACAGCATTTTGCCGTTTATACAGAAAGCGGTAAATTGCGGAGCGATAATAACGGTCTGCACGCAGTGTCCCAACGGTTCCGTGACACTCGGAGCGTACGAGACAAGTATTATGCTGAAAAACGCAGGAGCGGTTTGCGGATTTGACTTGACCACCGAAGCGGCGGTGTCAAAACTGTATTATCTTTTCAGTTGCGGTTACGACAGCGAAGAAATAAAAAAACTTATGGAAACCGATATTTGCGGAGAACTGACGCATTGAATAAGTTTGGATTTTCGGTACCGAAAGTGAGAAAACGGTGCCGAAAATCCGAAAAAACAAATTTTTTTCGTATTTTTTTGGGAAAAGGTATTGATTTTTTTTATCCCGTATGATATAATATACGAGTCGTTGACACGGCCCGTTGGTCAAGCGGTTAAGACACTAGCCTCTCACGCTGGGAACATGGGTTCGATTCCCGTACGGGTCACCAAACAAGTTAAAGGCGAACCCGTTT
>CAZGJC010000040.1:0-13808 GCA_964526505.1 uncultured Clostridium sp.
GCACCATATCAAGTATTCATAAGGGATTTGACTTATGAATACTCGATTTTCTTTTTGTCTCTCGTTTCAACTTATATGTACCGAGCAAGGTTTTGTACCTTGCTCTTTTTTGTTATGCAGATAACGGGTTCGGGATATATTCCACCGCTATGCCTTGCGGATATTCGCTTTGTAATTATCGCCCTGCGGTCCTTCCGGTAGTTCGATATCCCCTAACAAAACGCTTACACAAACTTGAAAAGCAGTTAGAAGATTTAGAACAACAAATACTAATAGAACGCAGTAAACTGACTATAAAATATACTGCTACCAAAGCAGAAGAATTTTACAAGCAAATACTAATTTTAAATTCTGAAATGCTTGTAAATTATGCGATAAAACAAATAGTTTTATATGATGGTAAAATCGCAATAAAACTAAATAACCCAACAAAACGAAGTCCTCACGATAGTTATATCATTTTATATGTCAGTTTTAATTCTTTACTTTCTTCGATAGAGGACTCTTCCAAAAGAAAATCAGCAACACGTTTGTCAAGGCTCTTCCACATAATTTTCTCTATCAGCCACATCAGAAAAACGACTTGCCATAAGTTCGTTGGTATAATTTGAAACAGGAGCGGATTCTTCCATAAGATTTTTGTAAATATCAGACGGAATTACCCAAAGTTCGGTATCTTTTTCCGCTTCAATCGTTACTTCAAATTGAATAGAACGCATAATGCACGATGCCGAGAATAAACACATATTTCGGTCAAACAGACGATACATCGTAATTTCTCGCCCCTCATCCGAAATGATGTATGCACGTAATTGACCGAATTTAATTAAAAGCAAACCGGTGCAATCCATATTTCCGTTGTGTATAACAGTTTCCTTTTTTACTTTGCGACTTGCTAAATTGTTTATAACAAGGTCCTGTTGAATTTTATTAAGTTTATTCCAAATTGGGAAATAAGATTAAAATTCCATAGTATGCCCTCCCAATTGGTTTTATTATAGCACAATTTCGGACATATATCAATTATATTATTGACATATGTCAAAAACAGGTATATAATAGTAGTAATACAGGGGGGATTCGTTATGCCAAGACCGACAAAATGCAGAAAAGTTTGTCATTTTCCGCAAACACAACTCTTTTCACCCGTTGGAGCGGAGGAAGAAAAAGAACCGATTGTGCTTACGGTAGATGAATACGAAACAATTCGTTTAATAGATAAAGAAGGGTTCGGACAAGAGCAATGTGCCGTATTTATGCAGGTAGCAAGAACAACGGTACAGAGAATTTATGAAACCGCAAGAAAAAAATTAGCCGATTGTATTGTTGAGTGTCGTCCGTTGCAAATTAACGGAGGAGAATTTCGGTTGTGTAACGGACAAAGTGAAGATTGCGGATTTGATGAATGTTTTAAGCAAAAATATAAAATTGAAAAAGGAGATAAAATAATGCGTATAGCAGTTACTTATGAAAACGGAGAAATTTTCCAACATTTCGGTCATACCGAACAGTTCAAGATTTATGATGTCGAAAATGCAAAAATTGTTTCCTCTAAAATAGTGGATACTAACGGTAGCGGTCATGGTGCGTTGGCGGGTGTGCTTACCGCTTTAAATGCAGACGTACTGATTTGCGGTGGCATCGGTGGCGGAGCCCAAATGGCATTAAAGACCGCCGGTATTAAACTTTACGGTGGCGTATCCGGCAATGCAGACGAGGCGGTTGAGGCATTTATTTTGGGTAAGTTGAACTTCAATCCCGACGTTCGTTGCAATCACCACGACGAGCATCACGGCGAGGGTCACACTTGCGGTGATCACGGATGTGGTAACGGTCACTGCGGAAATCATAACTGAAAACGCCATTCCCACTATTTCGGCATTGACTCAAAAGGTCCGACACGTCTGTGTCGGACCTTTTCCTTTTATATTCAATTTCAAACGTTGCGTACTTCCGACTCCTGTTTTGACTTTCTGTCAACGAAAGTCAAAACAGGATGCCTGTCACGGTCAATCAGGAATATAATGCAATAACATAATGCACCGAATCCCTCAATCATCATATCTCCCATAGTGTCGATAAGACCTATGTCTATGTATCCTCCGAGTTCCTGCCCGTTTACAATTACACTCTGTATACCGTCTATGCTTCCTCTGTCACCGGCACTTGTACCGAGTAAATAAGAATTTATGGAATCAATGTAGGTGTCCATTTGCATATCCATACCGAATATGCGGTCAATGCCGAACTCAAAGAATTCCCATACAGTGGCAAGTGCAAGTGAGAAACAAAGTGCGAATACCGCACACAGCATCACACTGCTCTTGTTTTTCCTGTTAAGAAACTTTGCGAGAAATATACCGAGTATGGCAAATACCACACCACCCGAACAATGGAGAAGTTTGTCCCACCAGTCGGTTATGTAGTATAATTTATACATACATCCGAGCAGCGGTGCAACCGCATATACCATGACAAATGTGTACATTGCCGGATTTATACTGAACTTCATCAGTATGCCCACAACAATAGGGCCCATAAGCAATAACACCGTCACTATTACGTATATTATATTTTTCCTGTTTCCGGGATATTGTATCAACGTAAATATAAGCGAAAAAACGCAAAACAGTTCGCCGAGACCGAACACTGCAAGTTTGTATACGGATAACCCGTATTTTTTGAGTTTAGAATTTATACTTTCCATTTTCCCACCGTAATAATTATATTTTAACAAAAACGCATTACAGATTATTATATCACCAAGAACACGTTTTGTCAATATCCGACAGTTGCGGTCTTGCATACTTTAAATTATACTGTTTATACGGCAATAATATGATATCTTCCGTAATTTTCAAATATATAGAAAATCGTTTTGTAACGAAAAATCCGCCCTCATGGGCGGATTTTTTCATTCAAGTGTAATCTTTCCGTCAATAATTATTGCTGATAACGGTTTGTTGTTGTAAGTCCCGTTAAAATACCATACCGCATAAACGGGTACTTCCCCACCATCGGCATTTACGGTAAATTTGTGCGTTGCCACCGTAAACGTGGTTTTTTCCGTTCCACTGTAATTTATCGCTTCCGTGGAATAGTAGAAATTTTCATCACCTATTTTGATATAATTCGAGTTGTCCCTTGCCGTCACTCTCAAAGAGTAACTTTCGAGTTTAAGCGTGGCATCAACCGTGTAACTTCCGTCTCCGTTTTTCGCCACGTCGTATTCAAGTATCATATTGAGTTGAGTACCGCTGTCCGAACGTAAATATTTGATACCCTCGGGTGTCCCGCCATTTTCGTTTTCAGTCGGATTTTCATTCGAAGTTTGACCCTCGCTTTCCGTCGGTGATTCAATAATACCCGTGTCCGCTTCGGTACCCTCGTCCGAGATGCCACCGGACGGACTTTCCGTCACAGAGGACGACTCACCCTCCCCTCCGACGCCTCCGCCACCGGAACAACTCACAAAACATAAGGAAACAAGTAATACCGTCAAAATAAGAGATAAAGATTTTTTCATAAAACCCTTTATTTAAAGTTGTCGGCAAATGCTGTTGCTAACGCATCGCACCTTTCGTTGTACGGGTGTCCTGCGTGTCCCTTGACCCAAATGAGCCGTACCGTGTGAATTTCAAGAAGACCGAGTAACTTTTCCCAAAGGTCGGAATTGAGTGCAGGCGACTTGTCCGCACGCCTCCATCCCTTTTCTCTCCAAGATTTCGCCCATCCCTTTTCTATTGCATCCACAAGATACTTTGAGTCCGAAGTCAGCGTAACGTCGCAAGGGTATTTAAGTGCGGAAAGAGCGTTTATAGCCGCCAAAAGTTCCATACGATTGTTGGTCGTAACCGCCTCTCCCCCGGACATTTCCTTTTCTTTTCCGTCACAGACAAGCACCGCACCCCAGCCTCCCGCACCGGGATTGCCACGACAGGCACCGTCCGTATATATGTCAACATGCCTCATACTTTAAATTTTTCCTTTCGGTAAAATTTTATTATGTAAAATCATTATTTCCCATATTCGGCAAAATATTTCGCATAACGTAAAAATTTCAATATAACTTAATAAATATAACCGAGTACGGACTTATATTCAAAATCATTCTCTTTTTCATCCCCGCAAGTTGCACCGACTGACATAAATCCATATTCTTTACACCGTCGAGCATGTAAATATCCGCCGTGTAAAAATTGTCGGGTATATTTAACAGACGCAAATCCACACTCTCCGCACCGTCAAATGCGGATATCAAAATATAAGCCTCTTTCTCCGAACGTGATGCCACAGCATAAATTCCCGTGTGACGATAGTTTGCACTTTGCTCGCTTGTGCATAATACACCCGACTGCCCGTTTGATACAAGACCGAATTTTTCAAGTGCAAAATATGCCTTTCTCGGTATGCCGAATTCATCGCAAATGCAACACCAACGACAGTCAGCCTCACCACTGTATAAACATGCGTGCGACACTTCCGGATATTCAAGCATCTTTGTAAGCCCCGAAGCGATAAACGACGCTCCGCAAACAGACCTTTGTAATTCGAACAAATCTTTTCGTGCCTGTGAAGTTTCAGACGAGCGTGAATTTATTATAATCTCTGACGACGGCTTTTCGTCCCTCTGTGCCAAATATGCCCACTCACCGATTATGATGTTCGAATTTGAATACTTCGAATTTTTCAGTAACCTTAAATACCGCTCAATATATTCGCCGATACTCTCGGGCGAATGCGTATATATTGCCACACTCAAAAAATCCATGGGAGCGTTCTTTTTCTCGCAGTGCCGAATAAAATCCCTGCAAAACTGCGACGGCGATGAAAAACACAGTCCACCCACGTTTATCGACTCATCGTATATTTTTATTCCGTTCGCTATTCTCGTATACAGTTCAAATATTTCAGTGTCGGAATTGTGTCTTCTTACCGATTCCGAATCAACGTGCGAAAATACCTCAAAATACTTTATTCCGAGTGCAAATCCGCCACCCCAATAATCGTTGTAATGCTTGATTATATTCACGCATATCGACACGATTTTGTCGTAATTGTCGGAAAATTTAAGTAGTCGCTCCGGGGTTTGCACGTCAAAACTTTCTCCCAAACGGTATATTATCTCCGCTCCGGAATTTTTCGCCGCCAATATATGTTCGTCCGTCTCCCGGAAAAAGTAATTTTTCGGATTTCTCTCGTCTGCGTCAAAGTTCGGAAAAATCTTTGATATATCCGCAACGTACCCCGACCGTGATCCGCCCGTTTTGTCAAACCTGACGTAGGGGACGTGGGCATCCGAGAATAACTTCGATATGTCCGCCACACCGCATAGCGGACCGTTGCAAACCCCGTGTAACTTTGCTACCGCTTCCGTTTCAATGTCAAAATCCACTTTCACGATCGCCGATTTCGGTTTTTCTTTTTTCTTTTCACGTGCCTCAAATGTACGCACGCCATCGATATTGCCCGACCTTTCGCCTGTACTACCCTCAGGCGTTGTATTTTCCTTTTGTACGTTGTCGATATCGTCCCGACTCACATCGTCTCCGACGTTGTTCTCTCCGACGTCGGCACTCATTTTACGCCGTAATTCTTCCTCTTGAAGTGCAACTCTCATACCGGCACTCAAAGTATTTTTCGGCTTCGGCTTTCTCGGCATAGTCGCACCTCCCTTGTTAAAAATCACAAATTGCTCAGCCGTTTGTTAAAACGCCCAGTTTCCGTCCTTGAATATTTGGAATTTCTCGCCGTTCTTCTTAATTCCGACAATCGACGTGTCCGCCGTGCCTATCATAAAGTCAACGTGAATTGACGAATCGTTGACTCCCATCGCTTTCATTTCCTCGTTTGTATATTCGGAATAATTTTTGATGGTGTTGGTAAATCCTCTGCCGATTGCAAGGTGGCAGGAAGCATTTTCGTCAAATAAAGTCTCGTAGAACATAATACCGCTGTTTCTGATGGGCGAATCATAGGGTACAAACGCACATTCGCCGAGCATAGACGCACCCTCGTCCATTCCAACCATCTCACGTAACAACGCCTCGTTCTTCTCCGCACCGACTTCAACAACACGTCCGCCCTCAAATCTCATATAGAAATTGTCGATTATCTCACCGTTGTAGGATAGCGGAGTTGACGAATAAACAATACCCTCCGCATCGCCCGCACGAGGAGACGTAAACACTTCTTCCGTCGGAATGTTGGGGTTGAAGTACTCGTGCGTTCCGAGTGTGTACTCTCCGCCACCGAGGAAACTTCCCTCTTCCATAAGTCCGACTTTCAGATTGGTTCCGTTTGAAGACGTGTATTCAAGAGAAACAAGTTCTGCGTCGTTGAGAACCTTGCATTTTTCGTGGAAACTTGCGTTGTGCTTGTCCCACTCCGCAACGGGGTCAAGTAAATTGCCGTCGCTGTCAAGTACACGAGACGTGTATAAAATAGCCTGCCAGAGTTTTTCAACCGCCACAGACGTACGACAACCGGGGAATACGGTCTTTGCCCACGCCTCGCCCGGAACGGCGGCTATGCACCACTTGTACTTGTTGTCCATTTGGTCACGATACGGCTTTGTGATTTTCAATTTTGCCTTCATAGCATCGGCATACTTTTTCTGGTCAATGCCTTTGAGGGCGTCCGGGTCGTCGGAAAGAAGATAAATCATTGCGGGATTTTTCTCCAAACGATATTTCCATCTCTCTTCCTCAAAAGTCTCTACTCTGCCGAGGGATGACGGCTTCATATGCTTGATTCCTGTCTTTTGAATTGCGGGATAAGTGAAATCAACGATAACCTTCTCCGCTCCGGCACGATAACATTCGTCAACAAGCATATTTACAAATTCGGGCTGGTCAAGACCCGCACTGATAATAACAATATCTTTCTTTCTTATCGACACACCGGAGCGTGCGATAAGTTTTGCATAACTTTTAAGAACAGTCTTTTTCATTTTTATTTCTCCTTTATTTGTTTTTGTTCAAACAATTTATTTGCACAAGTGCGTTCTGTTTGTGCTTGCGTATGATTATGTCAAGTATAAGCCCCGTGGCAAAGAATACCACAGACGCAAGTATAAGTAACGTCGAAACAATAAGCGTGGGTACCTTGTAAACGTAAGAATACTTTATATATTCGGCAAGAACACGAATAAATTCCCCTGTGCCGACGCCGAAGAGTATAAACGCCACAAGACCGAAAAACGTCATCGGCTTGTAATTTTTAAACATTCTGAATATCGTGCCTATAACTCTTATTCCGTCCTTTACGGTGTTTAACTTCGACACACTTCCCTCGGGACGGTCACGATATTGAATCGGAATTTCACGTATGTTGAACTTCTTGTCAAGAGCGTTTATCGTCATCTCGGTCTCGACTTCAAAACCGTCGCTTTCAATGGGCATCAACTTTACAAAATCGTAACTGAACGCTCTGTATCCCGTCATAATGTCTTTTACGTTTCCGTGGAATAATTGGTTGATAAGCGAGCGAACAAGTTTGTTGCCGAAATTGTGAAACGCACGCTTGTTTTCCGTAAAATACGTGGAAGAAAGCCTGTCGCCGATAACCATGTCCACGTCCTCTTCAAGTACGAGACGAGCCATCTCCCTTGCGTGTTCGGCAGGATAAGTATCGTCACCGTCCGCCATAATGTAGCAGTCGGCTTCTATCTGTCGAAACATTGAACGAATAACGTTTCCCTTGCCTTGCCTGTATTCGTTTTTCAGTATAACTCCGGGGATTTGCTTTACTATCTCCGCCGTTCTGTCGGTTGAATTGTTGTTGTAGACGTAAATCGTCGCCTCGGGCAACTCACGCATAAAGTCACGCACAACCTTTTCAATGGTCTGCTCTTCGTTGTAACACGGCAAAAGAACCGCTATTTTTTTATTCGTATCAAACATTTTAACCTCCAAAAAATCAGTACCAGAAAAGATAAGGAAGCACGTCGGACAATTGCCCCGCTTTCAAAACCAAAACTCCCTGATAGCAAATCATCAATATAGCACAGGCAAAAAGCCCCGTGTGAATAATTTTTCTTTGAACGTCGCTTTTAATAATGTCTGCAACCGTAAGGAAAATAAATGCGGCGGAAAGATAGAGCATAAACGAGAAGTCCCCGAAATATCTCTGTAAAATTCCGGCGAACTGTGCGTCAAGTAAAGGCGTAATTATACCGCAAATCGCAAGTATCACGGCAGGTAAAAGCACCTTTTTCTCACGTAGTTTTTCCTTTAATACGGGAATGGCGAATATAAGCAATAAGAACGGTGAATACGAGAATATTCCGCCGTACGTCGATTCTCTTATGGTAACACCCATATAATACGTGTCGAAATCCGAAAAACGTATAAATGGGAACGTCGCCGTAAACTTCGGCAATTGGAATAAATAAGAATATGTGGCAGGTAACGTTCTGTCCCAAACAAATCCACGGGACGTCATATCGTTTGTGGTCAAATTGTAGTTTGCACCGAAATCAAACGGAGACTCAAATCTCGCATAATTGTACCACATAATGCAAATCGCCACCACCATATACGGCAAAGCAAACGCAATTGCATTTCTTATGGATTCCTTTTTGAATATCCGTCTCTCCTTGAACGCAAGTATAACCTCTCCGATGAAAAACGGAATACATAAAAACGAGAATAACAGTAAATTCGGTCTGCAACCCGCAACCAAAGCCATGCATAATGACCCGAGGGCGAGTTTGACCGCTCTGAATTTTTTCTTGCCGAGTGCCGAAAGCCAAAGAGACAGCCCCACCACCGTAAACGCAAGAGCCGACGTAATAGGCACCGAATACATGTCCGCATACGACGCTATATATATCAGACCGCTTCCGTTTATCAAAAGCAAGCATAAAAGCAAATACGTAAGGTACGATATTTTAAGATTCGGGAAATATCTTGCTATAATCTGCTTTATAAGCGAGAACACCCCGATAATGAATACTATCGCAAAAATAAATATCGCTATATCGTTGGGTAACGCCCCACCCGTTAAAAGATGATACGGTAAATATAATAAAATACAGGGGACAACACCGAAATATACATAATAGTGACCGTTAAATAACGCAGAGTCCCAATAGAAAGAACCGTATTTGCTTGCAAGTTGATACCTGTATGAGTAATCATAAGGATTTTCCATTTCAAGTAACCATTCCGGCACTTCTTTTTCAAGGTATAAATGCCCGTGCGTAAACGACTCCGCAAGTTGCTGATACTGTGCCTGGTGTGCCGAAATGTTTTGCAGAAAATGAGACGACGATGCGATAATCACAAACACCAAAATAATCTCAAAAACAATCGCAATCGCCGTAATGGACGATTGAAGAGGCGATTTTTCATAAGTCATTTTGTGAAGCGGACTCTTCGGTGAGATTGCATATATAAATATGCAAAGTATAAATAAAAAGAAAATTCTTCCCGAGTCAAAATCAAAAGGCTTCGGCACGTTGGCTTTTATGCTTCCGAACGTGATTATTACGTCCTGGGATACGGACGGCGTTATGGTTATCCTTAACTTGTCCGAATTTCCCCTCAGTTGCATCGGAATGTATTGTGAGAGACTTTCACTGTAAACTGTGCGTTTCGGCATCGAAGTGATGTATAATTCGTTTGCACGGTCGGTAGCCTCAACTTTAACCGTGTAAGCGAGTTTTTCTCCGTCCGAGTTGCGAACGGTTACGCCGATGTATAAATTTTTTATCTCCACGTCAATGTCTTTTACCTCAAAAGTCGCACTTTTTCCCTTTTCAAGCGAGTAAGACTTGTCAAATATGTTCTCACACCCCGATATCGTGCCGATATCCGAAAAATCTTCCGACACGTATTCGTGTGACTGTATCGACCTGGAATTGAAAATGAAAAATTCACAGGCAAGAACACATAACAGTATCGACAACGTAATGTAACCGACTTTTTGTATGCCCGTCGCACGACGGCAAAGCGATATCATAAAACCGATAATAGACACCGAAATTGCAATTGCGAGAAATATAAAAAACTTGTAAACACTTAAATTCAGTATCGCAAAAAAATCGTAGTTTACGGCGGAGAATATAAATACTTCCGCAATTATCCCGATAACTCCACGACGCCAAAAATCTCCGCTCCGAATACAACGACGAAGCGACAGTTGCCTGCCCGAGAGTAAATATTCACATAAAAAAGTAAGGGCGAGCGTAATTATAAAAATAACCGACGTTAAAATCATCTGTACCTCTGTTTTCGATTCTTTCGGAAATTCGTCAAACCTCTGAAATGAAATGATTTGTCCCTGATAAAATCTCTTTTTCGACAAACAATAATATCCCATTTTGATATATTGTGTATCTTTCCTAATTTTATCATATAATACACCTTTTGTCAAGGAAAATAAGACCTCAAAAACCGCCCTCCCCGACCGGGGAGAGCGGTAAAATCCGTTTTTATTTTAAATTACTTCGCCTGTACCGAGTTTTCGTAACTCTCAATCATTTTCTTAACCATCTGACCGCCGATAGAACCTGCCTGACGTGCCGTAAGATCGCCGTTGTAACCCGTGTTGTTGAGATTTACGCCGACTTCGCTTGCCGCCTGCATTTTAAATTGTTCAAGTGCTTTTTTTGCCGCCTTATTAGCCATAGTTATGACCTTTCCTTTCTCAAATAAAACCTTGTTTTAATTTTGAAAATTGCTTTTCGGTTTCATTTTTTATTAAATCTATGATAAATCGAGCCTGCACCGCAAGAATCCTTGCGACAGACTCGCAATTTATTCCCGCTTTGCATCTCTGATATTATTTTGTAACGCAACAATTTTTATATGTGTGTAAAATTTTTCCAACGTGACAAATGACCGCTTGTCGTATACTTTGCATTTTCAATAACAGCCTTATAAAAAAGTGTGGTTCTTTAATATGGATTGTATTCTCCGCTTGTATTCTTCGCTTTATAGCGTGCCACCGTCACGTCTACGTGATGGGAATTTCCATGGGTGAAAGTTGCTTTTTCCATGTTTCTCCAAATACGCAAGTTGCTTTGCAACGTGCCACCGGCACGTAAATAGGGTGGGGTTTTCTTAAAGGGGAGGGGGTATGCAGATTTGAAACACAAATGATTTTTTCTCGCAAAAAATCTTTGCGTTGAAAAATCAAATCCCCTTCCCTTTAAGCGGTGTTCTTTGGATACTTTCTGTCAACGTGGACAGAAAGTATCGTAAAAAGAAATATTCTTTGCATACTTTCCGTTCTAACAGAAAGTATCACAAAAAACGAATGCCGACGCCCCACAAAACGTAGAACGTCGGCTAAACCTGTCAGTAAACCACCGCAACTGTCTTTATTAAAATGTCAAGAGCGTAACTTCCGCCCTCAATTCCGTAAAGAGTGTCCCGCTCGTCGTCTCCGCTCTCAAACTTCCATCTCCACTGTATACCGCAATCGTATTTTTCCTGCGGATGTACCGTAAAAGTAAATTTCGAAAGTTCCTCGGAACTGTACCAATACTCCGTCCACGGTTCACCGTCTTTTATAAATCGAAATTCAATCGGAAAATCTTCAACGTGTTTCCCATTGTAAATCTCACGTATGTCAAACGAATACGTCATCGCATCGTCGTGTGAATTTTTCATCTTAAAGAAGTACTCACCCTCACCGCCGGGATAAACTTTTTCAGGTAACATATCCACCGTTTCTCCCCATTGACTGTTGCCGTCCCCTATGTCTATTATCGGAACTTCCGATGATGGCACCCATGGCCTGAGTATCGCAATTGCAATAATCACCGAGATAATCGCAACCGCCACGCAGGATATGATGATAACGGGAACAATCCTCGCCCGTCTTTTTTTGTCACTGCCCGTTGTGTCTGAAATAAATTCACGTTTCTTTCTTGAAGTCAACATGTTCTATACGCCTTCCCTGTATTTTTTTAAAAGTTCCGACGAACTCGGAACGGGGGAAAATAGAAAACTTTTGTAACGCCGTGCGTCATTCTTTGATTTGCGTGACCGAAATTGTAATATTTAAGAAGATATCCGTGCAGGCAAGCGTCGTTTTGTCATCGCCCGACGCAACTCTGCCGAGTATCGTGTCATTTTCATCGTTTTGGGAATTTTTCTCCCACTTCCATTCAAGCGTGTACTCTCCGCATGCGTCGGCATTCTCGCCCGACGCTACCGTCTGCGAAAGACCCTCAATGTATTTTGCCATGTCCGAAAGGGCTAATCCGTCCGCATCCTTTAAAATTTCACCGTCTTTTTTCAAAACCCATTTGAGGGGTCTGTATGTCGGGTCAATTCTCGCACCTATGCGTATGTCCTCGTATTCAACCTTGAAATCTATTCTTGACGAAACCTCGGCAGAACCCTCAATCGAGAAAGTCATCTTACCGCTGTCTCCGGGTGCGATTATAGCGTCGCCTGCCTCACCGCCTGCCGAAATGCTTCCGTTTGCGTCGCCGTCAGACCTTGATGTGTTGCTTTTTCCGAAGAGTTCGGATGCGTCCGCACAGAGTTTAAATCCCCATTTTGAAATCGAAACGGTGTTTGATTTTACCCCCGTAGTCGATATGTATCTTGCCACAACAACACCTGTAATTCCAAGCACGATTATAAGACAAAGTGCCACGGAAATTAAAATTAACGGTTTCTTCGAACCTTTCATATTAACTCACCCCGTAAATTCTATGCATTCTGTTTAACTCAAAAGCCACGGGCTTTATATAACTCAAAAGCCGCAAGTTTTCATAAACGCATTATTTGTAAACACTATCGGATAATAATCTCTTTTTATTTTACTCCCGATTTTCCTCTTTGTCAATATTTTACGACGATTTTCAAACTCCGTCTTACGCAAAATCCATAATTATAACAATTGTTCATAACAAAAATTGTGCATTTTAACATTGCCCACACTCATATAATACCGCAGACATATTTTCTCGTCTCCCCTCATATATTGTACCGTAAGACAAGCCGTCATAAAAATACTTGCGTCTTGTGCGAAAGGAAAGTAAATAAAATGAAGAAAAATCCGAAATTAAAAATCATCACAATATCCGCCCTGTGCCTGTCACTTCTCTGCTTGCCGTCTTGTGCAACCGCCACCGAACAGTCCGCTGACACCGCCATAACCGATAATATAAAATATGATGCCTATGAAGAAAAAATATCTTATTGCCTATCGCAAATAGTGTCGCTCGAAGAACAACTTTCGCAAAAAAGCGAAGAACTCTATATATCGCAAAGTAAATATCAACTTGAAATATCAGCCCTCCAAACAACAATTGCCTCTCTCCAAAACCAAATGGATGCGTCGGACAATAATTCCTCTCCCACCATTGACAATAACCCCGAAACGAATGGATTTAAAACCGACGATTTTGCCTATACCGTTGAAAATAATACAGTTGTAATCACAAAATATACGGGAAATAAAACCGAAGTGGAAATTCCGCAACAGTTAAACGGACTCCCCGTCGAATGTATCGGCGAGGGAGCGTTTGAGGGAACAGCGGTAAAATCCGTAATACTCCCAGAAGGCGTCAAAAAAATAGATTGGTTCGCTTTCCGTGCTTGTACCGCCCTGCTTGAAATCACAATTCCCGCATCCGTTAAAACCATAGAATACGGTGCCTTTGACCACGCCCGTAAATCATTCGTAATCAAAACCTCCGCAGACTCTTTCGCTCAGAAATACGCTCAAAGTTGGGGCTATATCTCGGTCATATCCTGATTTCACCTTTCAAAAATCCCCGTTGCACATCCGTGCAACGGGGATACCTATTCGGTTTTATTTTACATAAGTATTGTATAAAT
>CAZGJC010000041.1:0-12909 GCA_964526505.1 uncultured Clostridium sp.
GGAGACAAGGTATTGCATGGCATCAATCTTTAATGGGCAATCTGGCAGATAAGGATGGTAATAGAAACGTAGTAAGTGGCTATGTTTCTAAAATCAAAAAATATGACAGTGCATATTCAGCACCTCAAGAAAGCACAGGCGGTTGTTATGTAGCTACTGCCGTTTATGGGTCTTATGATTGCCCCCAAGTCTGGACTCTGCGCCGTTTTCGTGATTATACTCTTGCTGAAACTTGGTACGGGAGAGCTTTTATCCGTACTTATTACGCTATCAGCCCCACTTTGGTTAAGTGGTTCGGCCATACCGATTGGTTCAAGAAAATGTGGAAAGGCAAGCTTGACCGCATGGTCGCAAAACTACAATCTAATGGTGTTGAAAATACACCTTACGAAGATAAAGAATGGTAAAGGAGATTGAAATCATGGTAAACCCTCAAAATCTTGCAATACGCATTGAGAAAATTATGCGTAACGTTTTTGAATGCGACCGTTTTGGCATGGGCGGATTAGTAGAAAGCGATTACATCAGAAAAAATCCGTTTACTGCTATGATGAGCACAATAATGTACTTGTGCGAACGCAATAATAGCAATAGTGTCAATATTGCATCAGATTTCTTTGAAAAATATAGCTACTACGGTCAATGGAGTATTGACCAATTACTGGAATTTAAAAGCAACACACCAGAAAATAATGGATGTAAGTTTACAAATGGAGAAGAAATCATGGATGCTATTATTAACGCTTTTTCAGAAGTTTGCAGACAACTAAAATAATCTATTTGTCCAAATATCACTTCTATATATCGGCAATTACGTATTTGTGTTCTATGGAATTAAATCCATGTACACAACAGAATTATACAATACAAGCAATTTATCAGGACTTGTCGATAGAACAAATAGCGACGTGGTGAAAGTCACGTCGCAGGTTAAAAAATAATGGTTTTTCATTTTAAAGTTTTACACCCCGTCGCACAGGCGACAGGGTGTATTTTACGTTTATTTAAAATTACAACGTTTGAACGTTATTCCGGCTCGATGAGTCCGTATCCGCCGTCACGGCGTTTATAGACTACGCAGGTTTTATCGGTTTCGCTATCATTGAATACGAAGAACGTATGTCCGAGCAAGTTCATTTGGAGAATAGCCTCTTCGACCGACATCGGGGTATATTCGAATTTCTTTGTTTTAATAACTATTGCGTCTTCTTCTTCAAGTTCCGCACCTGCCCAATCCATATTCTGCTCGAAACTTTCTATTCCTCCGTCTCTGAGACGGCGACGAAGTTTCGTTTTATTTTTACGGATTTGGCGTTCTATATTATCAATTGATTTATCAAGTGCATCTCTGAAACTGTCAGCCTCAACTTCACTACGGAAGAGCGTTCCCGCCGCATTTATGGTTATTTCAAGCACGGAATTTCCGTGGCTTCGGGAAAGTGTGACGGTTGCCGTTCCTTCGTCGCCGAAAAACTTATTGAATTTCGCAAGTTTCTCCTCGATGAGTGCCTTTGTGTCGTCATAAACGTTGAGTTGTCTGCCGATTACGTTAATTTTCATACTGTTTGCCTGCCTTTCCTTGCTTCTTCGGGAAGAGCGGTATCTTATGGGAAAACAGGTTTTTCCTTCTGTCTCTTCCCATTTACATTATATCACATTTTTTATTTCTTGTAAATAGGTTTTGTATATTTTATTGTGCAAAATTTATGATTTTTCATTGAACAATCTTTTTTTGTTTGTGATTTTTGCGTTAAAAAATTCGTTTTTCGGTTGACATCACACTTCGTATATGGTATAATAAAGATATGTGGGCGTTTTTTACCCTTTTTACGGTCTATTGGGGCAAAAAGCGTATAATTTCAGCGGACGATAAAAGTCCGAAATTTTAATTTCCCAAAAGACACTTACTTTCGGAAAGGCAGAATCGTATTTATGTACAAGATAATCAGAAAAAAAGAACTGAATCCCACCGTAACCATGATGGACGTACACGCTCCTCTTGTTGCGGCGAAAGCACAACCCGGGCAGTTTATAATCCTCAGAGTAAATGAGGACGGGGAAAGAATACCGCTTACTGTTGCGGGCTATGACAGAGAAGAGGGAACGGTTAAAATCATATTTCAGATAGTCGGTGCGACTACCGAACTTTTAAACAGGCTGGGTGAGGGGGACTACATTTGCGATTTCGTAGGACCTCTGGGCGTTGCGACGCATCTTGACGGGCTTAAAAAGGTTTGCATAGTCGGCGGTGGCGTCGGTTGTGCAATTGCACTTCCCATCGCTCAGCAACTTCACAAAATGGGTTGCGAAGTTCACTCAATCATAGGTTTCAGAAACAAGGATCTGCTTATTTTGGAAGATGAATTCAAGTCATGTTCGGACAAACTTACGATAATGACGGACGACGGTTCATACGGCAGGCAAGGTGTTGTCACGCTTCCTCTCAAAGAGGCCATTGACGCCGGTGAGGGTTACGACAAGGTTATAACAATCGGTCCTCTCATTATGATGAAATTCGTTGTTGCGACAACAAAGCCGGCAGGCGTTCCAACGGTGGTTTCGATGAATCCCATAATGATAGACGGAACGGGCATGTGCGGAGGTTGTCGTCTGACGGTAGGAGGAAAGACCAAGTTCGCTTGTGTTGACGGTCCCGATTTCGACGGATTTGAAGTGGATTTTGACGAGGCTATGTCAAGGGGTTCCATGTACCGTGAATTTGAACTTCACAAGCACGAAGAAACCTGCAATCTTTTCAAAAAGGAGGTTCAATAATTATGGCTAACATGTCTTTAAAGAAAAATCCCATGCCGACGCAAGACCCGTCGGTAAGAGCGAGAAACTTTTCGGAAGTTGCAACGGGTTACACGGAGGATATGGCACTTGACGAGGCGATGAGATGTCTCAACTGCAAAAATATGCCTTGCGTTCAGGGTTGTCCGGTAAAAATACATATTCCCGAATTTATAGCGAAAATAAAAGAAGGCGACTTTGAGGGTGCATATCAGGTTATAAACAAATCTTCTTCTCTTCCTGCGGTTTGCGGAAGAGTTTGCCCTCAGGAGTCACAATGCGAATCCAAATGCGTAAGAGGAATAAAAGGAGAGCCGGTAGGCATTGGCAGGCTTGAACGTTTCGTTGCGGACTGGCACAACGAGCATTTCAGCGGAAACGTCGAAGTTCCGCCGTCAAACGGTCACAGAGTTGCGGTCGTGGGTTCCGGACCTTCGGGCCTTACCTGTGCCGGAGATCTTGCGAAGAAGGGTTACAAAGTAACGGTTTTCGAAGCGTTACATCTTGCGGGCGGAGTACTCGTTTACGGCATACCGGAATTCCGTCTTCCCAAAGCGATAGTACAAAAAGAAGTCGAAACGTTGAAATCTCTCGGCGTTGACATAGAAACAAACGTAGTTATAGGAAAAACGATTACGATAGACGAACTCTTTGAGGACGGATATGAAGCGGTATTCGTAGGTTCGGGAGCCGGTCTTCCGAGATTTATGGGAATTCCCGGAGAGTCACTCAAAGGAGTATATTCGGCAAATGAGTTCTTGACCAGAAGCAATCTTATGAAAGCGTACAGAGAGGACTCGACAACACCCATATTACGTGCAAGGAAAGTTGCGGTAGTCGGAGGCGGAAACGTTGCAATGGACGCCGCAAGAACGGCACTTCGTTTGGGTGCGGAAGAAGTTTCGATAGTTTACAGACGTTCTCTCGACGAACTTCCGGCACGTAAAGAAGAAGTTGAGCATGCGATGGAAGAGGGAATAAAGTTCAGAGTTTTGAACAATCCCGTGGAAATTTTGGGATACAACAATCCCGACGACAGGCGTGACCCCAAAAACGGTTTTGTAACCGGAATGAAATGCATAAAGTGCGAACTCGGAGAACCCGACGAAAAGGGCAGACGCAGACCCGTGGAAATTGAGGGAAGCGAATGGATACTTGACGTTGACTGTGTGATTATGTCAATAGGAACGTCACCCAATCCTCTCATCAAGTCCACAACCGAAGGCTTGGAAGTAAACCGTCACGGCGGTATTATCGTCGAAGAGGAGACGGGAAAAACCAGCAAAGAGGGCGTATATGCCGGCGGAGACGCAGTGACCGGTGCGGCCACGGTAATACTTGCCATGGGTGCGGGAAAAACCGCGGCAAAAGCGATTGACGAATATCTTTCAAAATAACGAAAATCAAGCCGATTTAACATAAAACCAAAAGAAAGGCAGTTAACATTATGGGCAATTTCGACTACTCAAAAGTTGACGAAATACTTGAAGAAATAAAGCCCGTACAGAGCAACACAATAGCTATTCTTCAAGCAATTCAGCAACACTATCACTACCTTCCGCAAGAAATTTTTGCGTACGTTTCGAAAAAAATGGGCGTCAGCGAGGCGTCGATTTACGGCGTTGCGACTTTCTATGAAAATTTCTCGCTCGAACCGAAAGGAAAATACGTCATCAAGGTATGCGACGGAACCGCTTGTCACGTAAGACGTTCCGTTCCCGTCCTCGAAGCATTGAGGCGTGAACTCGGTCTTTCGGACAAGAAAATCACGACCGACGACCTCAAATTCACGGTTGAGACGGTTTCCTGTCTCGGAGCATGCGGTTTGGCTCCCGCCATTACCGTAAACGGAAAGGTTTATCCGTCGATGAACCCCGACAAGGCGGTTGAACTTTTGAAGACTCTCAAAGAGGAGGACGCAAAAGAATGTTAAATTCAAGAAACGATCTTATAGAATACAGAGAACTGTGCAGACGTGCATTAAACGCTCAAAAGTGCAGAATTTTGGTTTGTGCCGGCACGGGTTGCGTTGCGGGCGGAAGTCTTGACATTTACGAAAGACTTATTGAACTTTGTCGTGAGCGTGGTCTTGAAACCCAAGTGGTTCTCGAAAAACACGTAGACCACGACGGTATAGGAATAAAAAAGAGCGGTTGCCACGGATTTTGCGAAATGGGTCCTCTTGTAAAGATAGAGCCTTACGGTTATCTTTACACAAAAGTAAAGTATGACGACTGTGAGGAAATCGTTGAGAAAACCGTTTTGAATGCCGAACCCGTTTCAAGACTTTTCTACAAAGACAAAAACGGCACGGCTTACGAGCGTCAATTCGACATTCCTTTTTACAAAAAGCAATCAAGAACGGTTCTTGACGAATGCGGTCAGATAGACGCAGATTCCATTGACGAATACATAGCGTTCGGCGGTTACAGTGCCATGGAAAAAGCACTTTTCGATCTTACAAGTCAGGAAATTTGTGCTCAGATAGAAGAGTCCGGACTCAGAGGTCGTGGAGGCGGAGGATTCCCGGCAGGCGTGAAGTGGAAGCAGGTTCTTGCTCAAAAAGAGGCTGAAAGATACGTAGTCTGCAACGGCGACGAAGGCGACCCGGGTGCATTCATGGACAGAAGCATTATGGAGGGAAATCCTCACAGAATGCTTGAGGGTATGATTATTGCCGGAATAGCTACAAAAGCACACGAGGGTTACATATACGTTCGTGACGAATATCCTCTTGCGGTTGCAAGGCTTAAAACCGCCATTGCGAAAGCGGAAGAAGCCGGTATTCTCGGCAAAAATATACTGGGAACCGGATTTAATTTCGAAATACACGTAAACCGTGGTGCCGGTGCGTTTGTATGCGGTGAGGGTTCCGCTCTTACTGCGTCAATTGAGGGCAAGAGAGGTATGCCGAGAGTAAGGCGATTCCGCACGGTTGAGCGAGGTCTTTTTGAAAAACCGACGGTGCTTAACAACGTTGAAACCTACGCAAACGTTCCGTTTATCATAGAAAACGGCGTTGAATGGTACAGAGGTATCGGAACGGAATCAAGTCCCGGAACAAAAGCGTTCGCACTCACCGGAAACATAAACAACACGGGACTTATAGAAGTTCCCATGGGTACTACTCTGCGTGAGATTATTTTCGACATCGGCGGAGGAATAAAGAACGGCAAAAAATTCAAAGCGGTTCAAATCGGCGGTCCCTCGGGCGGTTGTCTTACGGAAGAGCATCTTGATATGCCTCTTGACTTTGACTCGCTCAAAAAAGCGGGGGCTATGATAGGTTCCGGCGGTCTTGTTGTTATGGACGAGGACACTTGCATGGTTGAAGTTGCACGTTTCTTTATGCACTTCACGCAAAACGAATCCTGCGGAAAATGTACTCCTTGCAGAGAGGGCACGAGAAGAATGCTCGAAATCCTCGAAAACATAGTTGAGGGCAGAGGAAAAGAGGGAGATATCGAACTGTTGCTCGAACTTGCCGACACTATTTCGTCAAGTGCGTTATGTGGTCTCGGAAAATCCGCACCAAATCCCGTCGTAAGTACAATCAAGTATTTCAGAGACGAATATGAAGCACACATAAGAGACAAGAGATGTCCAACACACACCTGTCAGAAACTCAAAAAGATAGTTATCGACCCCGAACTTTGCAAGGGCTGTTCGCTTTGTTCCAGAAACTGTCCCGTTGGGGCTATTTCGGGCGTTATCAAATCGCCGTTTACAATCGATCAGAGCAAGTGCATAAAGTGCGGAGCATGCATGGCAGGTTGTAAGTTTAAGGCTATAAAGGAGGAATTTTAATTATGGAAAAGAAAAAGAATACCATAACCGTTGACGGAATTGAAGTTGAACTTCACGGCGAAAAAAACCTCCTTGAAGTTATAAGAAATGCGGGAATAAACATTCCTACGTTCTGTTATTATCCCGAACTTTCTCACTACGGTGCTTGCCGTATGTGCGTTTTTGAGGACGAAAAGGGAAGAATAGACACGTCGTGTCAGGTTGTTCCCCGTCCCGGAATGAATATCAAGACAAACACGGAAAGACTTCGTAAATACAGACAGAACATACTCGAACTTTTACTTGCGTCGCACTGTTCGGACTGCACGACCTGTCCCAAGCACGGCTCTTGTAAACTTCGTGAGTTTGCGATGGTTTACGGAATGACGGACATTCGTTTTCCCGTATCAATCCGTGAAGACGCAATCGACACCTCGTCAAAATCCATAGTTCGTGACAACAGCAAATGTATTCTTTGCGGAGCGTGCGTTCGTGTATGCGATGAAATACAAAACGTAGGTGCTATTGCATTCACGCACAGAAGTTCGAAAGTTGAAATAAGCACTGCATTCGGAAAGCCTCTTGCGGAGACAAACTGCATAGGTTGCGGTCAATGTGCGGCATTCTGTCCTACGGGAGCTCTTTACATAAAGAACGAAACTTCAAAAGTCTGGGAAGCGATCTCGGACAAGAACAAGTACGTTACCGTGCAAATCGCACCTGCGGTAAGAGTTGCGATAGGTCAGGAATTCGGTCTTGACGTCGGCGACAACTGCATGGGAAAAATAGTTTCCGCTCTTCGTTTTATCGGATTTGATAAAATATATGACACAACTGTCGGTGCGGATATGACCGTATTCGAAGAATCGGAAGAATTTTTACGCAAAGTGGAAAACGGTGAAAAATTGCCTTTATTCACATCGTGTTGCCCCGGTTGGATTCAATATGCGGAAAACAAATATCCCGAACTTTTACCGCAAATTTCAACTTGCCGTTCTCCTATGGAGATGCTTGCGTCGGTTCTTCACAAAAATCTCGATTCTGAGATTGAAGCGGAAGGCAAGACTCATTATCACGTTGCCATTATGCCTTGTACCGCCAAAAAGTATGAAGCGGCAAGAGATGAGTTCGGCGGAAAAGTTGACGTTGTTATAACCACGGTAGAACTCATTAAAATGATAAAGTCGGTTGGTCTCAACTTCAAAAAACTCAGTCCTTCCGAGCCTGACAGCGTTTACGGTCCCACATCGGGTGCCGGCGTAATCTTCGGAGTTACGGGCGGTGTTACGGAAGCGGTACTTCGTCACGTTTCAAAAGCACGTGGTGAATACGACTTTGAAAAGATTTCATACATGGGTGAGAGAGGTATGTCCGGAGTTAAAGTTACGGAAATTCCTTTCAACGGTGCAGTTTTGAAAATCGCAGTTGTAAGCGGTCTTGCAAATGCGTCCGCTCTCATAGAAAGAATCAAAAACGGAGAGCGTTTCGACCTCGTTGAAGTTATGGCTTGTCCCGGCGGTTGCATTTGCGGAGGAGGTCAGCCTCGTCCGGAAGACAACGTCGAAGCGGAAAGCCGTGCAAGAGGTCTTTACAATGCGGACAAGAATGCGGAAATTCGTGCGTCTGGAGCGAACTTACAGGTTGAAGAACTTCTCAATTCTCTCGGAGACGAAAAGCACGAACTTCTTCACGTGTCTTACGTTAAAGACTGAATTTTACAAGATTTGGTTTGGAATCGGATATAAAATTTAACTTTGTAATCCTGTCGTTTACAACGGCAGGATTACTTTTTCGGAATTTTTGCGGAAAAATCGTCGTTTATATTTAATATTGATGAAAAATTTAAAAAATCATCGCATAAATTTTAAAAAACTATTGACAAGTCATCTTGCATTATGATATAATACTTCTACCTCTGCAAATGGGTCTTTTTTTCGTGCCTTTGCGCAAACGGCACACCTTTTCAGAGGGAGGTACACATAACTGCATTTGCAGTTAAATAATTTAAAATGGGAGGTGCCGAAATCATGGCTAATGACGCAAGAGTCAAAATTACTCTTGTTTGCACAGAATGCAAGCAGAGAAATTACGACACAAAGAAAAACAAGAAGAATGATCCGGACAGATTGGAACTTAAAAAGTATTGTAAGTTCTGCCGCAAGCACACTCTTCACAAAGAGTCAAAGTAAGCGGGAGGATTAGAGATATGACAAACAGAAACCGTCTTATCGCACTGCTTATATCAATCGTAATGATTATTTCTCTGTTCACGGTTTGTATTTCAGCCGAAACAGAAACTTCCACGGCAACGGATGAGAGCATATCCGAATCAACGGAGGCTATTACGTCCGATTCCACCGAAGCCGAGTCGTCCGCTTCCACCGAGGCAGGTACAAGTGCAAGCACTGAGGCTTCCACAAGCGGTTCTTCGACAGAGAGTGATTCTTCCACGTCTAAGGGCGAGATAATCACAAACATTGTTGTTCTCGGTATTATCGTAATCGTTGCAGTGGTTCTTATAATCAAATTCCGTGAAAAACTTGCCGCTTTTTTGCGTTCGGTTAAGAGCGAACTCAAAAAGATAGTATGGGCTTCCGGAAAAGATACCAGAAAGAGTTTCCTCGTAGTTATCGTAATTACACTTATACTCGCAGCAGTGATAGGAATATTAGACTTTGCATTCTCAAAGGGAATTTCCGGTATCGTAAAACTCTTACAAAAATAATAACGGAGTTATATTGGTATGAGTGATATAGATTCCATGAACGTCGGTCTGAAATGGTACGTTGCGCACACCTACTCGGGCTACGAAAACAAGGTTAAGACAAGCCTTGAAAAGATTGTTGAAAACAGAGGTCTCGGTAATCTCATTTACGACATAAAGATTCCTGTTGAAACGATTATCGAAAAGGACGGCGACAAAGAAAAAGTTGTTGAAAACAAACTCTTCCCCTGCTACGTGTTCGTTAAAATGGTTATGACGGACGAAAGTTGGCACGCTGTCAGAAATATTACGGGTGTTACGGGATTTGTCGGTCCCGGATCACGTCCCACGCCTCTTTCCGATGAGGAAGTTATCAATATGAATATTGAGGACGTTAAGGTTCATCTTACGTTCAGCGTAGGCGATGAGGTCAGCGTAATAAACGGTTTGTTCGAGGGCTACGACGGTGTGGTTCAAACTATTTCCGACGACCTTAAAACCGTAACGGTACTTGTTAAACGTGGACGTAGAGATATGCCCGTTGAATTTGATACAAGTATGCTTAAACTTAAATCCAAAGCATGATTTTTTCGGATTTGGTTTTAAAACTTACATTTGCAAGCGTATTATGCGGCGTTTTGCAAATTTATTGTACGCATAAATAAAGTGGGAGGGAAAAAAATTTTTGAATTTTCCCGCATTATAACCACTATGGAGGATATTTATCATGGCAAAGAAAATCATGGGTTATATCAAGTTGCAGTTGCCTGCCGGCAAGGCTACTCCTCAGCCTCCCGTAGGACCCGCACTTGGTCAGTATGGTGTTGCTATTCCTGTATTTACAAAGGAATTCAACGAAAGAACAAAGAACGACATCGGTCTTATCATTCCCGTAGTTATTACGGTTTACGCAGACCGTTCCTTCACATTTATCACAAAGACTCCCCCTGCGGCTGTTCTTATTAAGAAGGCGGCAGGTCTTGAATCCGGCTCCGCAAAGCCCAACAAGGACAAAGTTGCAAAACTTACAAAAGAGCAAGTTAGAAAAATTGCCGAAACAAAGATGCCTGACCTCAATGCAGGTTCTGTTGAAGCGGCTATGAGCATGATCGCAGGTACAGCTCGTTCCATGGGCGTACTTGTAGAAGACTAATGAGGGAGGTATCTGAAAATGGCTAAATTAGGTAAGAAGTATACAGACAGTGTAAAACTTATTGAAAAGAACAGACTTTACGATTCCTCCGAAGCATTGGCTCTCGTTTGCCAGACTTCCAAGGCTAAGTTTGATGAAACAATCGAAGTTCACGTTCGTCTCGGTGTTGACTCCCGTCACGCTGACCAGCAGGTTAGAGGTGCGGTTGTTCTTCCCAACGGTACAGGTAAGAAAGTAAAAGTTCTCGTATTCGCTAAGGGCGACAACATTCAGAAAGCCCTCGACGCAGGTGCAGATTATGCAGGCGGTATGGAATACGCAGAAAAAATCCAGAAGGAAAACTGGTTCGATTTCGACGTAGTTATCGCTTCTCCCGATATGATGGGTGTTATCGGTCGTCTCGGTAAGGTTCTCGGTCCTAAGGGACTTATGCCTTCGCCTAAGGCAGGTACTGTTACTCCTGACGTTGCCAAAGCTGTTACAGAGGCTAAGGCAGGTAAGATTGAGTACCGTCTTGACAAGACAAACATCATCCACTGTCCTATCGGAAAAGCTTCTTTCGGTACAGAGAAACTTGCTGAAAACTTCAACACACTTCTCGGTGCTATTATCAAAGCAAAGCCCGCTGCTGCAAAGGGTCAGTACATTAAGAGTTGCGTAGTTGCATCCACAATGGGCCCCGGTATCAAAGTTAACCAGGCTAAACTCGGCTGATAATCGGCTGAATTTAAAGTTTTAAAACAAGAAGAGAGTATTACACAGGGATTTACCCTTTGCAATGCTCTCCTTTTGTTTTATCAAAAAAACACTTAAATTTACGCATTATCCGTCTCCACATAAATTGATTGCATTAAACTATTGACAATTTTTTAAGCGGATGTTATAATCAAATCACAAGATACAGCCGTACAGATAAATAATAAATTTTTCCGCTTGCACACGTGGATAATAAAAGCAAGTTATTATTTTAATACGACAAGAATTTAATAATTTTGCAAAAATTTTATGCACATAAGTACAGTGGATTTACTTTTATTGTATTTATGTGCCTATTTTAATTTCAGGAGGTGTTACTTATGAAATTGATTATGTTGTTTAACCACTTAAATCTAACAAACCGCACAGCCTCACTAATATCGCAATTTAACACTACCAATATCAATCACATTACTAAATTATGATGAAAGGAATACGCTATGTTTTATATTAATAAACGAATTTTAAAAAAGATAATTTCTTTAACACTTGTATTATTATTCTTATTTTTAAACTGTTTTCCTATATTAGTTACCGCAGAAACATCATCACGATCAAAAAGTTATAACAAATTTGAAATTGATGAGAATATTTACAATGTTATTACAAATAAAGTAAAAAATATGCAACGTGGTGAGCATAATTTAAACATAGAGCGGATTGCATATATAAATGATTTTTCGGGTGAAACCTATATTTTGGTTGAATGTAACCCTGCTGGATATGCTATATATCATCCAAATTCCGGCACTTTTGTTGAGTACTCATCAACATCGCTCTCGCCATACGCAAACTATATAAGTGATAATTTATATTATTTTGGTCCAACTGAATATTATGTAAAAATAGACGGAATATACTATCATACTGTAATCAATGAAACAATAAATAGCCAATCCGATATAGAAAATATGAAAATACACTCTGAAAATATTAAACTCAATTTGGAAAATAATAAAAATATCGCTGTACTTGATTATGTAATAAATAATAATAAAACCGCATATTCTACAATTACATCTCATAGTACTTACGCAATAAAAAGCGGTTTATCGCAAAGTGAAATAGATTGGTTTAAAAATCTCAATGAATGCAGTTATTATTCGACAGGTGATGGATGTTGCGGTTATGTTGGATTAGCTATATTGTATGGTTTTTTTGACAAATTTAAAGATGATAAATATATGGACGATTCATACTGGACAGATTCATCCAAAACAAGTTTAAAATCGTCTGAGAATTCCTTTACAAAATATTTGTATGATTTAGATCCAAAAGACTCAACCACATGCATTCATATACACTCTGTCTCCAAGCAATATTTAAGTAAAAAAGGTATTTCTGATATTTCTCACACAAGTAGAGTATGGGGATTTTTCACCAAATCAACTATTAAAAATCTTATAGACGATGGTTACCCGGTAGAACTTTTCGGAAATTTAGAAGATCCGCCAAATTATAATGGAAGTGGCAAAAAAGGTGGTCATGCGGTAATTGCATATCAATATTCAGGAAATGATTTTATATGTCATTACGGTTGGGAAAATTACACAGAAGTTACAATTGTTGGTACTTTGGGTAGCATTTATGCTATGGAGGTAGAATAAATGTCTGTAAAGTTAAAGCAACTTTTTGTCTTAATTTTAGCGATTGTACTATTTCTTTGTTGCGGTTGTTCCGGTTCCAAACGAGTTGAGTCTATATATGCATACAGTAT
>CAZGJC010000042.1:0-12469 GCA_964526505.1 uncultured Clostridium sp.
AATGCTCTTTGTATACTTTCTGCCATAACAGAAAGTCCCCCCTCATTTCGTTTTCCTGTATAACTCCGTAATCTCCCTGTCCGATAAATCGGGAAACATTTCCCTCCACTCAAATAACTCTCTCCTCGTCATAACTTCTTCCGATGCCGTCCCTTTGCGTGAAGTGCTGATAAGATGATTTTTCGTGTCGTTGAGTATGCCCTGCCTTACCGAATTTGCAATAGACTCGGTAACGTACGTCCTGTGTGACGAAATATAAGCCTCCTCGGCTGTGCTTCCCCTGTCACGTAAATACGCAAATCTTTCAAAATTGGGAAACTCGGTTACGTCCTTGTATTTTTTCGTGTCGGGAAATATCGCCTGAATTTCGGATAAATCCCTCGCTTTCTTTTCGTTGAATTTGGAAATTTGCAGAAACCTGCGTGCTTCCCTGTCACGCTCACGCTCCGTATGCCTTGCCAAATATTCCTCTTCACTGATACCGTCGGTTTCTGCGGCAAGTTTTATCAGAGCGGACCTGCCGTCGGTTGCACTGACACCCATCTTTTCAAGCGTTGACTTTGCCAAAGCGTCGTATTCTTCAAGCCGTCTCCTCAACTCCGCCAACTCTCGCTCCGTACCGGTTAATACCGCATTTTTCGCCTCACCACTTCCCGACTCTGCGACAGACGTGTCATCACCACCGCTTTCCTTGCCACTTGCACCTGTAACTTCACCGTTGCCCTCTGTAATGGAAGTATCGTCCTCTCCACCGCCGTCGGAATAAACAGAGCCGTAATCCTCTTCGTCCGTAAACTCCTCGTCAACACTTTCGATATCACTCTGTGAGAAATCCTCACCGTATTCTTCCGTGCCGTCTTTTAATTCTTCTAATTCTTCACTCATTTGAAATCTCCTTTTAGTACCGTCATTTTTGTTTTCCGTTTCTCAAATCGTCACCCTTTATAACGTCCGCTTTCGGCTGATTTGCAAGTACGCACGGCGATTTTATAACGCCTCCGCCGTTTGTCGCAAATTGACTTCGTCTGTCACACTTCATATAAATCCCCTCCTTTCCCTTTTTTAAAAAAATAAAGAGCCTCAATCACAACTTTGTGTGAATGTGGCTCTTTTTGGCACTTTTTCTTTATTTTGTTGTCCTTACCGAAAAGAAACGACCGCAACGGCGACACCTGAATGTCAACCCCGAAATGTTGCTGTCTTTCTCTATCGCAACGTATTTTACCTTTTCTCCGCATTCAGGACACGCAATACGCCCTACGTCCCCTCTCTGTGTCGGTTCGATTATAATCGCCATAAATAATATCACTGCCTTTCCGTTTTTTCCCCGTGATACTATTGTAACATAAAACTCGGTGCAAATTGTCCGCAAAAAAGAGTTTTTTTAAAGTTTTTTATGCGACGGATATAAATTTTCCCGATGATGATAATTTCAAATCGTATTCCGTGCATAATACCTCTTTGTATTTTTTGGAAATCGACAGCGTGTTCAGATATCTTATGAGAATTGTATCCGCACGCTTTTTGCTCAAACCGTCAATGTCCCCGTCACTGTATTTGTAACCCAGTGCGTGTAGGGCAAGTATCTTTATCGCAACTTCGTTTTTGCCGTTGCGACAAGTGTCACCGCATATCGACTCTATCTCTTTTATAACTTTTTTCTTGCGCCTGCCGGCAATAATAGCCCCACGCTCGTCGTAGTCGGACTCAATCACCGACGCTCTTGCGTAAAGAACGGCATATAACCGTTCTCCTATTATCTTTGCCGATATGTACTCCGCATCCGCCTCAACACCGTCAAGACCGCTTATCGCACCCTTGTAGTATATGCCGTATAACGCCTCAATTTGCCGTATTTTTATAAGGTCGTCGGCACTGCGGTAGTATTTTGACGAGGTAAGTTTGCAAAGTGACGGTAATACACGAGCGTATTTTCGGCGAACCGATTGCAGATCACTCTCGCTTACGACAGTTGAAAGTTCGTCATCAAGACTCTTTTTTGTGATGTTCTTCGGCAGAACGTTGCCTCCGTTCTTCGTCATACGAATTAACTCTCCCCTTGTGTATTCCCCGAGAGCGTATTCTCCCGTAAGATATTCAGGCATGTATTCTTTGAGGGCAAGACTTAATGTCATGTCCGCCATTTCAAAGTTTTCTTCGTTTGCATAATCCGTAAAACTCCGCTTGTAATTTTTGTTCTCAAACACGTCGTCAACGTAAAATTCCGCTTTTTCGTTTGTCCCGATAATTCCGTAAACTATGTTGTATACGTTGCGTGTCGGTAACCCCGTCGCATTTCCGAGTGAAAATACAAGACTTCTTATAGCCTTCGCTCGGTCGCCCGACTCCGCCTGCCCCGAGGCATATTTTGCGGATATTTCAATTAAATTCTTCGCACTCGTAATAAGATTGTTTATTACGGTGTAAGTCGTGCTGTCTATGTCGTATCCCGACACGAGACTTTCGTATATGTCCTTTATCAGAGGCAGACCTCCAAGCAAATTTCCCACAAAATCAAACACAAAATCCCTTGCCTTTTCCTCACTTGTGTCGTTTTTGTCCTTTCGATAAAGCCGTCTGAATAATTTTGATATTAACGCCATAAACAGCGAACTGCCGATTAAGGCAAACAGTGACCTTGCAAGGCGTTTTTCAAGTGCCGATTGCTCACTCTCACACTTTTGTGCTTCATCTCGTATGGTTGTCCGCTCACCGCCGTTGTCACCGAAGTCGGAAAATATCTCGTCCGTGTACTCTTTTCCCTCACGCATACTCTTGTGAAGATAATTTAATTTTGCCTTGTTTGAAAATATCGCCCCGATACTGTCTGTAACTCTGCCGAATATTTTCATCGAGTCTGCGGAGAACATGGTAATCGCACGCATAAATTCGCTCTCCGACCTCATGCCGGCACTCCGCTCCGTGGGTGAAGAATTTTGTTGCGTCGAGTAAATTATCTCCTCTGTAAGTTTTCCCGCCTCAATTTTGTTCTCTTCCGTGCCTATCTTGCCCCCGCCCGACTTTTGAACTTGGGCTTGTGCGGCGGCGTATATCCTGTGAATTACAAAAGAATCCATAACGTCAATAGGCTTCATAAAGACCCTGCCCACGTCGCTTATCCTGTCCGTCACACTCTCCGCCTTTATCGCCGTGCTGTCGTATCTTCTCAACTTTGCCGCAGGACAGTATTTGTCTATGTCGGCGGAACTAATGCAGAGACCTTTTATAAGACAATCGTAGTCGAGAATGCTTGTCGATGCGAAAAGCGAAGATATCTGCGTCAGATAAACTTTCGGATTGAAAGATAAAACGCTTATGGCATATGACGACCTTATGCGTGAGACAATTTCGCTTCCCACGCCTTTTGTACCCGTGGGCGAGAACATGTCCGTAAAATATTTCTCTCCCACGTGAACGGCACCCCTCCTGCCACCGTAATAATTCCATATGTTCTGAGTTTGAGACTTTACCGTGTCCGCTTTGTTCTTGTTTCCAGATACGTCAAGGTTGTATATTCTGTTAAAAAGGTCGGATATCGGCGAGACGTATGCATATCTGCATACCGCCCTTGCGTGTGAGTGTATGAGACTGTCTGCGTCCTCTATAAATAATTCCTGCTTCGCTCCCGGGGTGGAGAGTGAATCGGGCGACGGGCTTGACGCTAAAATATATGAATTGTCCGAAGAGACGTCCCGAGCGGTAAACGCACGGCGTATAGGGTAATAAAACCCTTTCGTTACCCGTGTGTATCCGTATTTTTCGCAGTCCCTGTCCGCTTTCGTTTTCCGAGTTGTGTTCAGTATGCCGATAAGTATGTCTATGTATTCCCTGTCTTGCTCCGAAAACAGTTTTTCCATGTTGAGCCTGAGATCTTGTATCGCACGCCTCGGCGTGATATTGCCATCCGATTTTGCCTTTACGTCCGCACGTACTATGTTTCCGTCGCCGTCGGTGTAGGCAAACCCGTTTTCATATAACCCGTAAATTGCCTGCTCTCTTTTGGATGTGAGATATAAACTTATAAGTTGACCCACCGTCATTTTGTGTCCCCGAAATGAGATAACCTCCGAAAGCCTCTTTTTGTACTTTCGGTTGTTTTTCATAAAGTCGTCGTACGTCTCGAATATCCCCATTTCGGCAATGCCGGCTTGCGTGTAGGCACGACGGAGTTTTTCGTGCATAAACGTGTAAAATCCGTTTTCATTGTAGCCGTCCATAGCCAAACAAACAGACCTCGGGTCGGCAAAACTCACAAAATATCGCTTGAATATGTGCGGTATCTGCCCATGCCCCATGGCATTGTTGTCTCGGGCTATGTTGACAAACTTTAAGGCAACCCCCTTTGCGTCCTCGTATTTTCCGTCAATGTATACTTTGTCGTATTCAACTGCAAATTTCAAAAGATTTGAAGTAATAATATAAACGTCGTCTACGTCGCTTGCGGAAAATTTACCGACACCGAGTTTGTCGCCGTCGCCGTCTTTGTATATAATCGATGCGATCCTCTCAATGGCACGCCTTACGTCGTCAATGTAAAACCCGAAATTTTCCTCTCCCGTATATTCAAGTAAACCGTTGTCCTTGTTGTACCACGAAAGCAATTTCCGGCAAGCGGAATTTATCTTTCTTTCGCTTATGTACCCGTCCGTGTAAACGTCGCCCAAAAGACCTATGGAATTTTCGAATATCTTTAAATTTATTTCCGTCGCATTGGAATAAGTTCCCCGACATACGTCACGTATTTTGTCTATATTGTCCTTTATGTTTTTCAGCCTTTCGGCGTACTCATCAACGGCAAAATTCTCCGCCTTGTCGCTCTCTTGCGAATTTTTTATTTCTCCTCTATGTAAAACTCCCGTCTCACTTTCGCCTCGTCGTATCCGGCTTTCACCGTCCAATCGTATATCATGTCCATTATTTTCCGATATATCCGTATTTCCGTTTCTCTTGCCCGAATTGTCCGTCCGCAGTAAATTATCTCCGTCTCCGCTTCCTCTGACCATTTCTTTTCCGCCGACGGAAGATTGTCCTCCTTGGCGTATATCTTCCCGTACTCTTCCTCTGCCATTTTCATAATTTCCGAGTTGTACCTGTTCAGTGCCTTTGATGTCAGGGTTATTTCCTCTCCGCAGAAGTCCATTGTCAGCGTGTACGGATCGTGTATTCTGAGATAAAACGTTGCGTCTACCTCTTCCTGCTTCCATTCCCCGAACGTTAACGCTAACGTTCTCTGTCCCGCCGTCTGCGTCTGATAGAGTGGCAGATTCTTTACGTCCATAATTCTTTCGTCTGTCGATATATCTATCTGCACCTGATTTCTCCAAGTCTCCATTTGTCCCGTCAACTCCTCCTCGAACCTCTCGCAGTCCTCTCGAAGTTGTACTTCTTTCGGTATTCTCCTGTCCGGATAGAACAGTCTGCATCTCATTTCGCAACCCTCTCTGCTTTGAAAGTCGAAATGGTGTTTGCATTCCGAGCATTTTATCACGTGTGGCATTATCGGAGGATAAGGTTGACGTCTTCTCGTACCCATCCACACCGGTATTTTGCCTGCGTTGATTTCCTCTTTCTCCTGTGGCGTCATCAAAAGCCTTTCCGTCTCTATCAGTTCGAGCCATTCGTCCGCTGTCAATTTGCGTCTTTCCTCTTCCGTCATTTCCGATATTCTTTTCATTGTCAATTACCTCTCCTCGAACCTCTCGCAGTCCTCTCTCATTCGTACCTCTTCCGGTATTCTCCTGTCCGGATAGAACAGTCTGCATCTCATTTCGCAGCCCAATCTGTGTTCTACGTAAAAGCGGTGTTTGCATTCCGAGCATTTTATCACGTGTGGCATTATCGGAGGATAAGGTTGACGTCTTCTCGTACCCATCCACACCGGTATTTTGCCTGCGTTGATTTCCTCTTTCTCCTGTGGCGTCATCAAAAGCCTTTCCGTCTCTATCAGTTCGAGCCATTCGTCCGCTGTCAATTTGCGTCTTTCCTCTTCCGTCATTTCCGATATTCTTTTCATTGTCAATTACCTCTCCTCGAACCTCTCGCAGTCCTCTCTCAGCCGTACCTCTTTCGGAATCCCGTCCGGATAAAGCAGGGTACATTCGCCTTGAAAGCGGACGTAATACTTGCATTTTCCGCATTTCAGATTGTGTGGAAGTAACGTCTCCGGATACTTGAAATTTGTCGGTATCATCCATCTCGGTCTTCTCTCCACGTGGTAGTCTCTCTGACGTCGTATTGCCTTCATCCATTCCGGCTGTTTGTCCGAAAAGAGGTTCCTTCTTTCCTGCGGTGTCATCAAATCCCATTCCAATTTGAATACCTTTTCCATTTCCTCCGATGTCAGATCGTCTATTTCTTCGTATGTCATCTCGGTTATTCTTTTCATTGTCAATCTCCTCCTCTAAGTAAATTATCGGTGTCCCTTTGCTGTTATACTTTATTTTAATTACCCTGAAAGTCGTGTTGCGTGGATAGGTTATTTCAAATTCTTTGTCCGTGCCGTATTCCGAAATCAAACGACCGCTTGACCCGTATATTACGTGTCGTACCACGTATTTTCCATCCAACGCATAAGCCCCTCGTCTGTACGTGGTTGAGGTATACGCCTTGTAAGTCACGGTACCCCCAACTTTATGCCTTTCAACATATGAGTCAAGTGCCGCCTTGTCCCCGAAACCTTCAAATGTAATCTCTCTGTATGATTTACCCACGTAACGAGGCTTTTTTTCAAGACCTCGGTCTATGTTCTCCACGTAAAACGCATTATCCGCAGAAAGGTTGCCCTCACGCAATTCCGCATTTATATTATAACTTTTACTGCCCTTGTACGACGACACGGCATGCCATTCATCATCATCAAGTTCCTTTACGTCGTCAAACGAAATCTCACCTGTAACTTTGCCGTTTGCGTCTTTTACCGCAATTTTGTTTCCGCTCGGGTTTTCTTTGAGACTTGTGCCGTCCGTGCCGTCTTGTAAATTTTGGTGTAAAACTTTCCCGAGTGGTTTGTCTGCCGAATTGACGCCCGAAACGTCCCCTGCCGAATACTCTCCGTCAATGTCGGTCGTATAATTCATTGTACCACGGTTTTTGTCGCTTTGCAATATGTAATCATTCGCTTTTTTTCCGCTTTTTTCACTTTGTGAAAATTGTCCGTCCTGCCCCGATGTAATACCTGCCGATGAACCGCCCGTGTCGTTCGCTCCCGATACGCTCTCCGCACCCGCATTCCCACCCGTGTTGTACGGCAAAGTGTCGAGCTGCATATTAGACCCCTTGTCAGACTCGCCGTATATGCGTAAATTTTCGCCCCTGTTGCGATTTGTTTGATTATTTGACCGCAAGCCCACCCCACGGCTCATCTCGTATTCAGAGTAAAATTCCGAGGTCGTGAGATATTTCCCCATGGCGTCGCAAAAATCTTCGTAACTTAAACTCTCTATGTCTTTTGTGCCGAGTTTTTTCCCGAGTTCGGCTTTTTTCTTTTTGTCCGCATTTTCCTTAAAGTTTTCAAAAGACTCACGACTTATCATTCTCTTGCCGTAATTTTCGATGTTTTCGAGATTGCTCTTGTATTTCAATGCGTCGCTCGTCACGTCCATGCCCGAAGCGACGGCAAGTGCTTGATTGTCCGTTAACGCACGCCGAAGTTGCCGTGCGAATTTTTTTCGGTCGGAAAGTGACTCCGAATAATAAAGCGACGTATCTACACCCTTTGTAAAATCCTCTGCGGTAATATTTATTTTGTTTCCGTTTTTGTCGTATATTCCGATATCGTTGTAAAGTTCTGCGTAACTTTCTGCGTTGAGAACTATCCTTTGTCCGCTTCTCTCTATAAACGGGGCAAGCGTTGCGGCGGCATTCATTCTTTTGAGTTGCCCAAGTGTCGCTTTCTGCTCTGCACTTTTGAACTCTCCGCCCGTGCGAGATAAACTTTCCGTGAGACTTTCATACGTGCTTTTTATGTTTTTGTATACGTCAAAATCCGTATCGAACGCACCCTCACGTTCGGAAAAAAGTTTCGAGTTTAACATAATCGCACCGTCTTTTCCGTTCTTTATCGCATTGTTTCCCGAGCGGTAATCGGTCGCATAACTCACAGCCGACGCACCTCCGCTCATTATCGCTCCGCTTATTCCTCCCACAAGTGAAGCATAGGCTATATCTCCGACCGATGCGTTTTCCGCATTCGGATCGTAAGTCATACGCTTGTATATCGGAGACATAAATTCCGAAATTCCCTCTTCAAGTGCCTCGGACAGAAAGTCCTCTCCCATATCCTTTATAATTCCTTTTGCAATAGCCTGACGGCTTATTGCCGATGCGGTGTTTTTCGCCGCAGACTTTGCCGTGTTCTTGACGGCGTTTCCGCTTACACGGTTTATAATTCGTCCCGTGCCTTTCGCCAGCCCCGCACTCACCATTTCCACACCGGCTTCCGTCGCACCGGATAACGCACCGTATGCATATTCTTTACCGCCGAGTTCTCCCGTCTGCCTGTATGCCTCTTTCGTTGAGTTTCCGGCGGCTCCGAGACCTGCCACCGCACCCGATATAAGCCCTGCCGAAAGCGGAGAGAGCGTTCCGCCCGATGCACCTGCAATCGCCGTTGCTCCCGCAACCGTTGCAATCGACGGTATGGACGAACCTATTCCCTCTGAAATATCTCCCGCAAAACTCCACCCCGTAGACGGATTGTACCATTCGTCGGCGTGAGAGTAATCCAGCCAATCATTGTCAAATTGTTTTTTCGCCCATTCGTCCTGACCTATAAGGTCGGCAATTCCGCCTGCGGTGTAGTCCCATATTCCCTCCACAGACGATACTACGCCAAGCCCCAACTTTTCAAGCGTGTAACCCACACCGCCCAAAACTCCGCCGTTGTTCTTGCCACCGCCCGAAACTTTTCCGCCACTTAAACCGTCCGTGGCTTTTAAAGTGCCTTTTGCGTCCGTCAAAGTATCGCTCTGCGTGCTTTTGCCGTACGTGTTGCCCACAAGACTTTGCGTTTTTTTCGCCTGTAAACCGTAACCCTTGTATGTTGTGTTGCCAACGCTCAATGCACTTCCCGAATTTTTTCTTTCAGACGACGAAAGCCCCGTAAGTGAGGAAGACTTTCCGAGGGAATTAGATACGCCGAGACTTAAACGTAACGCTCCGCCCGCTTTTGTGTCGGCGACCTTTGCACCCACCTCACCGATGCCCGACGATTTAAGTGAACTTTGCACACTGCCGACTGTGCTTTTGTTGCTCGCCACACCTCTGAGGACGTAACGCTTGTCCGATATGCCTCCGCCATTTATTGTGCTGACCGCCATATGTAATCCTTTCTCACACTTTGCGTGACCTTTCCGAATTTCCGCCCGTCTTGCGGATTTTAAAAGAAGTAATCCATTACCGCCTCAAAGTGTCCGTCCCAAAGTCCTTGTTGCTTGACGTAGAATAACTTGCCGTCCGCCTTGACGTAAAGTTGATGCTCGTACCCGAATAGCGTGTTACTGCCGACGTTCAACGCCACTTGATATATGTGCGAGTCGGTAACCTCTCCGCCGAGTTCGAGATTTTCCTTGTTTTTGCCTATCGTTACGGTGAAGTTTTTGTTCTCCTTCGCCCTTCCTTCAAGACCGCTTGTCGTCAGTGTCAATCCACGCTCGGGCGTGTAAAGTTTTTCAAACGTCTCTTTCACCTTCGCTTTAACCTCGTCCGTGCATAGTGCGTCCGCATTGACTTCTCCGTAAATCAGCATGGCGTCACTTAAAGTTGCATACTCTCCGTTTACCGAATCGTAAAACAGCGTTTTCGTCGTGTCTATCATTTTGCTGTAAGCGTTGCGTATGTTTTCAAATTGCGTGTCGTTTATAAGACCCCGGTCGTGATATTCCGCCATCTTCGTGCAGTCCTCAATGGTTGCCCTGCCTTTGTATATGTCGTCTATCAATTCGCTTATGTCTTTGTCCTCAACCACCTTTTTGCTTGCGGCACCCATGTTGACGTTTATCTCGTTCAAAGCGTCAAGTATGTCGCTTTGCGTCAGACCGAGTTTGGACGCATATTCTATAAGGTCGCTTCTTGCGTCCTCATCGTAAATATTCTTCGCCATTCTGTTTATAAGTGCTATGTTGCTCTGCTTTACACTTTCCGAAAGCGTGTTGGCTTTGTCCATCTTCACTATAACGTCGGATATGTCACTCTCCGTCAAACCCAACCTTAACGCCTCGGCTATAACCTCGTCTTTTGTCGTTCCGTTGCCGACGGAATTTGACAGGGCTTTAATGTATGCGATGTTTGAGGCTTTCTTTGCCTCGTTTTCTTTGTTTACCTTTTCCTCATAGTTCTTAGATGCATTCACGCAGTCGGCTATCATCTCCGTGCTAAGCCCGAACTTCGCTCCGAGTGCCTCTATGTCGGATGCGGTGTAAGTACCGCTCGACGCACCCGAGAAAAGATCCGAATATATCTGTAACGCCTGCTTTTGTGCGGTGTCCGCCCTGCTTGCCATGGCGTCGTAGTAACTCATCTCTTCGTTTAAAATTCCGCTGTCTTTTGTGCTTTTGGCGTTGCTTTCGGCATATGACTTTGCAAGACCCGCCTGACGTGCGTCCGAACGCAACTCGGAATAAAGTTGACCCTTTAAATAATCGCTGTATCCGCTTTCCGTCAGCCCTAATTTTGCCAAAGATTCGGCATTCGCTCCGTAATTTGAATTTGTAACGTCGTATGTAAAACGTGCCTTTTTCAAAGCTTCGTCGTATTCTCGCTGTGCTTGTGCCAGGGCATTTTGATAATTCTGCTCCGCCGATTCTTTGTATTTGTCAAGTTTGTATTTCTGCCATTCCTCGTAAGTCATCTCCGAACCGCTCGTACCGGTTGCACTCTCATCACTTGTCGCATTTCCCACAGATGTGCCACCGCCCGTTGTGCCGTCCCCCGTGTTGCCCGTACCGCTCAAAGAGGAACCGCCTCCCGATTGCCCCGACGCTTCCGCATACGTCGGCTCGTTTGCGGTACTACTGCTTTTAACGTTCTCCACACCGCTCGCTCCGCTCGGAGCGTTGACCGCATAATTCTTGCTTGACGTGTACGTGTTGCCGACAGACGTAAGTCCACTGCCCGATACGTTTCCGACAGTCGTTCCCGATGTGCCGGGCGAAACTCCGAGCGTGTCGTTTATATCAAATTTTTGAGGGGACTTTGCCGATGTGCCTTGACTCACCGTATCGCTCTGTAAAGTGCTTGACGTAGCACCCGATAAGGGTAGATTTGCCGAATACAGTAAATCGCTTTCGGTTGTCGGCTTTTTTGTTCCGCTTACGCTTGATGCACCACCGACGTTTGTGTCGGTAAAACCTGTGCCTGTAATACCCGATGTGGAAGAATAAAGCGGATTTTCGGCGTCGTTCTTCTTTACACCCGATTGATTGACTATAACTCCCGTCCCCGTCCCGTATAAATCAAGCGGACTTGAAGTACCGCTCGTACCGCTTGTGTTTTTGATTCTTGATGCCTCATTCCCTAAATTTGTGGATTTTACTCCCACGTTTCCGGCATATGTTAAATCAATTCCGCTCGTGTTGCCGGCAGTTGCCGTTCCGCTCGCCGATTTTGTTTTGCTCGTGCCACTTGTAAAACTTGTATTGCCTGCTCCGATTGCATTGCTTGTTGTGCTTGTAATGCCGGACACGATACCGCTTCGCTTGTCCCTTTTCGATACTCGCCCGAATATCGATTTTCCGCTACCGCTCATATTCTGAAATGCACCTCTTTTCACTCTTTAATTGGATATTTTTTAATTTGATATTTTTTAATTTGTTTTTTTATAATACTTTCTGTCCACGTTGACAGAAAGTATTCAAAGAACACCGTTCAAGGGGAGGAAATTTGATTTTTCAACACGAGATTTTTTCGAAAAAAAATCATCGTGTCTCAAATCTGCATACTTCCTCCCCTTAAAGAACCCCACCTTGCCGTGCCTACGGCACCTTGTATTTGCCACTTTGTGTCAAATTCGCAAGTTGCTACGCAACGTTGCCATATCACGTAAAGTTCTCCACGGCTTAACCTTTTTGGGGTGGGGATTTTCAATGGGGAGGGGGTACGCAAGTATGTGAGTGAGCAGAGTTGCGTAGCAATTCGTCGAACTCATATACGAGTACCCTCCCCTTGAACGGCATTCTTTGGACACTTTCTGTTGACGCAGACAGAAAGTGTCATAAAAAACAAAACATGCTTTGAACACTTTCTGTTGCTGATGACAGAAAGTGTCATAAAAAAGAAACTCTTTGTATGCTTTCAATTCTAACAGAAAGCACCCTATACTCCATAATATTGCCACATCAATTAAGATTCTTCCACCCTCCGCTTCGAATGCTCAAATCGCACCGTAATATCGCTTAATATTTGTTTTCTCCACCATTCCGTGCCGTAGGCACGCTTAAAAGAGGGGTGTTTTCAGAGGGGAGAAAATCCGTAG
>CAZGJC010000043.1:0-11802 GCA_964526505.1 uncultured Clostridium sp.
GAGTTTGAGTTTCTTTCTGCTCTATTCTTTGCCTATTCTCGATTGAAAGTTAAAATTGTGCGTACTTTTAATAAAAAAGTTTTATATAGATCGCAACATCGCAAAGATGTTGTTTTTTGTTTATATGATTTTTCGGAGTTGATAATATGACGTATGAAGAAAGAAAAGAACAAGTAAAGTCGTATCTTGGAAAAATTGTTGATATCGAAATTGATAGACCAATAGGGTATGTACATAAAAAAGAGAAGTATACTTTGATATACCACATAAACTATGGCTATATACCCGGCGTCTTAGGTGGGGATGGCGAGGAACTTGACGTATATTTACTTGGGGTTGATAAGCCGTTAGAAAAATATACTGTGCAAATAATCGGAATAGTTCACAGACACGATGATATCGAAGACAAACTGGTTGCGGCACCTGTAGGAATGTCTTTTTCTACGGAAGAAATAAGACGTGAAATCGAATTTCAAGAAAAATATTATAATACCGAAATTGAGGTATTAAACGCATAATTTGATATGATATTGAATATCATATGATATAGTTATTTCCAAAAAGAGCAGGCGACTGCTCTTTTTTGCTTCTTGGATATAAAAAATGAACATTTACTGATTTTATATACAAATTTTTAAATATATAAAAATTCAAAAAAACTCTTGAATTTTAGGGAAAGATATGATATACTTTACCATAAGGTATTTTCATAATAGAGGATGCTTTTATAATGTAATCATCTGATTTGAAAGCACAATTGTATGATTTTTATTTTGGGTGATAGAAAGGCAGAATTGGCAAATGTCAAAAGAAGCGGTAATAAAAATCAGGGAAGCCGAAGAAACCGCACATAACATTGTGAACGATGCATACGAAACATCGAGGAAAATGGTAATTGATGCAGAAAACAATGCAAAAAGTGAATGTGACGATTTTGAGACCGGTATTAAAGCGGAATACAAGGCAAGTCTTGATGAAGTCAAACGTGAGGTTCAGGAAATTATTGACAGAAATAATTTAGAAAATCAAAAAAAATATGCTGAAAGAGAACAAGTTGTTCACGAACGTGTAAAAGACGCAGTGAAGGTCATTTTGCAGGGGGTTAATTTGGAATGTCAGTAAGTATAATGAAAAAACTTACCGTGATTTCACCTCTCGGCGAGGAAGATTCTCTAATTCGGCGACTTGTTCGATTACGTTGTGTGGAAGTAAAGTCGGTATATTCGGATGAATACGGATATTTGCTTGAAACGTACGATTGCGACGAACAAAAAATTTTTACAGAAAAAAAAATCGCCGTTATTGAAAGAATTATTCCCGAAATGAACAAGCGAACAAAGCGAAAAGGCGGTTTGGGAGATTGCAGGTTACGAGTAAATCGTGATGAATTTATTTCGAGCGGGCGATACGACACGGCATTGGAAATTGCCGAACGTGCTGACGATGCAATTAAGAAAATTTCAAAGTGCCGAGATGAAATAATCGCCATAGACAATGAGATAACATCGCTGAAACCCCTTATAAAATATGATGTTTCGCTTGATTTACAAGGTTCTGAAAAAACGGATTTAACGCTTGGAAATTTACCTGCGGGGACAAATTTGGCGAAAATTGAAGAGGCTTTTGGGGAACTTTATGCCGGATTTGAGGTTATTTATGAGGATGCAAGCGGAGTTTTTATTTCGCTTATAACCCACAAAACCCATACGGAACAAGCACTTCGCATATTAAACGAGATGGGATTCATCCGTGCCTCATACAAGGGGATAAACGTTACTCCAAAGGAAAAAATAGGTGCATTAGAGGGTCAAAAAGAGGCTCTGAGAGGGCAAATAGAGGTACTTGACGGGGAATTAAACGGCTACGCAGAGTATCTCAGCGATATCGAAGTTGTTTGGGACATAGAAAAAACCAACTTAGTGATTGTGCAGGGAAAGCAGAATATTGCAAAAACACAAAAATGCACTGTAATTTCCGCTTGGATTCCCGAGCAATGCTGTCAAAAGGTTGAGGAATCACTGCAAAAGGTTTGCTGTGCGTATGGTTTATACGAGCCACTTGACGGTGAAGAACCGCCCGTACAACTTGTCAACAACAAATATGCAAGCAACTTTGAATGGGTTGTCGGAATGTATTCATATCCCAAATACGGCAGTTTCGACCCGACGTTTATAATGAGCATATTCTACTTTTTTATTTTCGGTCTTATGTTTGCCGACGTGGGATACGGGCTTTTAATGGTTCTGGGTGGATTTTTGATACCGAAAATTATACACCTTTCGCCGTCGATGAAACGCAGTTTCAACATGTTCGGATATTGCGGAATATCGGGAATGGCTATGGGCGTATTGTTCGGCGGTTGGTTCGGAGATCTTCCCTATGCCATTATGGAGAATATGATGGGAATTTCGAATGCGAAAGAAGCGGTTCCGTTCTTTAACGGAATATGTTTTAATCCCATTGACGACCCCATGAAGTTTTTGGTGGTTTCACTTGTCGCAGGAGGAGTTCATCTTATTGCCGGAATGGCGGTTAAGTTTGTTCTTCTTTGTAAAGAGGGAAAAATATGGGACGCTATATTTGACATCGGTGCATGGTGGATAATCTTTGCGGGAATAGCGGTTTGGGCTTTGGTCGGAACTGTTCCCGGAGGCATTGTTTGCGGAATTGGCGTACTGATTATAATTTGCACGCACGGCAGGCACGAAAAAAATATTGTTATGAAAATAGGAAAGGGACTATTGGGTCTCTACGACATAACAAGTTACGCATCGGATCTGCTTTCGTATTCGAGAATTTTGGCTCTCGGTCTTGCGGCGGCGGTTATTGCACAGGTTATAAATCTTATCGGAACGATGGGAGGTTCATCGGTCGGAGGATTTATCGCACTTATCTTTGCGTTTATCATAGGTCACGGATTAAACCTTGCGATAAACATATTAGGTTCGTTTGTGCATACAAGCCGTTTACAGTATCTTGAATTCTTCAACAAGTTCTACGAAGACGGAGGAGTTGAGTTTAAATCAATGGAGCCGTCCGAAAAGTACAGTGTAGAGTAAAGCGGCACATTAAAACGGCGTGAGCAATTCCGCATTTGCGGCGGTGAGGCGACGGTTTATACGTGCAGACATACAAAAAAGTATATTATAGACGGTTTATATCCGTACAAACGAATTACTGAAAAAATCAAAAAGCGGATGGCTTTTTGAGTGAAATTTATAAAATCAAAAATTATAAAGGAGCAAAACAAAATGGAAATACTCAGACAAATTTTTACAGGTACAAACATTGCACTTTTGGGTGCGACACTTGCAGTTGCACTTCCTTGTATGGGCAGTGCGAAAGGTGTAGGTCTCGTAGGTGAGGCGTCAAGCGGTCTTTTGACAGAAGATCCTTCCAAGTTCGGTAAGGCTTTGGCATTACAGGCTCTTCCTATGACGCAGGGTGTATACGGTCTCGTTGCGGCATTCCTTATTCTTTTCAAAATAGGTCTTTTCGGTGGATTTGCGGAACTTACTCTTCAACAGGGTGCATACTTCCTTATGGCCGCTCTTCCTTATGCGATAGTCGGTCTTTTCTCCGCTATAAAGCAGGCGAAAGTTTCCGCATCAGGTATCAACCTCATTGCAAAGCGTGGAGACCAACTCGGTAAGGCTATAACGTCTGCGGCACTTGTTGAAACATATGCGATTTTCGCACTTCTCATAACACTTCTTATGGTATTTATGTGTCCGTTCACACTCGGTGCTTAATTCTCTGACGGAGGATAAAAGAGAGTGGTAGGACTTGAAAAAATTACTCAAAAAATAATTGACGACGCACAGGCACGTGCGGACGAAATTATTGCCGACGCACAGAAGAGGTGCGACGAAATTGCCTCTGAGTGTGAGAGAAAAAAGCAAGCGATAGAAGAAGAGATTGAGACCTCAGCCGTAGCCGAGGGGGAAGAAATCAAGTCAAGAGCAAAATCTTCTATTGCGATGAGTCGCAGAGACAACAATTTAAAACTTCGTGCCAATATGCTGGATTATGCGTTTGAGTCAGCCGTTGAGTACATTTTATCGCTCGGCACAGCCGAATACAGGGCAATGATGTCGGGAATTATGGCAAAAGTCATTTATGACCGTGTGGCGTCTGAGTCTGAGAGCATACGTCTTTACGGAGAGGATATTTCTCCCGAAAAATACGAAGTTTTGATGAACAAAAAAGATTTGGACACAAACGGACGCACTATAATAGACGGTGCAAGAAGAGCGGTTGTCGGACGAGTACCGACAGACGTTCTTGATAAAATAGTTTTATCGGAGAAGAGTGTGAATATTGACGGCGGATTTATAATTCGTTGCGGTGACATCGAACTTAACTGTTCGGTCAAAAATCTTGTAGACGGGGTTCGTCCCTCGCTCGAAAGCAAGGTTTTGGAAATATTATTCCCAAGTGAAACCGCCACAACTCAAAATTGAGTGAGGTGTTTATATGGCTTCCAAAATAAACACAAATGATTATATGTACAGTTCGGCAAGAATAAGAGCGATTGAAAATTCTCTTATCGGAGCCGAAAAAATGCGTACTTTATCCGAAGCTTCGAATTTCGATGATGCCGTTGGCAAACTTTCGGAATACGGGATTGAGGTTATACACAGAGACGACGGAGAGGTTGACATTGAGGAGACCTTACTGAAAGTTTACACGGACGCATGCTCGCTTATAGAGTCCATGGTTCCGAACCCCGAAATTTTAAAGTTTCTCCGGTATCCTTATGATTGCAACAATATAAAGGCGTGTATCAAGTGTCACGCACGACGGATAGAACCTGACGGAATGTTATATGATTGCGGAACGGTACGTGCCGAATATGCAAAAGGTATAATATCCGGAGAAGTTTCGGAATATCCGGAGAATATGAGGCGTGCTGTCGGTGAGGCTATTGAAGTTTATTCAAAGAACAAAAATCCCCAAAGCATAGATCTCATACTTGACAGAGCGTGTTATGCCGACATGCTTGACTGTGCCGTTTCTTCAAGGTGTCAACTTGCAATTGAACTTGTAAAAACAAAAATTGATTTTACCAACATTTTGACCTGTGTTCGTCTTTTACGGATGAAAATGGGGGAAGTGGGAAAATTATTACTCGAAAATGCCGTTTTATTCGGCGGAGATATCAAACCTGAATTTTATCTCAATGCGTACGACAACGGAGAAGAATTCTTATGCAGTGAGTTGGCGTTTTCAAAATACGGGAAGTTTATTACGTGCATATGCGAGAATCCGGACAGCCTTTCGGGTGTTGAAAAATATGCGGACGACGTATATATGGAGATGGCAAGGGAAGCGAAGAAAGTTCAGTTCGGTCCCGAGGTTGCCATAGGATATCTTACGGCACTTGAATATCAGGTAAAGAATTTAAGAATAATTCTCGACGCGAAGAAAACGGGCAAATCCACGGATGAGACAAATCACAGATTGAGGTACGGTTATGTATAAAATATGTATTGTCGGAGACAGAGACAGCGTCATAGGGTTTATGGCACTGGGATTTTCCGTGCATGAAGCGGAGGATTCCGACGCCGCACGCAAAGTTTTAAGAGAACTTGCGTCGGACGAAGAGAATGCTATAATTTTCATTGTCGAAAATTATGCCTCGGAAATTGAGGACGAAATATCAAAATACAAAGACAAGCCTCTGCCGGCTATAATTCCTATACCCGGCAAGGACGGAGGTACGGGATACGGTATGTCTAATATTAAGAGTGCGGTTGAACGTGCCGTGGGAACGGATATTCTTTTTAAAGAATAACTTTTGAAAGGTAAAGAAACAAATGGTAGAAGGAAAGATATTAAAGGTGTCGGGTCCTCTCGTTATTGCCGAGGGAATGAAAGAGGCGGACTTATTCAACGTGGTAAGAGTAGGTAAAAATCGTCTTATAGGCGAGATTATCGAAATGCACGGTGACCGTGCGTCTATTGAGGTTTACGAAGAAACCGCAGGTCTTGGCAGAGGTGATATTGTCGTTGACACCGGTTCTCAACTGTCTGTTGAACTCGGACCCGGACTCCTTACCAATATATACGACGGTATTCAGCGTCCCCTTGAAGCGATACGTGAGATTGCGGGTTCAAACATAACGAGAGGAATTGACGTTCCGTCTCTTGACCGCAAAAAAGTATGGCATTTTGAGGCACAGCACAAGTTTGGAGACGAGCTTTGTGCGGGCGACGTTTTGGGAACGGTAAAAGAAAACGAAATTATAGAACACAAGATTATGGTGCCTCCGAAAATGGGCGGTACAATAGTTGAACTTCGTTCGGGCGATTTTACGGTTACGGACAGAATCGGAAAGATAAAACTTCCCGATGGAACGATAGAAGATTTGACGCTTATGCAGAAGTGGCCCGTACGTGTATCCCGTCCTTATGCACAGAAACTTCCTCCCGTTGAGCCGATGATAACCGGTCAGAGAGTTATTGACGCACTTTTCCCGATTGCAAAGGGAGGAACCGCATGTGTTCCCGGACCTTTCGGCTCGGGCAAGACCGTGGTCCAGCATCAACTTGCAAAATGGAGCGACGTTGACATTGTCGTATACATCGGATGCGGAGAGCGTGGAAACGAAATGACCGACGTTCTTCGTGAATTCCCCGAACTTATAGACCCCAGAACAGGCAAGTCACTTATGGAACGCACGGTTCTTATCGCAAACACGTCGGACATGCCCGTTGCGGCACGTGAGGCGTCCATTTACACGGGTATAACGATTGCCGAATATTACAGAGACATGGGTTATTCGGTTGCCGTTATTGCAGACTCCACTTCACGTTGGGCGGAAGCGTTACGTGAAATGTCGGGCAGACTTGAAGAAATGCCCGGTGAGGAAGGATATCCCGCATATCTTACTTCACGTCTTGCACAGTTCTACGAAAGAGCGGGAAAGGTTATATGTCTCGGAAGCGACGGCAGGCTCGGTGCATTATCGGCAATAGGAGCGGTATCGCCTCAGGGCGGAGATATATCCGAACCCGTAACGCAGGCAACGTTGCGTATAGTAAAAGTATTCTGGGGACTTGATTCGTCCCTGGCTTACAGGCGTCATTTCCCGGCTATAAACTGGCTTAACTCGTATTCTCTTTACCGTGACCGTTTATCGGAATGGTTTGGTGAGAACGTAGGAAAAGACTGGATGGAACTTACGGGAAGATGTCTTAAAACTCTTCAAATTGAGGACAGTTTACAGGAGATTGTTAAACTTGTCGGTATGGACGCACTTTCGTCTGACGACAGGCTTACTCTCGAAACGGCACGCTCCATTCGTGAGGACTTTTTACAGCAGAATGCTTTTGAGGACGTGGACAGTTACACGCAACTTGACAAGCAGATGGCTATGATGAGACTTGTATTCGCCTTTGAAGAGAAAGCAAGCAAGGCTATATCCGACGGTGCTGACATTGACGACGTATCGAACTTACCCGTACGTGAAGATATAGGAAGATTTAAATCGGTAAAATATTCGGATTACAAATCGGAATATGAAAAAATTATGAGTCGTATGAGTGTCGAACTTGAAGCACTCACAAACAAGTGATGGGAGGAGACCTAAAATGATAAGAGAATACAGAACCATTCAGGAAGTTGCGGGTCCTCTTATGCTTGTGCGTCAAGTTGAGGGCGTTAAATACGACGAACTCGGAGAAATTGAACTGCCAAACGGCGACGTTCGTCGTTGCAGGGTTCTCGAAGTTAACGGCTCAAACGTACTCGTACAATTATTCGAATCGGGAGCGGGAATAAACGTTGCCAATTCAAAGGTGCGTTTTTCGGGTCACGGTGTACAACTTGACGTATCCGAAAACATGCTCGGAAGAGTATTCAACGGTATGGGTGAACCCATTGACGGCGGTGCGAAAATAATACCCGACAAGTCGCTTGACATAAACGGAACTCCGATAAATCCGGCGGCAAGATATTATCCGTCCGAATTTATACAGACGGGAATTTCCACGATAGACGGATTGAACACGCTGGTAAGAGGTCAGAAACTTCCGATATTCTCGGGTTCGGGACTTCCGCACGCAAATCTTGCGGCACAGATAGCAAGGCAGGCGAAGGTACTCGGAGACGACGAAAAATTTGCGGTTGTATTTGCCGCTGTCGGAATTACGTTTGAGGAAGCAGACTTCTTCATATCCGACTTTAAGAAAACGGGTGCGATAGACCGTACGGTTTTATTTATGAACCTTGCGTCCGACCCCGCAATCGAAAGAATTTCAACACCTCGTATGGCACTTACGGCGGCTGAGTATCTCGCTTTTGAGTGCAACATGCACGTGCTTGTAATCATAACGGACATTACCAACTATGCGGAAGCGTTACGTGAAGTATCTGCGGCACGCAAGGAAGTTCCCGGCAGACGAGGATATCCCGGTTACCTTTATACGGACTTGGCGACGATGTATGAAAGAGCCGGAAGAAAAATGGGAAGTGACGGTTCCATTACGATGATCCCCATTCTTTCAATGCCCGAAGATGACAAGACGCACCCCATTCCCGACCTTACGGGATACATCACGGAAGGACAAATAATTTTGTCACGTGAGATGTACAGAAAGGGTTATATGCCCCCTGTTGACGTTTTACCGTCGCTTTCACGTCTCAAAGACAAGGGAATAGGCGTCGGAAAGACACGTGAGGATCATGCGGGCGTTATGAACCAATTATTCTCATCCTATGCAAGAGGCAAGGAAGCGAAAGAACTTATGGTTGTCTTAGGCGAAGCGGCATTGACTCCGATGGACAGGCTTTATGCGAAGTTTTCAGACGCTTTCGAAGCGGAATATATAAATCAGGGATTTTACGAGAACAGGAGCATTGAGGAAACTTTAAATCTCGGCTGGAAGTTACTTTCCATTCTTCCGAAGTCGGAGATGAAGAGAATCAAGCCCGAATTTGTTGAAAAATACTGGCCTCAAAAATAATTTACGCAATCTTTGAAAGGAGAGAGTGGTTTTAATGGCACAACTCAGGGTCAATCCAACCAGAATGGAACTGAAAAAACTTCAAGCACGCTACAATACTGCTCGCAGAGGTCACAAACTTCTCAAAGACAAGCGTGATGAACTTATGAGGCAATTTCTGGAAATAGTACACGATTACAAGGCGTTGCGTAAAAGAGTGGAGGAGTCGCTTTCGAAAGTTTACGGCAGTTTTTCGTCTGCCACCGCACTACTTGGTCCGAAGACGTTACAAGAGGCACTTATTCTTCCGAAAAAAGAGGGAGAACTTCACGTGAGTCGGAAAAATCTGATGAGTGTTGATGTTCCGACGTTTGATTTTATAGTCAAAGGCGGAGACGCAAAGGACAGTTACAATTACGGATTTGCTTTTACGTCGGGCGAACTTGACGCATCTCTTCTCGCCCTTTCCGAGGTTATGGAGGACATGATAAGACTTGCCGAAAAGGAAAAGACGGCACAACTCCTGGCAGAGGAAATAGAGCGGACACGTCGCAGAGTAAATGCACTCGAATACATTATGATGCCACAGTATCTGGATGCTATCAAAACAATAAAAATGAAACTTGATGAGAACGAGAGAGGAAACACGACTCGTCTTATGAAGGTCAAAGATATGATGCTTGCCGAGCGGCAATGTCAGGAATAAAAAACGGCGGTTTTACCGCCGTTTTTTGCCGAAAAATCTATTTTTGCGAGTTTTGTGCAAACAACTTGACAAGGCAATGGCGGAATGTTATAATATAATCAGTTATCAAATACTTTACGGGAGCGAAAGACTATGAAAAAATTTTTTGCGGAATTTAAAAAGTTCATAACACGTGGAAACGTACTTGATATGTCCGTCGGTGTTATCGTGGGCGGTGCTTTTACCGCTATTGTAAACGGTATGAGCAATTACATACTCAAACCTATAATCGACTGGGTTCTTACTTTGATTTTCAAAAAAGACTCACTCAGCGAAGTTTACACGTTTTTGGGAGACCCCGTTTACAAAGACGTACTCGGCGATGACGGTGTATCGGTTATCGGCAAGGAAATCGATCTTGCAAACTCGATATACATAGACTGGGGTGCGTTTATCAATGCGATAATCAATTTTATTCTCATTGCGTTTGTGCTTTTCGTTATTGTCAAAGCGATGAACGGTCTCAAAGAGCAGAACGATTCCATTAAGAAAAAGAAAATCAGTCGTGAGGACAGGCGTGCAATGAAGTCGCAGGGAATAAAACTCGGCGACAAGAAAGCGGTAAGTGCTTATTTTGCGGAAAAAGAAAGACTCCAAGCAGAAGCAAGTGCGAAACTTGCACTGGAAGAGGCGGAAAAGGCAAGACTTCAACGTGAGGCTAATCCTACGTCGGAGGATTTGTTAAAACAAATAATTGTTCTTTTGGAAAGCAAAAATTGATATTTAATTTGTGAAACCGACGTGCAAAAGCACTGTCGGTTTTACTGCAAGTTAGTTTGATACACGGCAAAAGGCGGTATTTATGCAATCATTAAAATATTTATACAGAATAGGAATAGGACCGTCATCGTCACACACGATAGGTCCGTTTAACGCTTCAAAACGATTTTTGGCGGAAAATCCGTCAGCGGAAAAATACGAAGTGATTTTATACGGCTCATTGGCAAAAACGGGCAAGGGTCATATGACAGACAAGGTGATCTCCGAGGTTTTCGGCGAGGTGGATTGTGAAATTATATTTGACTACGAAACTCCTACGGATTTTCATCCGAACACGATGGATTTGATTGCGTATTATCCGGACAGAACAGTCAAGAACAGAGCGTACAGCATAGGTGGCGGAGAGATAATTTTCGACGGCGAAGAAAGGGACATACACGCAGAAGTATATCCGCTCAACTCTTTTGCGAGCATTTCCGATTATTGCAGAGAAAATGAGATGAGATTATGGCAGTACGTAGAAGAGTGCGAAGGACGTGAAATCTGGGACTATCTATACGAAGTATGGGATGTTATGAAGAACGCCATAAAAGAGGGTCTGACGAAAGACGGAATACTGCACGGCGGAATAGGCACTAAAAGAAAAGCCAAATATCTTTATCGTCAGAGACACATTGACGAGAGCGAAGAGACAAAGACAAATCGTCTTGTTTGTGCATATGCGTATGCTGTGAGCGAGCAGAACGCATCGTGCGGAACTATTGTAACCGCACCGACTTGTGGGGCGTGCGGTGTTGTACCGTCGGTATTGATGTTTTTGCAGAAAAAGAAGAATTTCAGCGACGAGCAGATAGTACACGCACTTGCAACGGCGGGAATTATAGGAAACTTAATAAAAACGAATGCTTCGATAAGCGGAGCGGAGTGTGGATGTCAGGCTGAAATCGGAACGGCGTGTGCTATGGCTGCGGCGGCCGCATGTGAACTTTACGAACTTGACCTTGACCAGATTGAATATGCGGCGGAGATATCCATTGAGCATCATTTGGGATTGACTTGCGACCCTGTACGTGGTCTTGTGCAGATTCCTTGTATTGAACGCAATGCAATAGCGGCGATGAGGGCGTTAAATGCGGTAAATCTTGCGGATTTTTTGGCTGATTCACGCATGATCAGTTTTGATATGATTGTCGAGACGATGTACGAGACAGGTAAGGATTTAAAGGTTAATTACAGGGAAACGTCGGAGGGCGGTTTGGCGAAGAAGTACAAATAAAAAATGTGCAAATAGACATAAAAAACATAAATGAAAAAAGTCTCTTCCGAGAGGAAGAGGCTTTTTTCGTGAACACAAAAAAATACCACATAATATAAATTATGTGGTAAAA
>CAZGJC010000044.1:0-11431 GCA_964526505.1 uncultured Clostridium sp.
CGAAATACTCGTACATATCTTCAAGATAATACCCTTTTCTGTCTCTGAGGAAATTATCAAGCACTGTTACGTTCGCTTCCCAAGTGCCGTAAGACCCGTGTGACGGCCAACGATCAAATTGATGTTCTATTATTCCCGAGATACGCTCTGTCATATCCGCAAGAACGCTGTGCGTGTTCTCATACGCAAATTGACCGTTTACTAACTCGTACGCACGACAAATAAACTTGTCCTTAAACTCCTCATTTGCAAGAAGATTGTTCATCATCGCTCCGCACCTTGTGCTGTCGTTTATATCGTTAAACTTGTTAATATAAGCAAGAGTATTGTCAGATCCTCCCGGTTGCGGATACGCCATCGACGAATCCATGTCAAGTACTAAAAATCTCCACTTCGTATCAAGTCCCGACGGGTCGTCGGGGTCAAGATTTCTCCATACCTTTATGTTGTTTCCGGGCCAGTCGGCATTGCAAAGAAACGTGTTGAATACCCAGTAATCTATAAAATTGTCAATGTCAATCCGCTCCGCCACGTAGTTGTAATGCTCCGCCACGGACAGATCGTGATCTTTCATGTATTGCACAAGGTCGTTGAACTCTTTTGCGTAAATATCGTGCGAACCGTCGTCTCCCGTGTTCGCCACGTAATCCGTGTCCCAACTGTTCGTAGTGATAGGCGATACGTTTTCAAGCATACAAACGTTTTCTTCAAGTATGCCGTAGTGATTTACAAAATACTCCTCACAATACCGCTCACGACAGTTGTACATACCCCAAAACTCACCGTTGATAAATACAAGCATCGGCGTGTACGCCATGTGGTCGAGATTTAATCCCTCTGATAACTTGTGAGCATAAACGTCTCGAAGCATCGTCACGCCGAAATCGTTTCCGCTGTTTCGTATCAAAAATCTGTCAAAACTTGTTATCTTCTGACCGAGTGAGTTTGTCGCCGAACCATCAAATAAATCAAAGTCAAACGAACTTGCCGACGGGTCGTTCTCCCCCTCTCCGACTTTCGTCGGCTTTTTAAGATAAAATCTCAAAGATTTCATCGGCAGAGCGGACGTGCCGTTTCCGTTCACCGCAACTTCCGCCCAAGAACTTCCGCTCTTCTTTCCGTCCTCGTCGAACAATTCCAAAAATACAGTCGCTCTCGGTTTCTTGACAATTCCTTCGCCACTGAATTTGTAATACGGGGCGTCCGATGCTAAAAGTTTTTTCGCCTCGACCGATAAATTCAATACTTTCGTGTCGGTCTCGGCAAGTAAGGGACATACAAAATACGTCTGCGTGTATACCGCCGTGCTGTCCACACCGTCGGTTGCATACGCCTTTATCGTTGTTCCGCCGAAATAAAGTCTAGTGGGCTTGCAATTTGCGTCAGACGTTATTCCGACTCCTATCGTGTCTTTCCAATCTGTGGTATGCCAAAATTTGGATATCTGAATCCTGTTTTCGTATTTCACTCCCGACGTGCGTGGGTCGTTTCCGTTTATCGTGTAATAAACGGTCCATCCTTCGGGTGCGAATAATTCCACCCGCTTTGCCGTTTCGTAAACTCCACCCTCAACGCTGAACGTAACCTCTTTCACCTTTACGGACGTGTGCTCGTTTGTTCCGACGGACGCCACGGGAAGAATTTTAGAAAGCCTTTCGGTGCCTGCGTTTGCGATGTTTTCCACGTGATATCCGACGTCTTTTTCAAGCGACGTGCGTATAATTATCTTGTTCTTTGATACACTGTCCACACGGTAAATATCAGTGCTCGGCGTCTCATTTGCCGCAACGTATGAAATAACGCTCTCAGTGTTCAAAAAGTCTCCGCTCGGCGTAGGCTCCGTGTCACTCAAAACAAGTTCAAATTCCTTGCTTTGTATGTCAAAATCCCATTCCGCATCAAACTTTTCAATGCGTAATACTTCGCAATTCTTGTCATACCCGTCAATTTCTCTGCATTTGATGAGAAAATAACCGTGACCTCCGATTGCATACGGAGATAAATCAAATTTTTCAAAAGTTTTTCCGTTGCCAAGGTATAGTGCCACTCCTCCGAGTGTCGCCTCGTTTTCCGATAGATTGTAAAGTTCAATAAAACTTGTACTCAAAACTCCGTCCGACTTTCCGCAAGTACCGTAAACCTTTGTAATTATAACGTCGCCGTAATTCTCACCCGGCTCGTATACAGGTGCTTCGGTCACAATCTCGGTCTGCTCTTCGGTATTAACTTCCGTTGTATCTTCGGTCTGTTCCTCCGTCAAGTCCTCGCTCGAAGTATCACTTTGAACCTCGCTTGTAATTTCCTCACCGCCGTCCGTCTCGCCTACGCTTGTATCTTCCGTTTGTTCGGGATTAGACCACTCCGTCTCCACAACCACCATATCACTGCGTGCGTTGTCACACGCCGTAAGAACTAACGGCAAAACCATCACAGCCACTAACGTAAATGCTAAAAAGCGTATCACGTTTCTGAACCCGTTGTAACCAAAACTCATTTTTTCTTACCGCCTTTCTTTTTGTTGGTTGAAAATCCGAATTTTCCTATTTTCTTTCCGAGGTCGTAGTAATCTCCGTGTGCATACGCACAAAGTCCTGCCTTTTCAATGCATAACTTTCCGTTTGCGTCAAGAATTGACTCGTCCACGTCCACACCCACTATGTCTGCAATAAACATATCGTGAGTGCCGAGTGGCATAATATCCGTAACACGACATTCAAGCGATATCGGACACTCCGCAATAACGGGACAACCGACCTGCTGTGCTTTTTCTTTGTGTAGTTTGCATTTTGTAAACTTGTCAACTTTCGCACCTGTGTAAATTCCGCAAAAATCCGCAGTTCGAACCAGGCGTGACGGAACCAAATTTATAACAAATTCTCCGCTTTCCTTTATCATCGAATACGAGTGCCTGCTCGGACGAACCGATATGTATGTTTTCGGCGGTATTGTGTTGATTATTCCCGTCCACGCCACCGTCATAATGTTCGATTTTTCCATGTCACCGCAACTCACCATGACAGACGGCACGGGAGCGATTAACGCTCCGCCTTTCCAATATTGCTTTGCCATAAATGCCTCCATGCTTTTTCTGTTTAAATTATACCAAACTTTCATTCCCCTGTCAATATCCGACAAACCGCAAACAAAACCGTAAAGAAAAAACCGAGTGAGGGATTTTTCCCACCGCTCGGTTTTTTTATTCAAAAGTTAATTATCTCTTTATTTTCACAGCCAAAGCACACCAACCGTTGTCCTCGGCAATTTCGACTATTTCAAAACCGTTTTTCTCAAAACAGTCTATAACGTCATCCCGTCTCTCGGATATAATTCCCGACGCAAGTAAAATAGTGCCGTCGTTCATAAAATCAGAGACGTCGGGCGTCATCCTTATGATTATGTCTGCGACAATGTTTGCACAAACAATATTGTAACCACCTGCTATTTTGTACGCCTGTTTAAGTAAGTCGGATTGTTCGCAAGTAATTTTTCCCGAAAGACCGCTGTCGTTTATATTCTCGTTGGCAACTCTCACCGACATAGGATCAATATCGTATGCGTAACATTCGCCCGCACCGAGTTTCGCTCCGCAAATCGCAAGTATTCCGCTTCCCGTGCCTACGTCAAGAAGAGTATCCCCCTCTTTTACGTATTTTTGAAGAAGTCCTATAATAAGCCTTGTGGTTTCGTGCGTACCCGTTCCGAAAGCCATACCGGGGTCCATCGTAACAACAATCTCGTTATCCTCAGCAACGTAATTCTCCCATGCGGGAACAATCACTATTTTACCGATTTTAAACGGCTTGTAGTACGCTTTCCAAGAGTTCGCCCAATCTTCTTCTTTCACGCCGACAATCTCAATTTCCGCATCACCGAAATTGTTCGCATTTAGCCTTTGACGAAGAAATGATAACTCATCTGATAAATTGCTTCCCTTTTCCACAAAATAGGAAACCGAAGCGTGCGTTTTGTCGGCATTCAAAATGCTCTCGTCTATAAGGTCGCCGTAACAGGTTTTAAGGTCAATGTCACTGAAATCTTCTATCATAAGATTTGAATTTATCATGCTCATTATTGCCATCAATGCATCCAAATCTTCCGTTTTTACCGTGACTCTTATCTGTGACCATTCCGTAACCGTACCGTAGTCACCGCAAACGTAATCTTTATCGGTCATAATTCACCGTCCATCATTTATTTTTCTTAAAGAATTTGCTCTTCTTGTAGTTGCTCTCACCGCATTCCTCGGCAAACTTGCAAAGAAGTTCTCTCTGCTTTTCGCTGAGTTTTTTCGGAACTTCGACTATAATTTTAAATATAATGTCGCCCCTGTTTTTGGAATTTACGTAAGGCACACCTTTGCCTTTAAGCGTAAACGTCGTTCCGTACTGCGTACCTTCGGGCATTTGATATTTTTCTTTGCCTTCAAGCGTCGGAACTTCTATTTCCGCACCGAGTGTCGCCTCAACTATCGTCACGGGAACCTCGCAGTAAAGATTGTAACCCTGACGTGTAAACGTAGAACTTCTGCGAACGTTGACCATAACGTATACGTCACCTGTGGGACCGCCGTTTCTGCCCACGTTGCCCTCACCTCTTACAACAAGACCCTTGCCGTTGTCAATACCTGCGGGAACGTTGACCGTGAGTTTCTTGTTTTCTCTTTCAAGACCGCTTCCACGACACGCTTTGCAAGGATTTTTAATGTATCTGCCGGTGCCTCTGCACGTGTCGCACGTGGTCGTGGTTTGGAATTGCATACCGCCTAAATTCTGCATAACTCTTCTCTGACCCGAACCGTGACACGTCGGACAAGTCTCCGCACTTCCGCTCTCCGCACCGCTTCCACGACAAGATGAACACTTGCATTGTCTTGTGAAATTTATCTCTTTTTTGCAACCGAACACCGCTTCTTCGAAATTGATGGTAATGTTTACCTCAATGTCGTCTCCACGCACGGGACCGTTCTGTCGTCTCGAAGAACCGCCTCCGAATCCTCCGCCGAAGAAACTTCCGAATATGTCGCCGAAATCCATATCGAATCCGCCGAATCCTCCCGCACCCGACGCAGGGTCAAATGCCGCATGACCGTATTGGTCGTATTTAGCCTTCTTCTCAGGGTCTGAAAGCACCTCATACGCTTCGTTGACTTCCTTGAATTTGGCTTCCGCCTCTTTGTTTCCGGGGTTCATATCGGGGTGATATTTTTTTGCGAGCGTTCGGTACGCTTTTTTTATTTCGGTATCATCGGCACCTTTTGAAACGCCGAGCACCTCATAATAATCTCTCTTATCTGCCATATGTCCTCTTTTTATAACTCACAATGAGGGAAAGACCGCAAAAGCGATCTTTCCCGTCAAGTTTAACTTAATTATTTGTTGCTGTTGTCTTCGTAGTTTGCGTCGTAGAACTGACCGTCTCCGCCGTTTGCACCGCCCTGAGCGTTGGGATCACCGTTCTGCTGAGCATAAAGTTTTTCGGAAATCTTGTAGAACGCTTTTTCTACCGCCTCCGTGTCAGCCTTTATAGCCTCGGTGTCGTTGCCCTTAACTGTCTCTTTGAGTTTGTCAATAGCGGACTGAACGTCTGCCTTGTCGGCAGCGTCAACCTTGTCGCCGAGTTCGCCGAGAGTCTTTTCACACTGGAATATCATTGAATCCGCTCTGTTTCTGATGTCAACGGCTTCCTTCTGCTTCTTGTCCTCTTCCGCAAATTTTTCGGCGTCACGAACTGCCTTGTCGATATCTTCCTGTGACATATTTGTCGAAGAAGTAATCGTAATGTGCTGTTCCTTGCCCGTTCCCTTGTCGCAAGCGGTAACGTTAACTATTCCGTTTGCGTCAATGTCAAAGGTTACTTCAATCTGAGGAACTCCACGAGGTGCGGGAGAAATACCGTCAAGAACAAAACGTCCGAGCGTTGTGTTGTAAGCGGCCATTTCACGCTCACCTTGAAGTACGTGAATTTCAACCGATGTCTGTCCGTCTGCCGCAGTAGAGTAAATCTGACTCTTCTTTACGGGGATTGTGGTGTTTCTGTCGATAATTCTGTTGAATACACCGCCCATGGTCTCAATGCCGAGTGAAAGAGGTGTAACGTCAAGTAAAAGAAGATCTTTTACGTCTCCGCCGAGGACACCGCCCTGAATAGCCGCACCGATTGCAACACACTCATCGGGGTTGATACCCTTGAAAGGATCTTTGCCGATAAACTTCTTAACCGCTTCCTGAACTGCGGGAATTCTCGTAGAACCACCGACAAGAAGAACCTTGTCAATCTGCGAAGCGGAGAGACCGGAGTCACGAAGAACCTGCTTTGTCGGACCCATAGTAGCCTCAACAAGATCTGCGGTTATTCTGTCGAATTCCGCTCTTGTGAGAGTTGCGTCAAAGTGGAGAGGACCTTCTGCCGTTGCTGTAATGAAAGGAAGATTGATGTTTGCGGTAGTCATACCGGAAAGTTCGATCTTAGCCTTTTCAGCGGCGTCTTTGAGTCTTTGGAGAACCATCTTGTCTTTTCTGAGGTCAACGCCGTTCTCTTTCTGGAACTTGTCAGCCATCCACTCTATAATTCTCTGGTCAAAGTCATCACCGCCGAGTTTGTTGTTACCTGCCGTTGCAAGAACCTCAAATACACCGTCGGAAATTTCAAGCAACGATACGTCGAACGTACCTCCGCCCAAGTCGAATACCATAATCTTCTGGTCGTTGTCTTTGTCAACACCGTATGCAAGAGCGGCCGCGGTAGGCTCGTTTATAATTCTCTTAACTTCGAGACCGGCAATCTTACCTGCGTCTTTTGTAGCCTGTCTCTGTGCGTCCGTAAAGTATGCGGGAACCGTAATTACAGCCTCGGTTACACTTGTTCCGAGATAACTTTCCGCATCGGCTTTAAGTTTTTGAAGAATCATTGCGGAAATTTCCTGAGGTGTGTAACCCTTGCCGTCGATTTCAACCTTTTTGGACGTACCCATGTCTCTCTTAATGGAGATAATTGTTTTGTCGGGGTTTGTAATAGCCTGTCTCTTTGCAACCTGACCTACCATTCTTTCGCCCGTCTTTGAAAATGCAACTACCGAAGGGGTTGTTCTCGCTCCCTCGGGATTGGGTATAACGATAGGCTCTCCGCCCTCATATACCGCTACGCATGAATTTGTTGTACCTAAGTCTATACCTATAATCTTTCCCATAATATTTTCCTCCTATGGTTGTATATTTTATCTTTGAATTGTTTTCCGTATCAGTTGGCTACGGTTACCATTGCATATCGCAAAATTTTGTCGCCCTTGACGTAACCTTTTTGATATACGTCAACAACAACGCCCTCGCCGAGATTTTCATCTTCAACGTGCATTATCGCATTGTGGCGATTGGGGTCAAACGCTTCTCCCTTTTCTCCGAACGACTCAACGCCCATCTTTGAAAGTGCGTCTTTCGCTCCGGCAAGAATCATCTCAACTCCCTTTGAAACGCTCTCCGCATCCTTGTAACCGGACGCTTTTTCAAGCGTGTCTATAATCGGAAGAAGTGACTTTAATGCGTCCGCATATGCGTCGGCATAAATTCCTTCTTTTTCCTTTACGCTTCTCTTGCGGAAATTGTCGTACTCTGCCATTATACGCAAGTACTTGTCGTTTGTTGTGGCAACCTCGGCATTTTTCGCTTCGAGTTGCTTTTCACACTCAGCCAATTTCTTTTCGAGTTCCTTGACCTTTTTCTTTTCCGCCTTGTCCGAACGCTCCGCCTTGTCAGCCCTTTCTTCCGTTGCTTCCTCCGCTTGGCATTCGACCGTTTGTTGTGTCACTTCATTTATGTCATTTTGATTTTCGTCTTTCAAATTTTCCAACACTATCCGTCCCCTTCCTTGCTATCTTTATCTTTGTTTTCCGCTTGTATTCCGCCGTTTGTCATTCCCTCGTTGAGAACGCTTTCCACGTTTTCGGCAAGCCCCTCAATTGTGGCAACAACCTTTGCATAGTCCATTCGCCTCGGTCCTATAATTCCTATCGCTCCGACGGTCTTTCCGTCTCGCACAACGGGCTTAAATACGAGAGCCGAATTGTTCATAACCTTAACCGACGACTCCGAACCGATAACCACGTTTATGCCGTCTTTTTCGGGTTCGGATACAAGGTCTAAAATTTCATCCTTGTTTTCAAGCACTCCGAGCAGTTCTCTGAGTTGCTCCTTGTTGCTGTATTCGGGATATTGAAGCAATCGGTCCATACCGCTTACTTTCAAATCTCCGTCGTCGAGTTCGTTCATGCTTTCGTATATTATTTTAATGATAGGACTTACAATGTAAGCCTTGTCTCCCATCGCACTTTCGAGTTCCATAATAATAGGAAGATTTATCTCGCTTGCGGTAAGACCCAAGATGTTGTCGTTGAGTGCGTTTGAGAGGTCGCTTGCCGTAAGTTGACTTATCGGACTTTCAAGAGAAATTCGCTTTGTGCATATGTTTCCCTGATTGCTTATCATAACCAAAAGCAAACTGTGATTGTCAACGTAAATCACGTCAAACCTCTTAATGCTCACGCTTGACGCTTTCGGCTTTATAAGAAAACTCGTGTAGTTGGTAAGATTACCCGCAAGTTTCGACGCCGTAAGAAGTATCTGGTCAAGTTCCGTCATTTTTGATTTGAGTAACTTGTTTATCTCCGTGATTTCCTTTGCGGTCATCGAGTAACTTTCAATAAGCGAATCCACGTAAAATCTGTATCCGAGTTCACTTGGCACTCTGCCTGCGGAAGTATGAGGCTGTTCGAGATAACCCATCTCTTCGAGTTCCGCCATTTCGTTTCTTATCGTAGCCGACGAGCAGGAAAGCCCCTCGCTCTGCATAATAAACTTTGAACCCACAGGCTCTCCGGCGGCAATGTGAGCATCAACTATGGTTTTAAGTATCAGTTTTTTTCTCTCACTCAATTCACCGTTGTTTTTCGACGCCATTGTCACACCGTCCTTCCTCTTTATCACTTTTAGCACTTATTTGAATTGAGTGCTAACCTTTATGCTAATAATTTACCACTTTCCATCCCTTTTGTCAACCCCCTTTGCCCACTTTTTTGTGAACATTTTGTAAACAGTGCTAATTTTCGCACTTGATTTCTTCTATATATAATATAATCCCCTCGAATGCGGATATTCAAACGTAAATTTGACGTTTTTCACCGCCCCGAGGGGATTTAAAATCACTTGTTTTCGCTTGCAGTCTCTCCTGCCGTCTGCCGAATAAAGTCCTCACGGATTATCGAGCAAATACCCATGTCGCAGTATTTGTCCTTGACTTTCGCCCCGTGCCTGCAAACGCCTTCAAACGACATTCCGCATTTTTCCATCACTTTTCTTGACGCCGTGTTCTCAATTATGTACCACGCCGCAATTCTCTCAAATTCCATAACTTCAAAACCGAATTTTATCACCGCTTTCGTCGCCTCCGGTGCAAATCCCCTGCGTTGAAATTTCGGATTTATAACGTATCCCACCTCCGCAGAATTGTTCTTGTAATCAATTCTCACAATTGAGCAAGTACCTATCATTTTCCCGCTGTTCTTGTCAATTACCGCCCAGTCAAAACAATCGCCCGTGCGATACCTCTGCGATACGTACCTTAAATACGCCTTTGTGTATTCTATGTCCGGGTGCGGAGTCCACGTAAGATATTTCGACGCCTCTTCCGTGCGTGCATAATCGAACATGTCCTCTGCATCTTCAAAAAGCAATTTTCGTAAAATTATGCGTTCGAGTTCTATCTGCGGAAGTTTTGCGGAAATCTTTGCATACTTAGTCTTTTTCATCATACTGCCTCCTGATTTCGTCGTCTCATCCATTATAATACTTTTTATCGGAAAAAGCAACGTTTTTCTCACTTTTCATATAAATTTTCGATTTTTCCGAGACAAGTGCGAAAATTTATGATATAATATCCCTATATCATCTATTCGAGGTTAATATGAAACTTTCGGAATTATTATCGACAATTGAAATAATAACACGCTCGTCGAACTCGGACTTCGACTGCGATATAGAACAAATCTGCCACGACTCACGTAAAGCGTTGAAAAACTCCGTTTTCGTCTGTAAAAGCGGTGCGATATCCGACGGACACGTCTACGCCCCCAAGGCATATGAAAACGGTGCAAGAGTGTTTGTGGCTGAAAAACCGCTCGCACTTCCACGTGACGCACTTGTCTGCATAGTCAAAAATTCTTCCGATGCCTTGTCCGCCCTCGCTCAAAAATTTTACGATTACCCCTCAAATGAGTTAAAAATCGTAGGTATAACAGGCACAAAGGGTAAAACCACCCTGTCGCTTTCGGCATATAAAATAGGTGCCGAATACGGACTGAAAATCGGTTATATCGGCACTAACGGCGTGCAGTACGGCAATATTTGCTACGATGCTCAAAATACCACCCCCGACGTGCTTGAACTGCAAAAAACACTCCGTGAAATGGCAGACTACGGCATAAAATACGTTATGCTTGAAATATCGTCGCAAGCCCTCTGGCAGAAACGCACCGACGGTCTGAAATTCTTCGCCACAGTCTTTACAAACCTTTATCACGACCATATCGGCGGTGTCGAACACCCCACGCTTGAACATTATAAAGAAAGTAAAAAATCTCTGTTCACAGACTATGACTCGGCAGTCACCATAACAAATTCCGATTCCCCCGACTCCGATTTTATGACCGCCGATACAACGGCAAAAAAAATAATCCGTGTCTCCGCCAACGGGGATAAAACCGCTGACCTTTACGCCGAAGATATCCGCCACGAAAACGACTTCCACAACCTCGGCACCAAGTTTTCATGCCACGGTCAAAACTTCTGCGGAGAAAATGTATTCATCCCCTCAATCGGAAATTACAGCGTTGAAAACACTCTCCAAACCATCGCCATATGTCTCTCACTTGACATAGATAAAAACTTTATTATAGACTCCCTTAAAACTTTAAGCGTAAAAGGCAGATGCGAAATTGTTCCCTTAAAGTCCAAACCAAATAGCCTTTTCGTGATAGACTACGCACATAACGGTGCGGGACTTTCGTCCGTCCTGCGGGCTTTGCGGGAATATAACCCCAAAAGAATAGTATGCCTGTTCGGAAGCGTCGGAGACCGTACCGAATGTAGACGAGAGGAACTTGCAACCGTTGCAAAGCAATATGCCGATGTCATAATCGTCACGTCCGATAACCCGGGTAACGAAGCTCCCATAAGCGTCATAAACGATATCTGTAAACACCTTGCCGATACCGATAAACCCACGTATAAATTCGAGGACCGTGCCGAGGCTGTAAGATTTGCCGTCCAAATCGCAACCGACGGCGATATCGTTCTGCTTGCAGGTAAAGGCCACGAAAATTACCAACTTGTAAAAGGCAGAAAAATCGAATTTTCCGAAAAACAAATCCTTGCCGACTGTGATA
>CAZGJC010000045.1:0-1847 GCA_964526505.1 uncultured Clostridium sp.
CAGAGAGTTCCTACATGCACAGGTTCCACAACAATCCTCGTTGCAGTTGTAAAGGGTCACGATATCACAGTTGACGGTATCAATGCCGCTATGAAGGCAGCGTCCAACGAATCTTTCGGATACAACACAGACGCTATTGTATCTTCTGACGTTATCGGTATGAGATACGGTTCTCTCTTCGATGCAACTCAGACCATGGTTGCTAAGATTGATGACGACACATACCAGGTACAGGTAGTTTCGTGGTACGACAACGAAAACTCCTACACCAGCCAGATGGTTCGTACAATTAAGTACTTCGCAGAACTCAACTGATTTATTTAGAATCATTATAAAAACGGTAAGTCCCTCGGGACTTACCGTTTTTTATATGCTACTACCGATTTTGATACAATTTGCGTATGCCTGCAAATTATTTAACGTAATCACACATCCGTCAAATGATAGTTGTCCAATCTATTTCTTCGTTTTTGTAAAAATACCTTTTATCACGTTCGCCGATTTCTCTGAGAACACGGCATGGATTTCCGACAGCAACAACGTTATCGGGAATATCTTTTGTTACAACGCTTCCGCTGCCAATAACGGTGTTTTTTCCCACGTGAACACTGGGAACTATAATTACACCTGCACCGATCCAAGTATTTTCACCAATATAAACGTCTTTATTATATTGCAACCCTTTCGCTCTTAACGTCGGCTCTATCGGATGATTTGCAGTCGCTATCGTCACATTAGGACCGAACATAACCTTATCACCAATATACACGTGTCCATCATCTACTATGGTAAGGTTGGAATTTGCATAGATATCACTTCCGAAGTGAACGTGATGACCACCCCAATTTGCTCTGAAAGGCAATTCAATGTAACAGTTTTCGCCACACTCTGCAAACATTTCTCTCATAAATTTCATTTTTTCCGAATATTGTGAGGGTTTAAGTTGATTAAATTCCCACAACCTATCCTGATACTGTACCTGTTCACGCATTATTTCTTCATCTCCGGGATTATATATAAGACCTTTTACCATCTTTTCGTATTCTGTCATTTCTATGCTCCTGCAAATTATTATTTATCATTGTGTCTATTGTACCACAAAATTTAGCATTTCTCAATATGTTTGCTACTATTTACAACATATTTTGAAAAAAAGAACAAGGTCCGGCACGAATTGTATTAAATCTATGTTTTTCTTATGGTGTGGTAATAAAGGGGGTCGAACTTTAACTCGGCTTCGCCGAGTTGGCAAATTCTCGCAACTGTCAACTGCACCAACACAAAAGGGAGGCTGTGCCTCCCTTTTCTATCCCGGACGGGGTCGAACTTTAACTCGGCTTCGCCGAGTTGGCAAGTTCTCACAACTGTCAACTGCACCAACACAAAAGGGAGGCTGTGCCTCCCTTTTGTGTTGGTGCGGGTAACAGGGGTCGAACCTGCACACCTCACGGCGTAAGATCCTAAATCTTATGCGTCTGCCAATTCCGCCATACCCGCAAGGTAGGGTATGGTGGAATCAATCCGCACATACCCGTATGTCAGGGCATAACGGCATTTCTCCGTTCACGCCCTTGCACGTGGCTCAAAAGCCACAACACTGACATATATTGTATCACAAATCGGTTGCAATGTCAAGAAAAAATTGACCGTCAGATATCGTTTTCTCTTTTTATGATATCTATCAACTCATCAAGTCTGCGACACGATACCCAAACGTCATCCATCACGTTTTTTGACGGAACCTGCCTGTCAAAGATAAACACAGGCTTCATTCCCGACGCAATCGCACCGCAAAGACCGTTTTCCGAATCTTCTGCCACAAAAGTAAACTTCGGCTCCGCACCTAT
>CAZGJC010000045.1:1947-10375 GCA_964526505.1 uncultured Clostridium sp.
GGATTTATTCTGTCTCCGTAATTTTCGTAAAGAACCCGAAAAGCCCCCTCTGCCGACGCACCCGCTATGTGTTCGTATACCGACTCGGCATTTTCAAGACCGTATTTCTCGCTCGTCATAAGCCATGAACGGCGAAACGTCACTTCCGTATCGAGTAGCGTGCCGTCCATGTCAAATATTCCGTATTTTATCATTCTCAGTCGGGGTTTCTTTCACCGAGAGCGATGTGATATTTCTGATAGAAACTCTCAAAATATCCGCCGTCAAGTGCTTCTCTTATCTTCTTTGTCAAATTGTTGTAGAAGTAAAGATTGTGGACAACCGCAAGTCTCATACCAAGCGACTCTTTCGCTTTTATAAGGTGTCTTATGTACGAACGACTGTAATTACGACACGTCGGACAATCACAAGACTGCGATATGGGGCGAGGGTCACGCATGTATTTTTCATTGCATATGTTCATTTTGCCTTCCCACGTAAAGAGATTTCCGTGACGTGCATTTCTTGACGGCATTACACAGTCAAAGAAGTCAACTCCGAGATGAACCGCTTCGAGAATGTTGCACGGTGTACCCACGCCCATAAGATATCTGGGCTTGTCTTTCGGCATAAAAGGCTCAACTGCGTCGATTATGCGATACATTTCTTCCGTTTCCTCACCTACCGCAAGACCGCCTATCGCATAGCCCTCGCAATTTATTTCCGCAATTCTTTGCATATGCTCAATACGCAAATCCGTATAAGTTCCGCCCTGATTTATTCCGAAAAGCATCTGGTGCTTGTTGATGGTTTCGGGTAAGGTGTTGAGCCTGTCCATTTCGGCACGACATCTTTCAAGCCAGCGAACCGTTCTGTCAATGGAGTTGCGAACGTACTGATACGGTGCGGGGTTCTCTATGCATTCGTCAAACGCCATTGCAATAGTCGACGCAAGGTTTGACTGTATCTGCATACTTTCCTCAGGTCCCATAAAAATACGTTTTCCGTCAACGTGCGACTGAAAACGCACGCCCTCTTCTGTAATTTTACGAAGTTGAGCAAGTGAAAACACTTGGAATCCGCCCGAGTCCGTAAGTATAGGCTTTTGCCAATTCATAAATTTGTGAAGACCACCCATATCGTGAATGAGTTTATCCCCGGGACGAATGTGTAAGTGGTAGGTGTTGGAAAGTTCAACTTGACAGTCAATCTCGTTGAGTTCCATTGTAGACACACCGCCCTTTATGGCGGCACAAGTACCTACGTTCATAAACACGGGAGTCTGTATATCTCCGTGTACGGTGTGAAAGACTCCTCGTCTTGCACGACCGTCTTGTGCTAAAAGTTCAAACATAACTTTGCTCCTTTGAGTTTTTATTTTTACTCTACGCATTCGCAAATACAGTGCGAAGCGTATTTGTTATCTTAAATTTTACGTTCTCTCAAATTGCCTGTCAATGTTTTTCTTTGACAGTTCCATTGCCACGGGTCGCCCGTGAGGACAAAACGTAATATCGGGAATTTCCATCAGCCTCTTGATTATCCATTCGTTGTCCGCATCCGAATATTCCCTGCCGGCCTTTATCGCCGCCTTGCATGAAGCCTGATAAAGTGCTTTTTCAAATACTATATTTCGGGTTACACCCACGTTTCCCGTACCGTTCTTTATCCTGTCCGCAAATACCGCAAACATATCCGCCACCGCCGACTGTTCAATACCCGTCGGAATAGCGTTGACAAAGATAAAATTGCCCGACGTCGAAAATTCAAATCCGACGGCTTCAATCTCTCCCCTGTATTCCTCTATTGCCGACACTTCGTCACTCATAAGCATAATTTCAACCGGTAACATAAGCAACTGCGACTCTATACCCGACGCATACATATTTGCTTTAAGCCCCTCGTATATTATCCTTTCGTGTGCCGCATGCTTGTCAACCATAAGCATCTTTTCTCCGAGTTCTACGATTATGTAGGAGTTGAATGCCTCGCCGATAATTCTCCACGACGGCTTTGTCTCCGCAATTTTAACCTCTTCAACCTCGGGTACCGCCACACTCCCGTTGCGTTGCGAAACTGCATTTTCTATCGTTTTCGAAGTCTGTGAAAAATCCTCGACACATTCATAATCGGAATTTTTTGACTTATTCGGAATTACAGCGTCATTTTGAATAGGCTCTGCTGTTTCTTTAATACCGCCGTCTTTTGTAACAGACGCACTTTGAGTATTTCTCTCTTCTTTAAACACATTCGAGTCAACTTTTGCGACGGGATTTGTCGCTTGCGTTCTTCCGATGTACGATTGGAGATACTCTTTTGCACTTATGCGTGTTTGAGGAGTCGTCTGCGTTGTGTCAACCTTTGCACTTATAAATCCGGCGGACTCTGCCCTGTCGCTCAACCCTGCGTCGCTTGTGCGTATAACCTGTGGCATATCCATACTTATCTGACGGGATTTCAGTGACTCTCCTCTTCCAACGGGAGTAAATGCGTCGCTTACCCTGACACCGCTCTTTGCTGTCGGCGACGCCATTTGAGGACGTGTCACGTTGCTTTCAAGTGCTTCTTTGACAGCATAATATATCGCTTCAAAGACAATCTTCTCATTTGAAAATTTCACTTCGAGTTTTGCCGGATGAACGTTTACGTCAACTCGTCCGGGGTTCATTCCGATAAATAACACGCACACAGGGAACTTTTCCGACGGCAAATATGACGAAAATGCCTGTTCAATTGCCGCCGATGCGGTCTTGCTCTTGACAAAACGCTTGTTAATGTAGAAATTCTGATAGTTTCTGTTTCCCTTTACGTTGTCCGACCGTCCTATAAATCCCGAGATTTTTATGCCCTCGTACTCTCCCTCAACAGGAATAAGCCTTGTGGCAAAGTCCTTGCCGAATATAGAGTAAATGGTGTTTATAAGTTTCCCGTCGCCTACGGTTTGAAGCCTTTGCTGACCATCGGCTATAAACCTAAATCCTATCTCAGGGTGAGACAGTGCGACTTTTTCGACGTTGGCAAGTATCGCCGCCGTCTCCGTCACGTCTCTCTTTAAAAATTTTCTTCTTGCCGGGACGTTGGCAAATAGATCCTCAATAATTATTGTGGTTCCATCCGAACATCCCTGCTCGCAAATTTCCTCTATTTCTCCGCAGTCAGCCTCCAACATGGCACCCATAGCCGACTCGTGTGTTTTGGATATTATCCTCATATGCGACACCGACGATATCGCCGCCAATGCCTCTCCTCTAAATCCCAAGGTGCATATGCCGTCAAGATCCGCCGCCGTCTCTATTTTGCTTGTGGCGTGCCTACGAATTGCAAGTGGGAGATCCTCCGGTTCCATTCCGCAACCGTCGTCGGACACACGCATAAAAGTACTTCCGCCGTTGTTTATCTCAACGGTTATACGCCTCGCACCCGCATCAATTGAATTTTCCATTATTTCCTTAATGGCGGAGGCAGGTCTGTCAACAACTTCGCCTGCCGCTATAAGGTTTGCCACCTCAAATGACAAAAGGTTTATTTTTCCCAAAGTTCTCCCTCCTCTCTTGTTTTCTTGTCTGTTTTAAAACGACAAATTCATCCGAGTCGCTTTTTCCAATCAAACAAAAGCGACATGCATTCATACGGAGACAGAGTATTGATATCCGTATTTTTGATTTCTTCTATAACACCGTCGTTTATGCAATCGTCAAACGTTATCAAAGTGTCGTCTTTTTCCGAGACTTTAACTTCTTTGTCCGATAAACGTAAATTCTTCGCACTTTCCTCAACAGACGTAAGAATTTCCTTCGCTCTCTTTATAACTTCACGTGGAAGACCCGCTAAATTTGCGACTTCGATACCGTAACTGTCATCGGTAGAACCTTTCACAATCTTACGTAAAAACGTAATGCTGTCGCCCCTCTTTTTCGCCGCAATGTTGTAGTTTACAATTCCCTCGAATTCATCTTCCATACTTGTCAGTTCGTGATAGTGCGTGGCAAAAAGCGTTTTCGCACCTATCTTTCGACTCGCCGTGTACTCCACTATCGCACGTGCAATACTCATTCCGTCAAAAGTCGAAGTACCTCTTCCCACCTCATCGTAAATGATAAGACTGTTTTTCGTTGCATTCCGCAAAATATACGCAACCTCGTTCATTTCAAGCATAAACGTAGACTGCCCCGATGCCAAATCGTCCGACGCACCGACACGTGTGAATATCTTGTCCACAATTCCTATGTCAGCCTCCGCCGCAGGAACAAATGACCCTATCTGTGCCATAAGCACAATAATAGCCACCTGCCTCATATACGTGGATTTACCTGCCATATTGGGACCTGTGATAAGCATAAGCCTTTGATCTTTTGTGTTGATACTTGTGTCGTTGGGAACAAAATAAGTGTCTTTTACAAACTGCTCTACAACGGGGTGCCTGCCGTCCTTTATAATTATTTCGTCCGACTGCGTTATTTGCGGACGCACGTACCTGTTCTTGGCGGCTACACTTGCGAGACTGTAATATGCGTCGAGTTCGGAAAGAAGCGTCGCCGTCTTTTGAAGCCTTGCGGAGTTTTCCGCAACGGTTGCACGCACACGACAGAATATTTCATATTCCAAAGCACAAAGTTTATCCGTCGCACTCAAAACTCGTGTTTCCATATTTTTGAGTTCTTCGGTTATGTACCTTTCGCAATTTGAAAGTGTCTGCTTTCTTATGTACGTCTCGGGAACAAGATTTATCTGCGACTTTGTCACCTCTATGTAGTAACCGAATACTCTGTTATACCCGATTTTCAGATTTTTGATTCCCGTGTTCTCTCTCTCTTTTTCGGCAATCGACTCTTTCCACTCGTCTCCGCCCGAGATTATCGACCGCAATTCGTCAACCGTGCCATCGTATCCGTCGGCAATCATTCCGCCCTCTCTCACAGATAACGGAAGATCCTCTTTTATCGCCGAATTTATAAGCGAATATATGTCGTCAAGCGTGTCTAACTCATCTCTTATCCTGCAAAGTTCGTCAGACCTCGCTTCAAGTAAATTCTCATGTAATTCGGGCAAAATTTCAAGCGTACTCGCCACGGCACGCAAATCTCTTGCATTGGCACTTCCGTATACGATTTTCGTAACCAAACGCTCAATGTCGAGAACCCTGTCAAGAAGTTCGGATAAATTCTCACGTAACATAAAACTGTTGTAAAGTTCCTCAACCGCATTCTGCCTGCGAACAATAGCCGATGCGGAAAGAAGCGGACGTTCTATCCATTTACGCAGAGTTCTGGCTCCCATAGCACTTCTCGTTTTGTCGAGTACCCAAAGCAGTGTACCACGCTTTTCTTTGGTTCTCATAGATTCGACAAGTTCCAAATTTCTGCGAGTGTTTATGTCCATATCAAGATATTGCCCGTCCGAATATACGTTTAACTTCTTTATGTAGGAAATATCTTTTTTCTGCGTCTCTTTTATGTAACTTATCAACGCCCCGACAGCACAAACAACCGCTCGGTTTTCAAGGTCTCCGTCACGTAACGTATCTGCAAATTGCTCTTTTACGATCTCCGTCGCTTGTGAAAACTCAAACCTGTGTATTTGGCTGTCCGACAGCATGGCATTCAACCTGCCCGTTATAAAGTCCGCCGTTTCACGGAATTTGTTTTTTGAAAGATTTGAGATAACTTCGCTCGGCGAATAAGTTCCTATCTGGTTGATGAGGTCTGCGTCCATATTCGCTCCGCTTATAGACGTAGCGTAAACTTCCGCAGTCGATATGTCGCAAAAACAAACGCCGTACTCAAATTCATCCAAATATATAGCACATAAATAGTTGTTTTCCGTGTCTTTTAAAAGTTCCGTCTCAATAAGCGTTCCCGGCGTTACTACCCTTATTACGTCACGCTTGACAAGCCCCTTGGCGAGAGCGGGGTCCTCCACTTGCTCGCATATCGCAATTTTAAACCCTTTGCCGATTAACTTGCCGATGTATTCGTCAACTGCGTGAAACGGAACTCCCGCCATGGGAGCTCTCTCGGCTTCTCCGCAATCCTTGCCCGTAAGCGTAAGACCTATCTCCCTTGATGCGGTTATCGCATCGTCGAAAAACATCTCGTAAAAATCGCCCACTCTGTAAAAAAGAAGAAAATCCTTGTATTTCTCTTTTATCTCAAAGTACTGCTCCATCATCGGAGTCATACGTTTTCCCTCTCTTTCATAAAGCATTTAACTTAAAAATCAGTGACAGCCTCCGCAAGTCGAACAATCGTGTGTGCAGGGTGTCTCTCCCGTTATGTTGAAAGTTATCGTGTTGTTGACAGTCGCCATAAGTTCGTTTACGTCGTTCTGTGCCCGGTCAAGTTCGATAAATAACGGATTTGTCGTAATCTGTGCGTAAATTTCATCAAGCCTGTCCTGAATGCGTGCAAGTGCGTCGGTGTCAATATGCTCACCGTCACCCATCTCCGTCAACGCTTGCTGTTGTACACCGTATTCTATAAGCAATTTGGAAATATCGGCGTCGGCCTCGTATGCCTTTTTCGCCTTGTCCATTCTAATCATTCTCTCGTCTTCTTTTATCGCCTGACCGAGTTGTGCCGCAAGTGAATATATGCTCATCTTTGTTTCCTTTCAGTGTGATTACCTTATTTTTCGCAATCTTTTCTTTTTTAATTCTTAAATTTATACTTTTTCTCCGTGCAACGCAAACGTCTCCGCACGTGTTATCTTAACGTTGACAAATTTACCCTCGTCGGATGCGTCACCGCAGAATAAAACTATCTTTCCGCCCTCGCTTCGTCCGGATAAAACCTCGGGATTGTTCTTGCTCGGTCCCTCACATAAAACCTTTATAACCTTGCCAAACAACGGCTGATTTTTCTCGTACGCTATTTCGTTTTGAAGAGCGAGTAATCTCTCAAATCTTTCGCTTTGAGTTGTGGGATCTATCTGACAGTCCATCTTTGCTGCAGGCGTTCCCTTTCTCGGAGAATATATAAACGAGTATACCATGTCAAACTTGACACGTTCGAGCATGTCAAGCGTGCCTTTGAAATCTTCCTCCGTCTCTCCCGGGAATCCGACGATTATGTCCGAAGTTAAAGTTACGTCGGGGATTTTCTCTCTCATATATTCCACCGTCTCCAAATACTTCGCAGTGTCATAGTGACGGTTCATCTTTTTGAGTATGGAGTCGCTTCCGGACTGCATCGGCAAATGAAATTGACGTGCCACGTGAGTGGAATTTGCCATAACGTCTATGAGTTTTTTCGATGCGTCTTTCGGATGACTCGTCATAAACCTGATGTAATAGTCACCATCTATCTTGTCTATGTCCGAGAGAAGATCCGCAAAGTCGTAAACTTCACCGCCGTCGTCTTTTGCATCCTTGCCGTAAGAATTGACGTTTTGACCGAGAAGCGTTATATCCTTGTACCCCTTTTGCACAAGATCCCTGACCTCCGCAATGATGTCCTCGGGACGACGACTGCGTTCACGTCCCCTCACGTACGGAACTATGCAGTACGTACAGAAGTTGTTGCAACCGTACATAATCGAAACCCACGCCTTGTAAGACGATTCTCTGCGTGACGGCATTCCCTCCGCAACAAGATATTCAGCCTCCTCGGGACAGTAAATACGCTTGTTCTTTTCAAGCCTTTTTGCAATAAGTTCGGGAAGACGGAAAAGAGACGACGCCCCGAAAATAAAATCAACGTAAGGGTATCTGAACTTAATGTCATCCCTGCGATGCTCTTGTGCAACCATGCAACCGCATACCGCAATCATAAGCGACGGATTTTTCGCTTTCAAATGCTTGAATTGACCTATAATGGATAACGCCTTTTTTTCCGCATGCTCACGTATCGCACAGGTGTTGACTATTATAAGATCCGCATCCTCGGGGACGTTGCAAATACCGTATCCCATCTCTTCGCATACACCCGCAATCTTCTCGCTGTCCGCTACGTTCTGCTGACAACCGAACGTTTGTATGTACGCATACTTTTTCTCGCCCGTCAATGAATTTAAACGGCGAACTTTTTCTATATATTCGAAGTGCTTCTTCATCTCGCTCTCCGAAAGAATCTTGTATTGCTTCATTATTTTAACCTCTTTTCGTTTTTGCATAAAGTGCGGTTTGCACGTCACCAAAAACTCGGATTTTGAACATAAATATACAATCTATATTATACTATAAAATCACGCTTTTTGTCAAGATTTTTCGATAACCTTTGCACCTATTTTTAAGACCTCGTATCCGCTCTTGTATCCCCGATTTGCCTTTTCGACCTCAAATACATAGCCCACGCCGAAAAATTTCCCGATTTTAGAATTTTTTTGTTAAAACCTATTGACAAATCCGCCGTTTTGATGTATAATATCGTCTGTTGTACCGCAGTTTTGCGTATAACACTTGCGGGAGTGGCGGAACAGGCAGACGCGCACGTTTGAGGGGCGTGTGGTTAAC
>CAZGJC010000046.1:0-8023 GCA_964526505.1 uncultured Clostridium sp.
ATACGGAGATAGAGAAAGCGACACAATTTACCTTGACAAAGAAAGTACGGTCGAATGTGTCGTAAAAATCGAGAAGAAAAATTGACTTAACGCTGTGGTGGGACCGTTTGTTAAAACATCGTCTTACCCGAAGGAGCATTTTTATGAAAATTCAAACAAAGGAAAATTTAAAACACTGGGTCATTGATTTATTATATGCGTTTGCCGCAGGTGTTGTGGTCGGAACAGCATATTTCTTCTTTCAGAACAGCAACGGATTTGCTCCCGGAGGTGTCGGAGGTCTGGCTACCATAGCACACCATTTGCTTGAAGGACGGGTGAGTTGGTCGATTTTGATGATCTCGTTTAACTTGCCTATATTTATACTTGTAAGTGCGTGCATTAACAAGAGGCTCGGAATTATGTTGAGTTTATATCTTGTTGTACAATCATTTATACCTGACATTTATGCGAGTATAGGACTGAAAGCGTACTGTCTTGCAAACAGCGGAGACGATTTTAACGTAATATTTGCGTGTATCGGAGCGGGCGTTGTATCGGGATTCGGTTTTTCGATGATGCTCAGACGGTTCGGTGCAAGCGGAGGAACGTACGGTATTTCGGCACTTATAAAAAAATATCACCCGGAACACAACATAGCGTATCTTTCGTTCGTTATGGACGCTTGCGTGGTATTTATCGCATTTTTCGTTTACGGTATGAAGTTGACACCTGCCATGTGTACGCTGATAAACTTATTTATTGCCGATTTGATTGTAGACAACGGACTCAGCGGTCTCAAAAACGGATATAAATTTGAAATAATCACAAGTCAACCCGACGAACTTTCACGGGAACTGATTACACGTCTTAAACGAGGAGTTACGGAGATAAAAGCACACGGAATGTACTCGGATTCGGATAAATATACTTTGGTATGCATTATACATAAGCGTCAGATGGGTGAGATGCTGAAAATTTTGAAGAGTCACCCCGAGGTTTTCGCAAGTTTTGAGAAAGTCAACGAGGTTTTCGGAAACTTCAAAAAGAAAGTATAAAATTTCAAGTGCCAAAAAAGGAGATAAATTATGGAATTTCTGGACTCATTGAAAGAGCGACACAGCACAAAAAAGTATTCTGACAGGGCGGTGCCAAAGGAACTTATCGATCTCGTTGTGCAAGCGGGAATTTATTCTCCGTCGGGAATGAACAAGCAGGCGGTACGTTTTATGGTTGTTGATAATCCCGAGACCGTAAAAGAAATTTCGAATATAAATGCAAAGGTCGGAAATTTTCCAAAGGGAATTGACCCGTTTTACGGTGCGGGTGTTGTAATCGTCGTATTTGCCGACAGAAATATTATAACTCACGTAGAGGACGGGTCGCTTGCACTCGGAAATATGCTTAACGAGGCGTATTCGCTCGGTCTCGGTTCGTGTTGGATACACAGAGCCAAAGAGTGTTTTGAGGATGATACGGGCAGAAAAATAGCGAGAGATTACGGTATTCCCGATGAATATATAGGTATCGGAAACTGCATCTTGGGATATTCCGAAGATGGATTTGAGGGAAAGCCGAAAGCAAGAGTTGAGGGCAGAGTTCACACAAAAGAATAATTGCGACAGAAAAGAGGCTTTTATGTATCGCATAGGAATAGATCTCGGCGGAACAAATATTGCCGCCGCCGTAATTGATGAAAATTTTAATATTATAATCAAGAAGAGTATCCCCACAACCGTTGCACGTGGCGGTGACGGAATAGCGGACGATATGGCGACGCTGTGTCATACGCTTTGCACGGAGGCGTGCATTGACGAGGGGGACATTGAGGCAATCGGAATAGCGTCTCCCGGAATTGCAAACAGCAGAGACGGAGTGGTCGAATATGCCTGCAATTTACCGCTGAAAAAATATCCGATATGCAGGAAACTTTCAGAGAGATTTTCCAGCGTTGAAGTTCACGTGGAAAACGACGCAAATGCCGCCGCATGGGGCGAAGCGGTTGCAGGTGCCGCAAAGGGAACGAGAAATTCCGTCACGGTCACGCTCGGAACAGGCGTCGGCGGTGGCGTGATAATAGACGGAAAAGTATATGCCGGATTTAATTTTGCCGGCAGTGAGTTGGGTCACAACGTTATAGTTGCGGGCGGTAGGCTTTGCGGATGCGGTCGCAGAGGCTGTTGGGAGGCTTACAGTTCGGCAACGGCACTTATCAATATGACAAACGAAAAGATTGAGGAGTGCAAGAAGAGCGGACGAGAAACTTTGATGTCAGGGGCTGACGTCGTAAACGGTCGCACGGCGTTTGACGCATATGAGGCAGGCGATATTGTCGCAGGTGAAGTGGTAAAAGAATATGCCGAATATCTTGCCGTGGGCATCACGAATATTATAAATTTGTATCGCCCGGAAGTGGTTTGCATAGGAGGTGGCATATCCGGTCAGGGTCAGAGATTACTTGATTTGATTATGCCACAAGTTAAGTCTGAGGTGTACGGCGGATACGATATTGACGAGCCTACAAGAGTTTGCATTTGCCAACTTGGGAATGACGCAGGCATTATTGGTGCGGCTTTTCTCGGAATTTAATATTCAAACAAAGGGGTTATTGTAAAATAATCCCTATTTTTATTTTCCTCTTGACAAATACCCCGTGGGGGTATATAATCAGAGATGGATAAAGAACAGTAATATGTAAAGATATTTGTCGGAGGCGGATATGGAATATATACCCGAGAATACAAAAGCGGAGACGCAGGAAAATTTATGTTGTGCGTCGGGAAGAAAAAAGAAACGCAGTGATGCCGAGGTCAAGGATTTATGCAATCGTTTGAGCAGAATTGAGGGTCAGGTGCGAGGTGTCAGAAAAATGGTGGATGAGGGTGCGTATTGCACGGATATAATAACACAGGTATCTGCCATAAATGCCGCACTTAATGCTTTTAACAAAAAATTGCTTGAAACACATATAAAAACCTGTGTAACGTCCGACGTTCAGGCGGAAAATTATGACAGCAGGGACGAACTTATATCTCTGCTTTCAAAACTTATGAAGTAATCCACACGTATTTTGAGGTGAAATATGGAAAAATTTAACGTAACGGGAATGAGTTGTGCCGCTTGCTCCGCACGTGTTGAAAAAGCGGTGTCCTCCATTGACGGAGTTGTGTCGTGTCAGGTTAGTCTGCTTACGAATTCGATGACGGTTGACGGAGACGTCGGTGCGGATATCATTATAAAGGCGGTCGAAAGTGCAGGATACGGTGCGTCACTTGACGGCGGAGACGGTAAGAAAATAGGCGAGTCTCTCATGGACGCACTACAAGACAGGGAAACGCCGAAAATATTAAAAAGGCTTTTATGGTCAATAGGTTTTCTTGTTCTGCTTATGTATATATCAATGGGTCACGTTATGTGGAATTTTCCCATTCCCGTATTTATGGAAAGTCCTGTTGTCTTATCTGCGACGGAATGCGTACTTGCATTGATTATTATGGTTATAAACCGCAAATTTTTCATAAACGGTGCAAAAGGAATAATTCACAAGTCTCCCAATATGGACACGTTGGTTGCTATGGGGTCGGGAGTGTCGTTTATATACAGTTTATATCTGACAGGTGGAATTTTTTACGACGCATTTAGCGGAAACGGTGTATCGGCACACGAAAGTTTGCACGGTCTTTATTATGAGTCTGCGGCGATGATATTGACGCTTATCACACTCGGAAAGTTACTTGAAGCACGCTCAAAGGGAAAGACCACCGACGCACTTCGCAGTTTGATAAGTCTCGCTCCCAAAAAGGCAAGGATAGTTGTTGACGGAGCGGAAATTGAAGTTGATGCCGAGGACGTGAAGGTCGGAGATATATTTATTGTAAAAGCGGGGGAAAGTTTTCCTGTGGACGGAACCATAATCGACGGATACGGAGCGATTGACGAGTCTGCACTGACCGGAGAAAGTGTTCCCGTGGACAAAAGTGTAGGTGACGTTGTTTCTGCCGCCACGGTGAACAAATCCGGGTATTTGGTATGCCGTGCCGAGCGTGTCGGTTCGGATACGGCACTTGCGAGAATTATCAAGGCGGTGAGTGACGCATCGTCATCAAAGGCACCGATTGCAAAAGTTGCGGACAAAGTGTCCGGCATATTTGTTCCGACGGTCATATCAATTGCAATTGTTGCAACTGTTGTCTGGCTTGCGTGTACAAAAGACGTCGGCTTTGCGGTGGCACGAGGAGTATCGGTATTGGTTATAAGTTGTCCGTGTGCTTTGGGACTTGCAACGCCTGTTGCCATAATGGTGGGAAGCGGTGTCGGTGCCAAGGGAGGAATACTTTTCAAAAACGCAGAGTCGCTTGAACATACCGGCAGGGCGGACATAGTTATTCTTGACAAGACGGGAACAATTACGAAAGGCAAACCGGAAGTGACGGATATTATACCCGTTGGGGTTGAAGAAAATCAACTTTTGTCTCTTGCCTACACGCTTGAAAAGAAAAGCGAACATCCTCTGGCGTATGCCGTTACGTCATACTGTGAAAGCAGGGATGCGGAATTGTGGGAGTCGGAAAATTTCGAAGTGCTTGCCGGAAGCGGTATTCGTGCGAATATCGGAGGTGAGGAGTCTGTCGGCGGTAACGTCAAGTTTATCTTGCAAAATGCCACCGTTTCGGATGATATAATAAATGCGACGGAAAAACTCTCAGAGGACGGCAAAACACCTCTTTTGTTTGCAAGAGGAGGAAAGATATACGGAATCATAGCCGTTGCGGACGCCATAAAAGAGGACAGCGGATATGCTATCGAACGTCTTAAAAATATGGGCATAAAGACGGTTATGTTGACGGGCGACAACAGACGCACAGCCGAGGCGGTTGCAAAACTTGCGGGGGTTGACGAGGTAATATCCGACGTATTGCCATATGAAAAGTCCGAGGTGGTAAAAAAATATAAACGAGAGGGTAACGTTATTATGGTGGGTGACGGCATAAACGACGCACCTGCACTGACACATGCCGACATAGGAATGGCGATAGGAGCGGGAACCGACGTGGCAATTGACGCCGCAGACGTGGTATTGATGAGAAATACTTTGAGCGACGTTGCATCGGGTATAAGTTTGAGCAGACGAGTGCTTTTAAACGTAAAAGAAAATTTATTCTGGGCGTTTATATACAACGTTATCGGAATACCGCTGGCGGCAGGTGTTTGGATTCCGCTTTTCGGCTGGGAACTCAATCCCATGTTCGGAGCGGCGGCGATGAGTCTTTCGTCGTTCTGCGTGGTTATGAATGCATTGAGGCTCAATTTGTTTGATATGACAAATCCGAAGCATGACAAGAAAAAAATCAAGAAAAACAAAAAGGAGAAAAAAGAAATGGTAAGAACAATGAAAATCAAAGGAATGATGTGTTCGCATTGCGAGGCAAGAGTGAAAAAATATCTTGAAGCGTGCGAGGGTGTTATTTCTGCGGAAGTCAGTCACGAGAGCGGTACCGCTATTGTTACGACCGACGGAAAAATATCCGATGATATGCTCAAAAAGGTTGTTGTGGACTTAGATTACGAAGTTCTCGGAATCGAATAAAAAATAAACGGCGAAAAATACAATTTTTCGCCGTTTATTTTTGATTTTCGCCGTTTATTTTTGATTTTCGACTTGATAATATACGTTTTATATGGTAAAATTCAATTAGCGGATACAGAGTCCGCAAAGGAGGAATAATTTATGAAAACCTTGAAAAAAATTCTGACAATTTTGCTGGTGGCGGTATTTTGCATATCTTGCTTTGTCGCTTGCCAAAAAAACGATGATGACAAAAAAGAGCCTGAGACATCGGATCAATCCGAAAATCAGACTGACGGATCCGATGATATCGACCGGTCGCTTATTACTATTGAGCGTGCATTGGAACTTTGCGGAGAAGAGGGCAACGTAACAGAGGAACGTTACTACATAAAAGCAAAGATTGATTCTATTGATAACGCTCAGTATGGTCAAATGACGATAAGTGACGACACAGGTAGCATAAGTGTTTACAGAACAGATAATTTTGACGGTACTGTAAATTATTCCGAAATGGAAAGCAAGCCATACAAGGGAGACACGGTACTTTTGCTGTGTGTACTTCAAAATTACAACGGCACAAAGGAAATCAAATACGCAAGGCTTGTTGAATTTTGGAGCAATCAGGCGGACGTGGATACAGAGTCTTACGTTAAAATGACGATTGCACAGGCAAGAGAAGCGACTGCCGGAGAAAAAGTAAGAGTCAGCGGTGTGGTTGCGAGAATAACTTATGCCAACGGAATGAAGCCCAGCGGTTTTTATCTTGTTGACGATACGCAATCGATATACGTATATGATGCCGATTTGGCACAAAGAGTTGAAGTGGGCAACAGTGTGGATATTCTCGGTTCAAAGACCTATTGGATTCTTGAAGACGAGAAGTCGAATGCGGAAAAATTTGACTATAAGGGATGCTGTCAATTGTCTGACGTAACTCTTGTGGAACTTGAAAATTCGAAAAAAGATTACTCAAAGGAATGGATAAAGGAAAGCACCGTAAAGGACGTTTTGGAAACGTCGGTCACCGAAAACGTGACATCTACGATTTACAAAGTCAACGCACTTGTAAAAAAGGAAATAGGTCAAGGATTTATAAACTACTATTTCTACGATATTGACGGCAAAACGAGTTCTTATGCCTACACTCAGTGCAACGGCAAGGATTTTGCGTGGCTTGACGAATTTGACGGAAAAATTTGCACTGTATATTTGTCTCCCTTGAATGCGAAATCAACGGCATCAGACTGCTATTTCAGATTTGTGCCTGTTGACGTTACGTACAACAATTATAAATTCGATATAAGCGGTGTGTGTGAATACGCTGTCAAATATCATATTGCAAAGCAGTTTGATATAACAGAATATTCCGCAGATCCCGCATTGAAACTTATAACAAGTGTGTCTTCCGAACTTTTGGGATTTGACGGAGTAAGCGTTAAATATTCGTCGTCTGACGAAAGCGTTGTATATTTTGCAAAAGACGGTGATAACACGGTTATGCATTGCAAAAATTCCGGAAATGCCACGGTTTCGGTTGAGGTAAATTACAAAGACATTACGTTATCGGTAAGTTATCAAATAACAGTTACCTTAGCAAACAATATTGATTATATCAGCGTGGGCGAGGCTATAAAGGCACAAAAGGATGAAACCGTTATCGTTAAAGGAGTTGTAGGTGCGTCTCTTATAAACAAGACGGGATTTTATCTTATCGATGAAAGCGGTATTATTGCGGTGCAGGCAAGCGACGATATTATGAAAACGGTCAATATCGGAGATGAGATAATCATATCGGCAAAAAGGGCGATACAAATTAAAGAAAACAAAAAAGACAGTTGTTTCGGGCAATCTTATCTTGATATGACCGACAAGGAAGCGACGGTTCTTGCGAATAATTACGGCAATCATAAATATTCGACAGCATCCTTTGACAACACAAAGAGTATAAAAGATATTTACGAACTTGATATTAAAACCGATTATACAACCACTGCATATATTGTAAGCGGAAAAATTTCGATAAATAAGACGCAGTATTCCACGACATATTCGATTGTGGGTGATGACGGTACGTCAATCCAACTTTACAGCGGAAACGCTTCGCAGTACGAATGGCTTTCCGATTATGCCGATCAAGATTTGACAATAGAGATGACGGTTTGCAACTGGAACAGCAAAGCATACAAGGGAAGTGTTTTGGCAATAACAACAAGTGATGGAGAGAAGATTGTGAATGAATACAATTTTCAGGGTAGAGAATAAGGTATAAATTAAAACGCCCCACGCAGTGGGGCGTTTTCCGTGAAATTTTGACGGAGAATATATTTTTAAAAAAACCTTGACAAAACCACGGGCGTATGATATAATAGATGAGTAATTTAATATGGAGGCATATCGAAGCGGTCATAACGAGGCGGTCTTGAAAACCGTTTGGGTGCAAGCCCACGGGGGTTCGAATCCCTCTGCCTCCGCCAC
>CAZGJC010000047.1:0-6479 GCA_964526505.1 uncultured Clostridium sp.
GGTCTTCGTTTCGCTATCCGTGAGGGTGGTAGAACAGTTGGTTCGGGCGTCGTTTCCGAAATCCTTGGCTAATTTATAGTCTGAATACAGTTGATTTAAAGTTTTCACTTTAAATTAAAAATGCCTGCATCTCGTAAGAGGTGCAGGCATAATTTGAATGAAGATTTTTGAATTGACTCTTTTTTAAAATGCGAAATTTTCTCGGCATACTTTTGGCATGGTATGCGAGTTTTGATGTACTTATTTTTAAAAAGCGAGATATTTTTGACGTGCTTTTAAAAAAGTAAAGAAAGTTTTTTGGCTTACCTTTTTTTCAAAAAAAGGTAAGAGAGAAATAATTTATTTTTGGGGATTGGTGAAATTCCATACCGGCAGTATAGTCTGCGAACGTCGCTTTATGAACATGCGACGCCGATAAGGTGCAAGTCCTTAACCGACGGTAAAGTCCGGATGCGAAAAGATAAATTGAAACACGAAATTATTTGTGTATTTGTCTTTTCCCCATTTGAAAGGGGATTTTTTGTGAGTTGCAAAAATCGAAGCAGAGTAAGTTCTGCGGAAAAAATCAAGAGAATGGTTTTAATCGCCCTGTTTTGTGCAATCGCATACGTTGCGATGTTTGTGTTTAAAATTAACGTGACGTTTTTGACGTTCGACGTAAAGGATGCAATAATTGCGGTGTGCGGTTTGATCTTCGGACCTGTGGCGTCGCTTGTAACTTCGTTTACGGTTGCATTTCTCGAACTTATAACCGTCAGCGATACGGGATTTTACGGATTTTTTATGAACTTCTTGTCAAGTGCCGTGTTTTCGTGTTCTGTCGCACTTATATATAAATATTTCAGAAAATTTTCGGGTGCGATAATCGGTCTTGCGGTGGCGGTAGTGTCAACGGTGGTTGTAATGCTTGCGTTCAATATGCTTGTGACACCTCTGTTTATGAAAGTTGACAGGTCTGTTGTATACGGTATGATTCCCACGATTTTGTTGCCGTTTAATCTTTTTAAATCCGTGTTCAATGCGTCGCTCACGTTGTTTTTGTATAAGCCCGTGTCGGTCGCTCTTAAATCGTCGGGGGCTATTAAAGTGTCGGGAGAACAGAAAAACGGGTTTACACGACGACAAACAATTGTCGCAACCGTGCTTGCGGTGTTGTTTATCGTTTTGTCAATTGCTGTATTTACACTTCTTCTTGACGGAAATATTTCTTGGTTTTGATTTGAAAATATTGACTTTATACAGTCGATATAGTATAATGAATTTTGAAAATTGATTTTGCGACATGCTCGCAAAAATTATATATATTCGGAGATATATAAATGATTGAGGCTATAAAAACGTTTTTTGTAGATATACTCGGAGCAAAGGGCGGTGTGTTCATTTGCTCAATGATACCGATAATAGAACTGCGTGGTGCGGTTCCGCTCGGATACGCCCTTGGGCTTCCGTGGTGGCTTACGTACGTTATAAGCGTTATAGGAAATATGATTCCCGTACCGTTTATTTTACTGTTTATAAATAAGTTCATAAGATGGGCATCATCTTCAAGAGTTAAGTTCTTAAATAAGTTTGCAAATTGGTTGCTTCGCAAGGTAGATAAAAACAGGGAAAAAATAGAGAAATACGGTATTTGGGGCGTAGCACTTTTTGTTGCGATTCCGCTTCCGGCAACGGGTGCATGGACGGGATCACTTGTGGCGGCTGTAATTGACCTCAAATTTTGGAAATCGGTGCTTTCGGCACTTATAGGCGTAATGATTGCGGGCGTTATTATGACACTGATATGCTACGGCGGAATTGATGCTATAAGAAATTTGTTTGTCTGAAAATATATTTGCGTTGTTGCGTATATACTATTGACTTTTGCGTTTGGGCGTGATATAATAAATACGATAATCTTATCAAGAGTGGTGGAGAGAATGGCTCGTTGAAACCACGGCAACCTACCTTCGTGGAAAGGTGCCAATTCCAAGCAGATGAGAGATACATATGTGTTTGAAACTCTGCTTTGGGGTCTTATGCCAAGCGGAGTTTTTGTTTTGGCAAAAAATATTCGGATAAAAATAAAAATTATACAGAGGTAAAAATGAAAAAAGTATTATTTACATCGGAATCGGTAACAGAGGGACATCCCGACAAAATAAGCGATAAAATCTCGGACGCTATACTTGATGAAATTATGCGTCAGGACCCCAACGGTCGTGTTGCGTGTGAAACTTTCTGCACGACGGGACTTGTATCGGTTATGGGAGAAATTACCACAGAGGCTTACGTTGACATTCAGTCAATCGTAAGAGAAACAATTCGTGAGATCGGATACACACGTGCGAAGTTTGGTTTTGACTGCGACAGTTGTGCTGTTATCAGTTCAATTCACGAACAGTCGCCTGACATAGCACTCGGTGTTGACAAATCGTATGAAGCAAAAGCAGGTGAAGACAATGACGGTCTTGACACGGGTGCGGGAGACCAGGGTCTTATGTTCGGATATGCGTGCGACGAAACACCCGAACTTATGCCTCTTCCCATATCACTCGCTCACAAACTCGCAAAGCGTTTGACTGACGTTAGAAAGAGCGGACTTATGGATTATCTTCGTCCCGACGGTAAAACTCAGGTGACGATTGAGTATCACGACGACGTGCCTGTAAGAGTTGATACTATCGTTGTTTCTTCTCAGCACAGCGACAGTGTTGAACTCTCAAAAATCAGAGCGGACGTTATAGAAAACGTAATAAATCCCATAGTTCCCGCAAACCTTATGGATGAAAACACGAAGATATATGTAAACCCCACGGGAAGATTTGTAATCGGCGGACCCGCAGGTGACACCGGACTTACCGGAAGAAAAATAATTGTTGATACCTACGGCGGATATGCACGTCACGGTGGTGGAGCGTTCTCCGGAAAAGATCCGACAAAGGTTGACCGTTCCGCTTGCTATGCGGCAAGATATATTGCGAAAAACGTTGTGGCGGCAGGTCTTGCTAAAAAGTGCGAAATACAACTTGCGTATGCTATCGGTGTAGCACGTCCCGTATCGGTAATGGTTGACACGTTCGGCACTGCCACTGTTGACGAGGAAAAGATTTCTTGTGCAATAAACAAGTTGTGCGACCTTCGTCCCGCCGCAATTATACGTGACTTTGACCTTCGTCGTCCTATATATAAAGATCTTGCGGCATATGGTCATATGGGTAGAGAAGATCTCGGCGTCGCTTGGGAGCGTACTGACCTTGCGGAAAAATTAAAAGCGGAAGTTTTAAGCTAATTTTAAATTTTTGATGTTTCAAGGGGAACTTATTTTAAGTTCCCCTTGATTTGAATACGTAAACGAAAGGAGGGAGAACGTGAGCGGTTTTTCCGATATACGGATGGATACCGAAAACGACGGTCTTATAACGGTTGAGGGTGGTATAGAACATATAATCTACTACAATGAAGAAAACGGGTATGCGGTTTGCGATTTGGGTACAAACGAAGACGATTTGATAACGATTACGGGAATTATGCCTTATATAAGCGAGGGCGACCAGATAAGAGTGTTTGGTGAGTGGAAACACAATGCCAAATACGGCAGGCAATTTGCGGTCAAGCAATATGAGAGATTTATGCCTGCTTCGGCAAGTGCGATTTTGCGTTATCTTTCGTCCGGAGCGATAAAGGGAATAGGCAAAAAGACGGCTCAGAAGATAGTGGATGAATTTGGGGACGACACTCTTGAAGTTTTGGAAAATCATCCCGATTGGCTTTCCGACTTGCCCGGTATAAGTCTTTCAAAAGCACAGGCAATTTGTGAAGATTTCAGAGCGAAATCAGGCATTCGTTCGGCAATGATTTTCTTCGGTGAGTTTTTCGGTGCGTCAACAATTGTGAAGATTTACAAGCGGTGGGGTTCTGCTTGTGTGGACGTGGCAAAATCAAATCCTTACAGAATTTGCGATGAAATAGATGGTGTCGGTTTTGAAAAAGCGGACTTTATGGCAAACAAACTCGGCGTGTCGGAAGAGTCGCATTTCAGAATATCAAGCGGAGTTTTATATGTGTTGTCGTCGGTGGCGATGCAAAACGGTCACGTTTGTTTGCCGAAAAACAGGCTGATATCGCTATCGTCCGAAATGCTCGGTGTGTCGGAAGAGGCAGTAAGTTGCGTGCTTGAAGAGATGATATCATCCAATAAAGTGAGATGTTTGGAGTGCGACGGAGAGATTTACGTGTTCGATGCCATTTCGTTTTCAAACGAAAAATACATTGCGGAAAAACTTTTGTTGCTTGACAAACTTTGTCCTGCCGTTTCGGGCGGTGACATACGTTTATTTATCGAAAATGAACAGCGACAGTGTGGATTTGAGTACGCATCTATGCAAAAGCAAGCGATATCGTTGTCTCTTGAAAGCGGTGTGACGCTTATAACGGGTGGTCCCGGAACGGGAAAAACCACGATCGTCAAGGCATTACTTGATATTTTTCACAGCATGGATATGAAAGTTGCACTTTCGGCACCCACCGGACGGGCAGCAAAAAAATTATCCGAGGCAACATCACACGAAGCCAAGACAATACACCGACTCCTTGAATACGATTATGGCAAAGAGGAGGGGGGCGGTCCGGGTTTTATGAAAAATGAGACCGATTTACTCTCCGAAAGTGTAATTATAGTCGACGAGGCGTCGATGGTGGACAATATGCTGATGGCATCGCTTTTGAGAGCGGTAAAACCCGGTGCAAGGGTGATATTTATCGGAGATGCTGATCAATTGCCGAGCGTGGGAGCAGGTAACATACTCAGAGATTTACTTGATTGCGGAGTTTTTGCCACGGTACGACTTAATGAAATTTTCAGGCAGGCACAAACGTCACTTATCGTTACAAATGCTCACAAAATAAACAATGGTGAGTATCCCGTCATGGACGTGAAAAATGCGGACTTTTTCTATCTTAAAAGGCAAAATGATCGTGAGATAGCATACACGGTGGCGGATTTGTGCAAGAACAGATTGCCAAAATCATACGGAGCCGAAATCTCGGAAAACATACAGGTTATCTCTCCGTCCAGAAAAGGCGAATCGGGAACGGAAAATTTAAATTTGCTTTTAAGGGAAGCCCTCAATCCCAAAAGTGCAAAAAAGACAGAATATAAATACAGAGATACGCTGTTCCGTGTCGGTGACCGAGTTATGCAAACGAAGAATAACTATGAAATTGAGTGGTGCCGAGAAGACGACGTGGTGGGAATGGGTATTTTCAACGGCGATATGGGTAAAATCATACGCATTGATATTGCAAATTCATTTATGGAGATAGTGTTCGACGGAAAACACGCCACGTATGATTTTAATATGCTTGAAGAAATAGAACATGCATACGCCGTGACGGTTCACAAGAGTCAGGGAAGCGAATACGGCGTGGTTATTTTTCCGCTTTACAACGCTCCGTCAATGCTATTAACAAGGAACTTATTTTACACAGCGGTCACAAGAGCCCAAAAAATGGTAATTTTGGTTGGTCGTTCGGAGATTGCCGAACGTATGGTTGACAATGCATCGCAAAGCAAAAGATACACGTGTTTGTCATACCGCATAAAGCGTGCTTCAATCAAGACCGATATCTGACGGTAAGAGAGGGGAATTTTTTGTATGAAAGCAAAGAATTTTATATTTGACCTGTTATTTCCGCCGAAGTGTGCAGTTTGCAGAAAGATACTTGATTTAACGTACAACGGTTCTGACATTGAAAGAGTTATGTGTTATGAATGCGGTTATCAGTGGAAAAAGGCAAAAGATGAGAGTTGTCCCGGTTGTCTCTTGCCGTCGAGCAAGTGCTTATGTTCACCACGGAAAGGTCTTGCATCGGGATACGAAATTCCAAAACTTATTACGTACACTACGGGAAAGAGAAATGCACAGAGCAGAGTTATATATTCGCTCAAAACCGTTAACGACACACGAATAAGTGACTTTTTGGCAGGCGAACTTGTTGTAAGTATGACTGCATATTTTAAAGAAAGGGGAATACTTCCGGACAGTTGCATTTATACTTACGTGCCACGTCGAGCGAAAGCGATTGCGGAACACGGATTCGATCAAGGAGACAGGCTCTCACGAGCGGTAAGTAAAATGTGTGAGGGAAAACACGAAAGTTTGTTTGCACGTCACGGAGGCGGAGAACAGAAAAAACTTGACAGCGGAGAGCGAGCCGACAACGTCAAACATTCCATATATTTGAAAAAACGCAAAATATCGAATATTAAAGGGAAGACGATTGTTGTGGTTGATGATTTGATTACAACCGGGGCAACTCTCGGTCGTGCGGCACAATTGCTAAGACACAGCGGAGCGAAAGAAGTTTTTCTCGTTTGTGTCGGAATGACGGCGGAAAAAATATTCTGAATTTCAAGTTAAAAATTTAATGACGAGAAAATAACTCCCTGCCGTATTTTACGGCAGGGAGTTGGATTTTTGGAATGGTTATTGTGGAGG
>CAZGJC010000048.1:0-3854 GCA_964526505.1 uncultured Clostridium sp.
CTTGGATATATGCTTCGTTGGATCGAGCTTCGCAGTGCCGGCGATTTCGTTCATCTCGAAGTGCTTATTGATGAGCTCTATGATGCGATTGCATCCGAAGGGATGGACACGGTGTTCTCTTCATTTTTTACCACGACGGAACGTTTCCTTGATGCGCCGCGAAAATACGAACTGAAAGCAATTATCAATCGGATGAGAAAAATAACCTTTAAGGTGGGTGATGTGCAGTGAAAAATATCATAAAACAGACAATACAAACGGAAGCCTTTCTTGTTAGATTGCTTTTTCAAACAGATACATGCCGCGCCGCCATATATTGGTTCCTGACCGGTCTCAAATATGCAATACCGCTTCTAAACGTTTGGATATGGAAGCTTATACTTGACGAACTGACTTTGATATATCAAACACAAGCAGTTCGCTATGTTGTATGGGTCTATCTTTCGGTTTATCTTGCACTGGGTGTGTTATCTTCTGTTATCACTCATTTCAATACTGTTATATACGAAAAAATCGAACGAAAAGCAACATATCAAATGGATATGGCAATTATGAGAAAGATGGCTCAGGTAGATACCTCATTCTTTGATGATCCAAGCAATTCTGTAAAGTTAGAGGCAGCCAATACAAGTGAAAGTTACATAACCGGAAACATGTGCTGGGCAGTTGATACAATCATCCGGCTAGTCGCTTTTGTGTTTGGAATTATTGTTTTTCTGTCTTACAATCCGTTGTTAGGTTTAATATATATGGCAACTTATATTCCCGGTTCAATCATTTCATATAAGCATAAAACTCAAGTGGATCAATGGTCGATTGACAATATCCCGGAGACACGTAAAAAAAATTACTATAAGGCTCTATTAACAAGTCAGTTTGCCGCTAAAGATTTGCGATTATATAACCTGGCAGATTATTTTAAGAGTAAGTATAACAACTTGTGGGACAAAATACGAAACGAACGTGCCAAGCTTTTTGTCAAAGGAACTGTGGCTTCTTTTTTTGCCTCGCTTTTGACATATAGCGGCGTAGTTGTGATGATTATTTTGTCAGTTCGTTCTGTCTTGCTCGGTTCAATGGCAATCGGCACCCTTGCTATGTATATCGGTCTTGCCACGACTAATGGTGAAAATTTTGCGACAATTATTGAAGATATTGCTTGCCAAATTGAAATCGATGTCCCCCATGTAATTCAGTATATGGATTTTCTTAAATATGAAAACAAGATTTTGGACGAAGGGACTGAACAGATTCCCGCGTTTCCCGATATTGAGTTTCGGAATGTCTGTTTTAAATATCCCGGTAACGAGGAATACACAATAAAAAATTTGAACTTGAAAATAAATGGAGGGAGTAAAATTGCCCTAATCGGTGTTAACGGTGCCGGTAAAACAACGATAATTAAACTTCTGCTCCGTTTTTATGAGCCTCAATCAGGCGAAATATTGCTTGGTAAAAAAAGCATTAAGTGTTATCCTATCGAGAAATTACACGATATGTTCAGCGTTTGTTTTCAAGAAATAAATCATTATTCGCTCTCATTTCGTGAAAACATTGCGATTTCCGATATTAGTAAAATGAGCGACAATAACGCGGTATATTTGGCGTCACAGGCATCCGGAGCCGATAAAATTGTAGAAACATTAGAAAACGGCCTTGATACGGATATGACAAGAAGATTTAATGACAAAGGCGTGGAACTTTCCGGTGGGCAATGGCAGAAGATTGCCCTTGCCCGTGCATTTTTTCGAGCTTCGCAGTTCGTGATTCTGGATGAACCGTCGTCAGCACTGGATCCTGAAGCTGAAGATTATATTTTTTCATCTTTTAAGCGATTATGCAAAAACAAAGGGGGGATTCTTGTTTCGCATAGACTCTCAAGTATCATGATGGTTGATGAAATATTTTTGCTTGATGGCGGTAGAGTAATCGAATCCGGCAGCCACGCTGAACTTATGAAGCAAGGCGGAAAGTATGCAGAGATGTACCGTATGCAGGCAGAAAAATACACGGGAGGTGCCGGGCATGAGTAAGATAAAAGAGTATTTCACAAATGTAGGCTATGCATCAAAAATCATTTGGGCAGCATCAAAAAAGTATTTCATCTTGAAATTTTTGCTTTCTCTTATTTTATCTGTACTTCCTTATTTTCCGCTGTTTTTTTGGCGTGAACTGATTAATACACTTGTAGAGGCGATCGGCGGATACACCGAACTACTGGTACAGAAAATATGGTGGTTGACTGCATTGTATTGCGTTGTTATGCTAATGGAAAAGCTGTTGGATACAATATCGGATCTTATCACCTTTAAGTATAACGATGCTATTAATTATTTTCTTGACAATTTGATGATTGACAAAATATCAACTATTGACCTTGCTTTCTTCGATTCAAGCGACCTGAATGACAAATTAAATAACGCATGGGATTTAATGTATTCAACTAAAAACATGGTCAGCTTTATTTTTGACATGATACAGAAAGTAACGCGCTTGATAATATCATTCTCATTATTTCTCACGTTGAGTTTGTGGCTTGTTCCGGTTGTTATCTTGCTTTGTGTGCCGTCTGTAATCGGTGACAAAAAGATCAATGATATGAATTACCGCTTCAAAAAGGAACAGACAAAATCTCGTAGAAAACTTCAATATTACAAAGACTTGTTTTTTGAAGGTGCGCGTTCTGAAATGCGTTTGTATCATTTGAGGGACTATTTTTCTTCGCTCTATACGGATATATGGAAGGTCTGGGATAAGACGGTACATAGCAAGAACATCAGAGTTTTCTTGATAAATATTGTATCACTGGTTTTGCTTACAATAAATGAAGTGATTGTCTATATTTTATCGGTTATTAAATTGATAGCCGGGGAAATTGCTGTTGGAGATGTGGCTTATTACGTTTCTCTTTTAACACAATTTAGAAAGGATTTTACATCTTTATTTTATAGAATCAATATGTTCAGCAAAAACGCAAAGGAAATTCATGACGTGCGTTCGTTTGTGGAAATGAAGCCGTTACTTGAAAATGGTGGTACTATGGTGCCAACCGGTAATCCGAAAATTGAGTTTAAGGACGTATCGTTTCGCTATCCAAATGGAGACCATGATGTTTTAAGTCATTGCTCATTTATAATTGAACCGGGAGAGATTGTTGGGCTTGTTGGATTGAATGGTTGCGGCAAAAGTACAATTGTAAAACTTTTGTGCCGCTTTTATGATCCAAGCAGCGGCGAAATATTGATTGACGGTATACCCAATAAAGAATATGATATAGTAAAATTAAGAGAATTGTTTGGAGTGCTTTTTCAAGACTATGTGCGATATAGCTTTAGTTTGCGAGAAAATATTGCGTTGTCAAAACTGGCAGGAAAAGATCGTGATGCGGATATTTTGCAAGCTTGCAGCGAAAGTCACCTTGATTTTATGAAAGGTTGGGAGAAAGGATTTGATGAAAATTTAACACGGCGCTTCGACAGTAACGGTAAAGAATTATCAGGAGGGCAATGGCAAAGAGTTGCGTTAGCGCGTGCATTTTTCAGAGACGCGCCGATCGTATTACTTGACGAACCGTCTGCTTCTCTGGACCCTGTTGCTGAACATCAAATTTTTGAGGATTTTTCTAAAATATCTGAGAATAAAAGTGCGGTGTTGATATCTCATCGATTGTCAAGTATTACGCTCGCGGATAAAATACTGGTTCTCGAAAATGGGCATATTGTCGAACAAGGCTCGCACGCAGAACTTTTAATGCAAAACGGCAAGTATGCACATTTATTTAACTTGCAGGCAAGTAAATATATCTAAATAAATCCAAGCTAACAGAACCTGTTGCAAAATTGCCGAATACGGTA
>CAZGJC010000049.1:0-3327 GCA_964526505.1 uncultured Clostridium sp.
TTCTTCCGTGCCTACGTCAGTAAGTATTCCGATAACCTCGTCGTACGGCATGGCGTATCTTTGGTGCAAATAACGCATTGAAGCGGCGAGTTCACCGTCAGCACCTCCGAGTTGAGATATAATTATATTGGCAAGTGTGAGATTGGGATTTTTTATTTTGACGGGAAATTGAAGTTTTTTGTCGTATGTCCACATATTAAAAGTACCCCCTTCTTACTCAGTTTGCTTCATATTTCCATGGCCACGGTGATTTTATCCAATCCCAACTTTCCGTCGAGTTGTTGTCGAAAATCGTAAGAGGCGATTGCAAGCGATACTCTTGGGCTAAAATTTCTCGTTGCCCGATAAGTTTGTGGTAATAATCAAGTGCTTCACGTGAGTTTGGATATGCGTCAAGATACAGTACGGTTTCATATATTGCAAAGTCAAGTTTCCGTATTTGCTCCAAAAGGTTGGACGGCTTGGGTGTGCATCGGTAGTTTCTCTCCATGGTCAGCACCTGCCTCTTCCGCATTCTTCTCCCTCAAACGGGAGATATAAGTTTGAAAAAATCGTGCCTTTCGACAGGGCAACGTCTTCGCCGAAGAGTCCGTTGAAATATTGCAATGGTGAGTAAACCATTGCAAGCGGATGCGACGAAAGTCCCCACGTTTGGGATATATTGTTTCTCTGTACGTTTGGTAAATCATTTATTTCCGACGGTGAAAAATCCGAGCGTGGCAGTACAGAACCTACGCTTTCGTTATAAAGTCCCGAGCGGACGTTTTGTCGTGGGTTGTAAGTTCCTCCAACGTTATTGAAGTTCATTTATAAGTTCTCCTTTTCTTGTTATAACGACTCAATGTCGCCACTAATATTATATGACGGTTGGTAAAATCGGGTCACATTTTGAGGCTTTTTGTAATTTGACGTCATAAGTTAGGATATGATGTTTTAAAAATCTTTCAAATGTTATGAAAAAATTACATAAATATAAATATGTGTGAATTTTTGTGTAGTTTGACTATTACATTTTTTTGTGAGATGTGCTATAATTAAATAGGTTATAAACCTTGTTGGTTTTTGCATTATATCATAACGGGAGGACGAGTATGTTTAGTATCGGAGATCGTGTTGTTTACGAAAATCAGGGGGTTTACGTTGTAAAAAATACAACAAATTCGCCCGTGGACAAAGCGGATGACAGGCTTTTTTACGTGCTTGTTCCCGTATATGAACCGGAATGTAACATAGTTGTAACGCCTGTGAACAATCCGAAAGTCAGGGAATTGATAACTATTGAGGATGCTGAGGAATTTATTCGCAACATTCCGTCGATAGATTTGTTAAAGGTTGAGAACGAGCGTGCGAGAAGAGACGCTTATAAGAGTGCGTTTGCAAGTTACGAACTTGAAAAGTACGTGGGAATTATCAAAACCGTACATGCAAGAAGAGATGATTTGCTGAAAAACAAGAAGCGTTTGAGTGAAACCGATGCGGATTATGAAAAACGTGCGAAGCACGCATTATACAGCGAACTTGCAACGGTGTACGGCGTATCAATCGGAGACGTTGAGCAATTGATAAGCGACAAGATAAAAAATGCGGGATGATTGCAAAATCATAATAAAAAACTTAAAAAAGGTATTGACTAAACGCAAGTTTTGTGATATACTCTTTGAGTATGAGTCATGACGATGACTCATATGCCGGTGTGATGGAATTGGCAGACGTGCCGGACTCAAAATCCGGTGGTAGCGATACCGTATCGGTTCGACCCCGATCACCGGCACCATAAAAAAGACGGTCTATGTGAATAGACCGTCTTTTTTGCGTACATAATTTCTATGTAAAAAAAGAAAGGATGGTACGATATGTCACCGAAAGAATTACTTTATATTGAGGACGCACTCGGTCATCAAGTGCAAATTAAAGCGACGTGTTCGGATTCGTCAGACAAATTGGAAGATGCGGAACTTAAAAATTTCACAACTCAACTCGCACAAAAGCACGAGCAAATCTTTAATAAATTTTACGGTTTGTTAGGTTAAGGGGGAACGTATGCAGGACAAGCAGATAATGGAAAATATTTTACTCAACGTAAAGGGAGAATGTGACCTTATGATGCACGGTGCTATTGAGTCGGCAACGCCTGCCGTTCACACGGCTTTTTCACAGGCACTCGACGAATGTTTGCTTATGCAAAATCAAATTTATTCGAAAATGTCACAAAAAGGTTGGTATCCGACGTCTACGGTCGAAGCACAAAAAATAGATACGGCAAAACAAAAATTCTGCGGCGGTTGCTGAATATAAAAAGTCTCTCTTCAAAAATTTTGAGGGGGGCTTTTTTGTCGGAAAATTATTCTTTCGCAGGTGTTGACATATGCAATCAAAAAATGTATAATTAATAGGTAAAATCATGGAAAGGAGTTTTTATATGTCAGAGAAAAAAGCGTCGGTTAAGATTATATCTCAAAACAAAAAAGCGTGGCACGATTATTTTGTGGATGAAAAATATGAAGCCGGCATTGAACTTTTCGGTACGGAAGTTAAATCTGTCCGTGCGGGTTCCGTGAATTTAAAAGACTCCTACTGCGATATAAAAAACGGTGAGATTTTTGTTGTCGGCATGCATATAAGTCCTTATGAGCATGGCAATATTTTCAATAAAGACCCTCTCCGTCCACGCAAACTGCTTATGCATAAGCGTGAGATACTTAAACTTTACGGTCAAGTGGCACAAAAGGGAATGTCACTTATACCGCTTTCGCTCTATTTTTCCGGTTCACGTGTTAAGGTTGAGGTTGGACTTTGCAGAGGTAAAAAACTTTACGATAAGCGTGAGTCAATTGCGTCACGTGACGCAGACAGGGAGATTGAACGAAAGATGAAAGACAGATATTGATTTTGTCTCCACTTTGAAATTCAAACGGAGATATCCGTTTACACGGGGGTGTAATGGTTTCGACAGGGATTTTGAGGTATGATAAGCGGGTAGAGCCGAGTAATCTCTTAAACTGCTCAAACTTTAAAAAATAAACGACAACAATACAGTTGCTATGGCTGCCTAAGGCTTAACCCGTAAGGGATAAGTCTCTTGGCAGTGCCGTGGTCTGCGGACCATCCGTTCCTCCCGAGATTACCGCAACTCGGGACTGAGCGTCATTTTGGCGGTGAACGTGAACAGGTGTTTTACCGTTGAGCCTGTCACGCATAAAACGGTTGCTTTCTTCGAAAGCCTGTTTGTCGGCGTTAGGAGAGAAAAGATTAAACGATAAACTGCACCCGGAGAAAGTCATATCAAGAGGTTTTTGGACAGGGGTTCGATTCCCCTCATCTCCACCA
>CAZGJC010000050.1:0-3099 GCA_964526505.1 uncultured Clostridium sp.
ACAAGCATTATATTGACGGCATGAGGTGGGTATCTCCTCATATAGATACACCGAATGACCATTGTCTTGACGAGTTTTTCAAAAAATGTAATCACGAAATGTCGATTGTCGACGAATATTATAAAGCAATCCCGCAGGTTTATTCGTATGCGATGGAAATGACAGAGCGTGAGGTAAATCAGGCGGTTGAAGGAATGTATCATAACCTAAATACATTACAATCACGCTCCGGTAATCAACTACCGTTTTCATCAATAAACTACGGAACCTGCACAGAACCGGAGGGAAGAATGGTAACAAAAGCATTGTTACAAACTTCTATTAACGGTATAGGAAAATTACATAAAACAAGCATATTCCCTTGTGGTATTTTTCAGCTTATGAAAGGAATAAATAGAAAGGAAGGAGATCCGAATTATGATTTGTATCGACTTGCATTAAGGTCTACGGCTCAAAGGTTGTATCCGAATTATGTAAATGTCGATTGGAGTGGTAACGAGGGTTACGATAGAAACGATCCGAGAACATATACGTCTACTATGGGTTGTGTAGAGGGGAATGAGATCGTTACATATAAATTTAATGACAATTTGTACGTGGAATCGTTTAAGCGGATGTGGAATAGGCTTTCGGATTATTTTGTTGTTAAACAACAAATGTGTGGAAATAACGATAATTTATATATGAATGTAAACCATGTCCAAATTTATGATACAAAGGATGGTTTTGTAAAAGTAAAAAAGGTAATTCGCAACACAAGCACGGACTGGCTAAATGTAAAAATATCACATGGTCGTTCTTTATTTTGTACAACAGACCATCCGTTTCACACAGATAGGGGTAGACTTCGTGCAGACGAACTGCGTATAGGAGATGCTGTAACGATCAATCCGAAACAATATAGCGAAGAACTATTTGATTTCGATAGTGATAAGGCGTGGCTTCTCGGCTTTATATTGTGTGACGGGTGTTATAATGGTCAAGTGTGTTCGTCAATAGCTCTTAACACAGAAAACGATATTGCAAACGCATACATTGACAGAATGAATAAATGTTTTGGAAGCAAAGTTAAAGTTATAGAAAGACACAGAGGAGAAAGGGGAAACTACAAAGATCTTTATTCGGAAGGATGTGTAAATGAAATTGTTGATTATTTGTCGACAAGATTTGAAGGACTTACAAAAGCAAGGCGTCATATTCCCAATGAAGTGTTTTCTTGGAATAGAAATCCAAAATTAAGTTTTCTTGCAGGTATGATTGATGCAGATGGATATATTAATCATACAACTCATGGTGGTGCTGTTGTGCAAATCGGTTCTACTAATAAAGAACTTGCATTGCAACAGATGGCATTGGCACAATCGTGCGGTATGCCATGTGCAGTATACCAAAATCATTACTCAAAAAAGCATTCAAATGCAATCCGATATAGAGTTGAATTTGCACCGACTAAAGAACTTTTGGGTTTTATTGTCTCAAGAAAGAAAACTGACAATTATGTTGAAAGCATAACAAATCGTAATCATACAAATGGCGAAATAAACGAAATTCTGATAGTTCCCGATATGAAAGAATTTAGCTATGATGTGGAGACTGAAAGCGACCACTTTGAAGTAAGTGGTGTGTATAGTTATAATTGTCGTACTGCAAACGGTTACGACATAAACGGCTTAGGTCAATTAAAAGACGGCAGAGGCAACATTTGCCCCGTAACGATAATTTTGCCGACATTGGCGATGAAGTGTAAGCAAAAATTTACAGGCGACAAAGGTGATAATTTTTCTCAAGAACACCTTGTCGAAGACTTTATGAGTTTGCTTGATGTAAAAATTCATGAAGCGAAAGATATGCTAATTGAAAGATTTAACTGGATTTGCAGCCAATCTCCCGAATCCGCTAAGTTTATGTACGAAAACGGAGTTATGGAAGGATACGACGGTAAAGAAATTCGTTCGGCTCTGAAACACGGAACTTTGGCGGTTGGTCAATTGGGTGTGGCTGAGACACTCCAAATTCTTATAGGCTGTGATCACACAACAGAACGTGGTATGGTGCTTGCAAAAAGAATAGAGCTGTTGTTCAAAGATAGGTGTGCGGAGTTCAAAGAGCGGTATAAATTAAATTTTGGTGTATATTTTACTCCGGCTGAAAATTTATGTTTTACCGCAATGAAAAAATTTCAAGACACATACGGAATTATTCCTAATGTATCGGATAAAAAATTCTTTACGAATTCAATGCACGTTCCTGTATGGAAGAAAGTGAACCCGTTTGAGAAAATCGATATAGAGTCTCAATTGACGGGGTATAGCTCGGCAGGGTGTATTACTTATGTTGAATTGGATAGCAGTGTAAAGAACAACATAGACGGCTTGGAAACGATTGTTAATTATGCTATGGACAAGGATATACCGTACTTTGCCGTAAATGTCCCAAATGATATGTGTACAAACTGCGGATATACGGACGAAATCGGCGACAATTGCCCGATGTGCGGATGCGGCGATATTCGCAGATTAAGACGTGTCACAGGATATTTGACGGGAGATTATAAAACCGCATTTAACGAAGGTAAGCAACAGGAAGTTGAAATGCGAGTTTATCACCGGAAATTCGATAAAGACGGGAGAAAAATTAATGGAAACAAAAACAGCAACCAAAGATTGGGTTGGCGATAAGAATAGCGTTTTCAAAACATTAGGTGCGTCAAACCACACAGGCAAAGATAGGGAAACGAACGACTTTTACGCCACAGAGCCTAAAGCGGCGGAATTGTTGCTTGAACTTGAAACATTTTCTCTGAACATCTGGGAATGTGCTTGCGGACAAGGACATTTAGCAGAAGTATTTAAAGAACATGGTTATGATGTAAAAGCAACCGACTTGATTGATAGAGGATACGGACAAGGCGGCGTTGATTTCTTGGCAAACGACAAGGAATTTGACGGCGATATTATCACAAATCCGCCGTTCAAATATGCATCAAAATTCGTTGAGAAAGCGATTGAAACCGTAAAAAATGGTCATAAAGTGGCAATGTTTTTGAAATTACAATTCCTCGAAGGAAAAGCACGAGGAGAATTATTCGCAAAATATCCG
>CAZGJC010000051.1:0-2584 GCA_964526505.1 uncultured Clostridium sp.
GCACGATCACGGGTAAATACGTTCTCTACCGCGGAGCAACACAGGATGTGAACGGTATACACTACGTTAATGTTGAGGAATATTTGAACAACGTGTGCAAGTCTTAAGTTGCAAGAGAAAATTGCGTATTGTTCCGCAAATTCAAAAATATTATTCCGAAAACAGTTGAATTTATACCGAAAATGTGATATACTTATATTGGTATATTATAAAAATTCGAAATTTCAACGTAACGAGGTATAAATAATGGCTATGACGACAAAGCAAGCCGCCGAGAAATGGTGTATTTCCGACCGACGTGTCCGCACCCTTTGCATAAACGGACAGATCGACGGTGCGTGGCGTGAGGGTAAACTTTGGTTTATTCCCGATAACGCTCCCAAACCCGCCGATGGACGCATTCGCGGAAAAGAAACCCTTCTTGCCCAAATCGAAAAAAAGAAAAAGGAACTCGACGGTTGCAGACCGCTTACCGAAGGCGAGGTGGCACGGCTGAACGAGGACTTTATGATCGAATATACCTACAACTCCAACGCAATCGAGGGCAACACTCTCACCCTGCGGGAGACCGATATGGTGCTCAGGGGCTTGACTATCGATCAAAAACCGTTGAAGTATCATATGGAGGCGGTCGGTCACAAAGATGCGTTTTATTTCATCTGTGACCTTGTCAAGGAGCGCACTCCCCTTTCAGAATCGGTCATCAAGCAGATCCATACCCTCGTCCTTGCGGACAAACCGCTCGACCGTGGCGTCTACCGCAGAGTCCCCGTTCGCATTATGGGGGCAAAGCAGGAACCCGTCCAACCGTATCTCATTGAACCGAAAATGAATGAACTTGTGCAGAAGTACGCAACCGACGAGCGTAACATCGTGGAAAAACTCGCCGATCTGCATATTGCATTTGAGTCCATTCACCCATTTATCGACGGTAACGGCAGGACCGGACGCCTGATAGTCAACCTCGAACTAATGAAAGCAGGATACCCGCCCATTGACATCAAGTTTACCGACAGAATGAGGTATTACGACGCATTCGATCACCGCTCCGAGATGATAAGGTTGTTTGCGGAATATCTGAATAAGAGATTAGATCAGTATTTGGAAGTGTTAAGGTAAACATATACTAAATTGAAACCTTAGAAGTGAAATATTGATGTGATTTCGGAAATATGCACTGCTCTTTAAGCGGGCATCGGAAATATATTTATAAGAATATCGGATAACAAAGAACATGGATAAACACACACCTGAACAACGACGAAAGAATATGCAAGCTGTTAAAAATAAAGATTCTGAAATTGAAGTGCTCTTGCGTAAAGAACTTTGGTCACGAGGATTACGCTACCAAAAAAATTCAAAAAAAGTATTTGGGAAACCTGACATTGTTTTTATTGCCAAGAAAATCGCTGTTTTTTGTGACAGTGAATTTTGGCATGGATACAACTGGGAAGAACGAAAAAACGACTTTAAATCCCATCAAGAATTTTGGATACCCAAAATTGAACGGAATATAGAGCGAGATAATGAGGTAACAACCAAACTCCAATCTGAAGGATGGACAGTATTTCGGTTTTGGGGAAATGAAATTAAAAAGAACACGGCGCAATGTGCAGATATCGTAGAATGCGCCTTAAAGGAGAGAAACTGACATGCCATTAAGAACGATAGATTTATGTGCCGGAATAGGCGGTATTAGAAGAGGTTTTGAAATGACAGGATATTACAAAAATGTCTTGTCCGCTGAGATTGATAAATACGCCTGCTTGACATACGAGCACTTATATCACGAAAACCCAAAGAATGACTTGACATCAGACGAATTTAAAGATTTGGTCGCAAATACAGAATATGAAGAAAGATTCACACCACCCATAGATGATCAACAGGTTGACAAAATGACCGTAATGATGCTGGAAATGATGGGCATCAAGGTCGAACCGAAAGCGCTTATTTATTATTCCGCCAATGATCCGCAGGAAGAAAAACAAAAATACGGACTTTGGCTTTGATCAATAATTACACCGCAAAACAAAGAAAAAGCAGCAAGGCGGAGGATCTGTATTTTCCTCCTCCGCCTTGTCCATAATGAAAAAAGTAATAATACGGTCTTGCTCACATAGCTTTCGGGCTATACATACAAGGCACAGCCTAACAGACGGTCACGGGGCACACACAACATAGCCTTGGACTTGGGTAAAATTTGCCTTAAAAGGAGGAGTTATTTGAATTTATTCTTTCTGCAATCAGCAAGACCGCAGACAAATCAACGGATATTTTTACGCAAAAAAGCAAAAACAATATTGAAACGGAGGGAGTCATATGGAGATGAATGTGCATCACAACGAAAAAACCGTTGACATATGGCTCACTCGAAGCGAGGCACGGGACGAGAAGTTCCGCAAGTCGCTTGAACCGTATTATCAACAGTTTAAAGCAAATAAGTATTTCGTGTCGGTTTTTGAATCGGGCGATCGAGATCTGTTCTCGGATACCGCTCTGCTTCTCCGTCACAATTTAGAGCGTCAAATAAAAGAAGAGCTTGCCGCCGAGCAAGTGCAGGCATAAAACGAAGGGCAGCAGG
>CAZGJC010000052.1:0-2301 GCA_964526505.1 uncultured Clostridium sp.
TACTTTACATGCATATTATAGCATTAAAAACGTAAAAAGTCAATACTTAAAAACGAATTTTGCGTTTTTAAGTGCAAACTGTATATCTACATTTTTCGTTCACGTTGCCGCATAATTATTGCATTTTGCCATTTTTTGTGATATAATTTACTTAAGGAGCAACCCGAATACCGAAAAATCTTTCAATATAACTCATTCGAAAACCGTTTACCAACAACGGCGCCTATCTTTTTAGGAGGGTGGTATATTGAAAGGAGGTCGCTTTATGGCTAAGATTCACATCAAGGTCAAAGCAACGACAAAAGTTACGACTCGCAAGATCGTAATACGTCGTGTAGTTGTTCGCCGATAAGGCAACAAGTTCAGGTTGCTCCTTAAGTAAATTATATCACAATTTTTCTATTCGTATATTACAACGTTGCAATCGGTCAGTGTATCTTCAATCATTTCCGAAACAAAAAACCAGTTCATATCCGCTTCGCAATAACCCATATAGCAAGGAATTGCAACGGTACAGCCCTCAAACATATTATTAACTTCGGCAAGGCAGTTCTTCAATGCAACGTACTCTGTATAATACCTTTTGCCGAATTTGCTTCGTGCATACATATTAACAATTACCTGAAAATTGTCTTTGTGCGGATATACAAGTTGTATATGCCCTAACGGTTTCAAATAAGGACTTTGACGCCAAAATTCGTAATATTCGTACACAACAGGGAATTTTTCTTTAATCAATTTGGGGAAACCTACATCCATGTCGTCAAAACAATTTACGAGGTTCAAAATTACATCGGCGTTACTTTCAAAAATGTCACCCTTAATATGTTTCATTTATACCTCCCGTACTTAGAAATCTATTATAAATCTGTCCGTAAAATCTTCATTATTCGCATCGCCCCATATAAGACATTCTACAGATTTTTCAGAATTTCTTATTAACGCCACATTCTGCAATCCAACACCCGTCGATATTTCTTGTATGTATATACGCATTTCAACGCTTCCTTCGTAATAATTCTTTTCTATCACCAGCAGTTTGTTTTTACCGATCGGTATATCCATTTCTGTCGCCCTATAGTTTGCCATAAAACCTCCTATTTACACAAATCGAATTTCAAGTGCGGTTATTTCGCCCTCTTGTTTACATGCATATACATAATATTCACCATCACCATGACCGGAGCGGCTAAAAAAACCCTCGTCCTTAATCCAAGCATCGCCTTTGCGAATAGATGCACAAAACTCGTGCCATTCATCATCGTTATAATCAGGCTTATTCATAAAGAATCCGGCAAGCCCGGCATCAACACCGATTTCGCCAATTAATTCCATTTGTCTTGGGTACGGAATAATGCCATCCAAATATATACCAATTATGCCAACCGTTCGATACTCCTTTATTTCGCCATCAAGTTCATATTTTTCTTTTTGGTACCAAACTCTGCAATCATATTCTCCCGACTTTACAGTAGCGTTCATTCGACACCATACATTTCTATCATAGCAGGGATCTGTAATATCAATAATGCCTTCAAAATGCTTGCGACCAATCAATTTCTTACGCATCCTGTGCACCTCAATCCCAACAATATTCCATACCGTCAAGTATCTTCATATCCTTTGCAATATTAGCAATACAACCGTCAAGACTTATTGACTGCCCTGTTGTAGTTCTGCCCCAGTAGGACTTACCCCAACCTTTAATCACGACACAACCCTGTTCCTCAAGTTTATCACCGAACCAATTTGCAACAGCCCACCATTCGAAAATTTCTTCAGGCTCGGACTCCAAATTGTTGTATTCAAAATTGTCCAAAACTTTGCCGCAATCAGTACATCTGTAAACTATATCATTAGAGCAGCAATCTCTTGCTTCTTCGAGAGTTGTATATTCCCTGCCGCACGACGGACAGTAGAAAGTATCATCGTCCGATTCAAAACTTTCATCTTCAAGTTGCGAAACCTCAAGTTCTTCAAAACCGCTCGTACATCCACATTCCGGACAATGAATAACCAGAAACTTTTCTAAATCACTTTCATCAAAAGGATTGTCGTCATCATAATCATAAACTTTGGACAACATATATTCCATTTCGGACGTCATGCAACAATAAACTCCGTTCTGTACAAGTCTTTCCAAAATCTTTTGATTTTTACTGCTCCAACAATCATATTCAACACCGTTAACTTTATACATTTCAAAACCCTCCTTACTTACGATAAAGCTCATGCAAATTTCCGCAGTCGATACGTTTACCGTTACGACTGTTTGTAATCGTTAATCTATGGAAATCTGTT
>CAZGJC010000053.1:0-2061 GCA_964526505.1 uncultured Clostridium sp.
TTCACAATTCAAGTTGTCTCCCCTTGAACGGCATTCTTTGGACACTTTCTGTTGCTGATGACAGAAAGTGTCGTAAAAAACAAAACACTCTTTGAACACTTTCTGTTGACGCAGACAGAAAGTGTCAGAAGAAAAAAACTCTTTATACACTTTCTGTTTTAACAGAAACTTCACTCCTCCTTATCTCTTCCCTTAACCTCTCAACGTTCTCCCTTGCCCACGGATAGTGGGCTTTCTCCATATTCTGCCAGAATATGAGTTGCGTCTTGATAAGTGACGGATCTCCGTACGCTCCGCCTTGAAAATTCTGCCTGTTTTCAGACCAAAGTAATTCCCTTGACGTGCTGATGTCGGTCGAAGCGTCCGCCGAGAATACAAACCTGTCGTCGTAATAGTATTCCCCCGCATCGTCACGATTTATAAAATCATACCTGTTGAACGTCACGTTCTGTAAATTTCCGCTTGCGTCACGGTAAGTTGCGGGGCGTGGCTCGTCCGCATACGCCAAGTAATATTCAAAAACAATCCTGTCAATGTCCGCATACGCCGCATTTTTCATTCTCCGTTTCGAATCAAGACGCCCCGACGATTGCTGAATAAGTAATTGCTTCGCTTTTCCGCTTTCCGCCGACGAATCCGATTGACCCAAAAAAGAATCCGATATTCCCACAATACGCTTCGCCTGATCGTATAACCTCTCGGATTGCATTACGTCCCTTGATATGTCAACCTGTAAATCAATGCGACCGAATAACCCGTAGTTGTTCTGCCTTGCACGAAAAACTTTCTTGAATATGCTGTTGTCAAGTTCAACGTTTATGTCGTCGGGAACAATGGGATAAACCCCCGCACCCATTAACTTCTCCTGTATCCTGCTTTCAAGTTTGTTTATCCCCTGCTGTTGCGGACGTATGAATTCACAGTCCGATTGACCGAATAAACTGTCCTCTTCCGACGTGTTTTTCCGTATTACCACGGGTAAAGTGTTGGGTACGTAAAACGGTAACCTCGTCGGTATCGTTTTCGGCACCTCCACCTCAACCATAACGGGACTTGCACTTCCGTCGGGTAAAATTTCAAATAAAGGATCGCCGTCCTCTCCGATAGCCTGACTCTGCCTTAACTCCGTTACGGGATATCCGTCTTTTATCTCAACGCTTTTTGCGGAAATAATACTGCCGTCGGATAGACGAATGTCCCTTGTGAGTTCTTCGTAATCCTCGTTTTTGAGGGAAAATGCGGGTTTTTCGCAAACACATATGCCCCTCTTCTTTCCGCAAATCGAACATATCGTTCGCTTCCTCGCATAGTAGTCGTCAAGGTCAAGCAAAACCGTGTCACCGCTCCAAACAAATTGACAAACCTTGTCACTTTCGTTCTTGTAGTAGCAAACGTAAAGCGTTGCGGTCTTGCCGTCCGCACTCGTCTCGTTTTCGGTCTCTTTTGCCACTTCGAGAGAAACTCCGTATTTGCGTGATATGTCGTCCTTCGTCGTGTCGAACTTTATAAAACAGTACTCCATGTCCTGAACGTCGTAAATTCCCGGCTGACCTGTAAATTTCAAGGGAGAGATGCAACTTATTCTCACGTCTCCCACCGTGTTGTGCGTGATTATGGAGTTGTCCCACTCAATAAGCCATACGGATGCCCCGTATATCGGATTGAACCGCTCGTCAAGATCGTTCATACGCTCAAAAGGAAGTTCGTCTCTCTTGTTTTTGAGTAGCGTCTCTATGCTTTTCGCTCTCCTCTCCCCTGCGTCGCTGTGCGTAATCGGCGAGACCGACGGCACGGGTATGTAACCCGATACCTGCGACTCCACAAGTTCATACGTGATGTTCCGTACCTGAGTGGCGTCGGTTGATGAATTGTCTATTGATAAACTTCCTTTGTATTGTGCTTTGTGTTGCTTTAATTTCTCCGTTGTTCCGACAGAGTAAACCTGTGCCTCTTGATATAAATCCCTGAAAAACTCTAACCTGCTCTCTTTGCTCTTCCGCTCTATCTTCATCTTTTCCGCTCACCCTTCTCTCTGTATCTTTTTTTGATTTGCTCTCCGCT